>NZ_JBHJTF010000026.1:502-79869 GCF_042267565.1 Lysinibacillus sp. NPDC056232 | reverse complement strand
AGGTAGATAGGTTCGAGGTGGAAGTGTGGTGACACATGGAGCTGACGAATACTAATCGATCGAGGACTTAACCAAAATGTTTGAAACATTCAATGCACCGTTTATCCAGTTTTGAAAGAATAATTCTTTCAATTAAGGGTTTCAAGATACGAGTAGTTCGAGGAAGCGATGGAGAGAGGGAAGGAGCGTACTCAAGTACGTGACTGACTGAACGACAGAAGCTGACGAAGAAATACGATGTATATTGAAAGCCGAAAATAGTCTAGTGATGATGGCAAAGAGGTCACACCCGTTCCCATACCGAACACGGAAGTTAAGCTCTTTAGCGCCGATGGTAGTTGGGGGCTTCCCCCTGTGAGAGTAGGACGTCGCTAGGCAATGAAAACAGTCAGCTGTGTGCTGGTTGTTTTTTTTATTACGTAACTAATATGGACAAGAAGCAAAACTATTGGCAATGAAATAATGTAAAGAGCAACTACAAAACACTAGTCATTGTAGTTGCTCTTTTTCTATTTACTAAAGTCAAATACGATTTTACTTGCAAAGTCGATGCCTAAAAGATAGAGAATATAAAAATGAAAAATATATATATAAGTATTGCATACTTCACTTTTCTATGATATATTTATAAATGTCTTAAAGAGGTCCCGTGGTGTAGCGGTTAACATGCCTGCCTGTCACGCAGGAGATCGCCGGTTCGATCCCGGTCGGGACCGCCATTATAAACGATAATATAGTTCTTATGATGCTTTTCAATCATAAGAACTTTTTTTATTGTTAATATAAGGAAATTAGTGGATATTTATAATTTCTAAATACTATTCAGTAAAATTGCTTTTATAATATTTCTTAAGGTATCCAATACAATTTAGATGGAGGTGAATACCTCGAAACCCCCGCAAAGAACTGACTAGATAAGACCCTACAGTGTCTGTGTTAACAAACCAGTCAGTGGAATGGGTGTAGCATTTACGTAGCGTTTGAAAAAAACCTACCATTGCGTTTCACTACAACATTAATGAAGATTGATAGAAATAAAGAGTTGGTAATAAATCTAACAAATAGAGCATTAACTATAAAATTACGATGATAATTACCGATTTCTCTCGTGTGAAAAAGATTCGGAGGTGTTAGCATGAGAAATTATTATTACATAAAACGTCTTAATATAAGCTTGCTCATAGGTGTTGCTGTAATACTAGCAGGCTGTGGAGATCCTATTTTAGATATTGAGGAATCCAATGCGTATCACTGGCAAAAAAATATGAATGAAGCGGAATTTGAAAAATTAAAAGAAGGTATGACATATATGGAGGTAGTAAAAATTGCAGGGGGAGCAGGAGAAATGTTGAAAAAAGATCAATACCGCTGGAATGATGAAATACTTATGACAAAAGCTTATAATGTACGATTTAAAGATGATAAATTGGTTAAAAAAGAGATTAGTGAGGTAAAGGGTAAAAAAAAATAAGTATTTCTTTTTATCCCCATTTTACCTATGTTTTAGTAGCGATGCGATAATTACCCCAAGGCATAATTGTTTCAGGCTGTGGACCAATGCTTTTTTTGCATAAGCTGTATAGTAGTGATGTTGAAATGATCTCGTTTTTCTCTAAAAATCTACATGCATAGGTTTGCTTGTATTTAAGCACAAAGCTGATTCCGGACGTAATTATGCCGAGGCATAATTGATTAGTAGTTTCAGCTTGTCTACTCATCCCATGATGAGCACCAACTCGGAGTGAAAATCACTTTTGTTTATTTGATACACAGTAATTTAAATTCTTTTTGTCGACAAGCTGCAACAATTACGCCAAGGTGTAATTGTTTTTTTGAAATCAATTGGATGTTTTGAACATTTACGCTTGTTTCGGTAAACTAGAAGTAATGGAGCTAGGAGAGGAAAAAGAGATGATGTATGAAAAAATAATGAATTCACTTGATGATACTGAGCATTTTGCGTTGAAGCTAGCAAGCTTACTAGAAACCCAGGATACAATTACATTAGAGGGTGATTTGGGCGCTGGTAAGACGACATTTACGAAAGCATTAGCGAAAGGGCTTGGCGTGAAGAGAACAGTCAATAGCCCGACATTTACGATTGTAAAGCAATATGAGGGGCGTTTACCATTTAATCATTTAGATGTTTATCGTTTAGCAGAAAGCGATGAAGACCTTGGATGGGACGAACTATTTTATGGTGATGCGGTGTCAGTTGTCGAGTGGGCTCATTTGATTGAACAGGATTTACCACAGGAGCGTCTTGGAATAGAAATTTACCGAATCGGAGAAAATCAACGACGATTGGTATTAACACCTCTTGGAAAGCGATATGAGGCATTATGTGAGGAGCTAATGAAATGATTTGGTTAGGGATTGAAACAGCGAATGCACCACTTTCTATTGCTGTAATAAGAGATGGAAAAGTGATCGCAGAGATTGTACAAAATATAAAATTAACGCATTCGGCAGGTGCTATGCCAGCCATTGAAGAAGTGCTAGCAAATGCTGGCATAAAGCCAAGCGAGTTGGATGCGGTTGCTGTATCAGAAGGACCTGGTTCTTATACAGGTGTACGAATAGGTGTGACGCTTGCTAAAACATTAGCATGGACGTTGAAAAAGCCTTTAGTTGGAATATCTAGCTTAAAGTCATTGGCCGCAAATGCAGCACTATATGATGGGTTTATTTGTCCTATTTTTGATGCGCGAAGAGGCAATGTTTATACGGCCGTTTATAAAGGTCGTGAGCTTGAAACAATTATAGATGATTATCACGATCATATTGATGGCTTGTTAGAACGTTTACAGGTTTTAGAAGCACCGATTTTATTTGTTGGAGTAGATGTAGATGTTTTTTGGCATAAAATCGTAGAGGTGCTAGGTGATTATGCGCAACGCATCCCGTATAGTCATGACTTGCCACGAGCAAGTGAAACAGTACGATTAGCGACGAAAGTGGAGCTACCAAGTGTGGATGCTGTTCATCATTTTGTACCGCAATACAAACGTATTGCAGAGGCGGAGGCGAATTGGCTGAAGGAACAAAAGGAGAAAGCACATGAGTAGTAATGTAATATATCGTAAAATGGTAACTGAAGATGTCCCAGCAGTGTATGAAATTGAACTTGCTACATTTTCTACACCATGGACATTAGACTCTTTTTATTATGAAGTACATGAAAACCAGTATGCACATTATGTGTTAGCTATAGATGACGATAATAACATTATCGGTTTTTGTGGAATGTGGATGGTTATAGACGCAGCGCAAATTACGAACGTAGCCGTTATAGAGGCTGTTCGCGGGCGCGGAATTGGTGAAGGATTAATGCAAGAGGCAATGCGTATTGCTAAAGACCATAGTATGGAAGTCATGAGTTTAGAAGTACGAGTAACAAATACAGTTGCTCAAAATCTTTATCGAAAGCTTGATTTCCAAGACGGTGGCATACGAAAAGGCTATTATACAGATAACGGGGAGGATGCCCTTGTCATGTGGGTGAATTTATGATGGAAGATCGAATTATATTAGCAATAGAATCAAGCTGTGATGAAACAGCAGCAGCGATTATTCGAAATGGCTCTGAAATTGTTTCAAATGTGGTTGCATCTCAAATAGAAAGTCATAAACGATTTGGTGGGGTTGTACCTGAAATTGCATCTCGTCATCATGTTGAGCAAATTACAGTGGTCATAGAAGAAGCATTAGCACAGGCAAATATGAAGCCAACTGATTTAGATGCTGTGGCAGTTACTGAAGGCCCTGGTCTTGTAGGTGCATTGTTAATTGGGATTAATGCCGCGAAGGCCTTTGCATTTGCCAATGATTTACCGATGATCGGTGTTCATCATATAGCTGGACATATATATGCTAATGCACTAGTGCAGCCGATGGAATTCCCATTATTAGCGCTAGTTGTATCAGGTGGCCATACAGAGCTAGTTTATATGAAAGAACATGGCTCTTTTGAAGTCATTGGTGAGACGAGAGATGATGCAGCTGGTGAAGCTTATGATAAGGTTGCACGTGTTTTAGGTTTACCGTATCCTGGCGGCCCGCGAATTGATCAATTAGCACATGAGGGAGATGAGGCTGTATCCTTCCCAAGAGTGTGGTTAGAGGAAGGTTCTTATGATTTTAGCTTTAGTGGCTTGAAATCAGCAGTTATTAATTATAAGCATAATATGGATCAGCGTGGAGAAGAGATTTCTCCGACTGCCGTTGCCAAAGGATTTCAGGATAGCGTAGTTGAAGTGCTAACAGCGAAAACATTACGGGCAGCACGTGAATATAAAGTGAAACAGGTTATTGCAGCTGGAGGTGTAGCGGCAAATAAAGGCTTACGTACATCACTTGAGTCTGTATTTGTGGAAGAAGGTATTCCGTTGTATGTACCGCCATTAAAGCTGTGTACAGATAATGCCGCTATGATAGGGGCAGCAGCAACACCAATGTTTGAAGCAGGTATTCGTGGTAATTTATCAATGAATGGTCGCCCTGGAATGGAGTTAAAATCCTGGGTTTAACTTCTTTCAGCGGGTGTCCAAACACCCGCTAAAATAGAGGAACTCAGTCTAAGAACGCTACGTCCTGTGGCAACGACTGAGTGACCAACTTCGTGCTGTTGCCGCTGACGCTTTGCTTTCGCGCAGATAAAACCCTTATGCTGTCGCTTCGCTTTCGCACAGACAAAACACGTTGCTGCCGCTGCGTTAGCACTACGCTTTCGCGCAAAAAACATTTGTTGGCCTAAAGCCTCCGGCGGATGTCACGGAATCGGAAAGGAGTTAATAACGGCTAACTGACCTGCGTCGGTGCTGTTGCTGTCGCTTTGCTTTCGCACAAAAAACATCTGCAGGCCTAAGCACGCCGATTCTGGACGCAATTATACTGAGGCATAATTGATTATAGAAAAAGAGGCATTTTAGATTGAATTCTAAAATACCTCTTTTTTGCTTTTATGAAAAAATTGTTGAGAAAACAGTGTATATAAGAAGATTTAAATCTAATTAGTTGACAAATTTTTCAGAAAATTATCCACAGGCAGGACGGAAATTAAAGAGCGAACATCCGTACTTATGCACAAAATGTTGATAACTTGTGTATAACTTGTGATTATTCAATATATAGTAGCCTGTTTTGCACAGAATGATGTGAATAAAATATTTTTGAATTGTGGACAATGTGGAAAAGTCTGTTGATATGTTGGTATTACTAGATTTATAGTGTGTATAAAGTTGTGGGCATTTTTTGTCGAAAAATAGCACTTGACCAATATATATGAGAAATTAAGGCGAGTAAAGTAAAAAGCCATGTGACACGGCACATGGCTTTACAAGACGCCTACCTTAAAATTGGCAAAAGAAAGAAGCTCGGTAGGGGATGTTATAAAGTAATATTTTCAAGTTCTTCACTTAGCTCCAGCCATTCCATTTCAAACAACTCGTACTGTTCCTTAGAAGTGGATAATTCATCCTGGAGCTGTGTAATTTTTTCGTGGTCTGTGAAAATCTCAGGATCGCAAAGAGCTTCCTCTAAGCGAGCTATTTCAAGATTTACTTGCTGCATTTTCCCTTCTAGTTCCTCAAGCGCGCGTCTAATTTGACGTTCTCGTTTTTTAGCCTCTTTATCAATTTTAGAGGTAGAGATCTTCTCAGATACATCAGCTTGTACTTGCAGTTGAGCAGCAGCCTTCATTTGGGCAATTTCTAGTAGCTCTTGTTTCTTCTCAAGATAATAATCATAGTCACCTAAGTACTCAAAGGAACCATCACCAGACAGTTCGATTACTTTAGTAGCGATTCGATTGATGAAATATCGGTCATGCGATACGAATAAGAGCGTTCCAGGATAATCGATCAGTGCATTTTCCAGTATCTCTTTACTATCTAAGTCTAAGTGATTGGTAGGCTCATCGAGAATTAAGAAATTTGCCTTTTGCATCATTAACTTAGCTAATGCAAGTCTAGCCTTTTCTCCACCAGATAAAGACGACACGATTTTATCTACATCAACTCCACTGAATAAGAAACGGCCTAGCACTGTGCGGATATCTTTTTCATTCATTAAAGGCCATTCATCCCATAGCTCTTTTAGAACACTTTTATTACTCGATAGTTTTGCCTGTTCTTGATCATAATAACTAATTTGAACATTTGTACCATGGCGAATCTCTCCAGAGAGTGGTAGCAAATCTTTGACAATGGTTTTTAATAAAGTTGATTTACCAACACCATTTGGTCCAACAAGTGCAATGCGATCTTCTCGGAAAGTGCGTAGCGTGATGCCGTTTGATATTTTCTTATCATCATAACCTATCGTTAAGTCATCGATAGATAATACATCGTTACCACTTTGACGTTCAATTGTAAAACCGAAGCTTGCAGACTTTTCATCACCTTCAGGAGAGTCCATCCATTCTGTTCGTTCGAGCATTTTACGACGACTTTGTGCCATTTTAGTAGTAGAAGCACGAGCAATATTTTTTTGAATAAATTCCTCAAGTTTGGCCTTTTCATCTTGCTGTCGCTCATAAAGCTTCAAATCACGCTCATAATTTTTCGCTTTTTCATCTAAATAGGCACTATAATTGCCTGTATATTTTGTGACGCGATGACGAGATACTTCGTAGACAATGGAAACAACCTGGTCTAAGAAGTAGCGGTCATGGGAAACAATTAGAATAGCCCCTTCATAGCCCTTTAAATATGATTCCAACCAAGAGAGGGTTTCAATATCTAAATGGTTAGTAGGTTCATCAAGGATTAATAGGTCAGGTTTACTTAAAAGAAGCTTAGCAAGTGCTAACCGAGTTCGTTGTCCACCTGACAGTGAGCTAATTGACTTTTGGTAATCCTCAGGGTAAAACTGCATGCCATGAAGCACAGAACGTGTATCAGATTCATATTGATAGCCACCCGCATCCTTAAAAGTATGCTGTAAATGATCGTATTCAGACATTATTTTTGCATATAAAGTAGGATTTTCATAAACAACTGGGTCGGCCATTTGTTGTTCTAATGATCGTAGTGTTTGTTCTTGGGCGATAAGTGGCTCAAAAATTGTCATCATTTCATCCCAAATCGACAATGTTGAGTTTAAACCAGCATGTTGCTCTAGGTATCCAATTTGTATACCTTTCGGGATAATAATATCGCCAGAGTCATATGACATTTGACCAGCAATTATTTTAAGTAAAGTGGATTTGCCAGCACCGTTACGACCTACTAATGCAACGCGGTCGCGATGTTGAACTTCTAATTTTACGCCACTTAAAATTTCATCTGCAAGGAAGGATTTATATAGTTGATTGACCTGTAAAACAATCATTCTTGACACCTCAATTCTTCCTTAGTGTAATGGATGAGCGATTGGCTTGCAATGTCGATGCTTTACTTATTCCAAGCTGTCATGTAAGATTGAAACGATTTCCCTTTATTTAGTGGTGTAAAAGCGCTATTAACTAAAGGAAAATCCTCCAGTGAAATATTATAAACTTAGAAATATAAAGCATGTATCATAAATAGAGCTTGATACATTTTAAGGAGGAAAAAGTTTGAAACAAGAATTAAAAATTCCGCAAGCCACTACGAAAAGACTTCCTCTTTACTATCGTTTTATCCAAAACTTTGCACAGGAAGGCATGGAACGCATTTCTTCGAAGGAACTAAGTGAAGCGATGAAAATTGATTCTGCAACTATTCGCCGAGATTTTTCTTATTTTGGTGCTCTTGGGAAAAAGGGATATGGCTATGATGTGCAGCATCTCTTACAGTTTTTTAGCCAAACGCTCGATCAACATGAAGCGACAAAAGTAGCGTTAATTGGTGTAGGGAATTTAGGTAGTGCTTTATTAAAATACAATTTCCAAAAAAATCATAATACTCACATCGTTGTGGCATTTGATTCAAAGGCCCCAAAAGAAGGGAAAATGATTAGCAATATTCCTGTTTTTCACCCTGACTTATTGGAAGAAAAGTATGCAGAATATGGAGCGGAGCTTGCAATTTTAACTGTTTCACCACGCTCTGCACAGAAAATGGCTGATAGATTAGCAGCGATGAACGCAAAAGGAATTTTGAACTTTACGCCAGAGCGTATTACTGTACCAGATAAAATGCAACTTTTAACAATTGATTTGTCGGTAGAATTGCAGGCACTCATTTATTTAATTCGTAATCAGGAATAGTGATAATTGTACATAATTTAACTTCTTTCAGCGGGTGTCGAAACACCCGCTGAAAGAAGTTAAAGCCTCCGGCGGATGTCACGGAAATCGGAAAGGAGTTAATAAAGGATGTTAGCCTAAAATCATCGCATTCATGTGATAACGGCTAACTGACCTGCGTCGGTGCCGCTGCCGCTACGCTTTCGCGCAAAAAACATCTGCAGGCCTAAGCACAAAACCGATTCCGGACGCAATTATGCCGAGGCATAATTGATAGTATAGCTCTCACAGTTTCTGTAAAATAAATATGAAGTAAAATGTGAGAGTGACTAAAAACTTTCACATATAATTAGTTAGCAAAATGGCGAATTATGCGTTAAAATGATGGATATAAAGAGGAGGTGGCTTTAATGGGTGGGATAGGTCCTATGAGCCTCATTATTATCGGAATTGTCGCATTACTAATTTTTGGTCCTAAGAAGTTACCAGAGCTTGGTAAAGCATTTGGTTCAACATTACGTGAATTTAAAAATGCTACTAAAGGTTTAGCCGACGATGATGATGATGACAAGAAAAAGAAAGAATTAGATAAGTAAGTTAGGATGTTTGAGGAATGAATCCAAAAGATCTAACTGTCATTGAACATATAGAAGAATTAAGAAAACGGCTTTTCATTGTTGCCGTTTTCTTTGTTCTCGCTATGGCTGGCGGCTTCTTTGTGGCAAAGCCGCTTGTTAAATACCTTCAAATTACTGGAGAGTCTTACAATATAACACTTCATGCATTTGATGTAGTAACACCACTTGCAATTTATATCCAAGTCGTTTTTTTAATAGCATTTATTCTATCTTCGCCGGTATTGATGTACCAATTGTGGGCTTTTATTAGTCCAGGATTAAGGGACGTAGAACGAAAAGCAACTTTAAGCTATATACCGTATTCATTTTTATTATTTTTAGCAGGGTTGTCCTTTTCATATTTTTTACTATTCCCTTATGTCATAAAGTTTATGATGAATTTATCAAATGAATTGGAAATTCAGCAAACGATTGGCATACATGAATATTTTACGTTTTTATTTAAGCTTACAATTCCGTTTGGTTTCCTTTTCCAATTACCGATTGTAGTCCTGTTCTTTTCGCGTATTGGGATTTTATCTCCTGAGTTACTAATTCGTATTCGTAAGTACTCATACTTTGGTTTATTTGTATGTGCTGCTTTAATCGCACCGCCTGAATTAGCTTCGCACTTAATGGTTTCAGTACCGTTGTTTGTTCTTTATGAAATTAGCATTATGATTTCTCGTATTGGCTATAAGAAATACTTAAAATCAGAGGAAATGCGGATGAAGGAAGAACAAGAAGCTGAGCAAAAACGCCAGATTGAAGATGCGCTTGAACAGCAGAGACGTCAAATCGAAGAATTGAATCAATAATAATAGAAGCTCGATGCTAATTAATAGCATCGAGCTTTTTCGTCAGCTTAACTTTAAATAAAAATCAGTGGGAAGAAAAACTCCCACTGATTTTTATTGCATTTTTTCTAGTTCTTGAAGAAACTTTTGCAATGGTTCTGCATACACTTGTACAAGTGTCACAAAACCATTCAGCATGACGTGAGCGATAATAGACGTCCAAATGCGTTTCGTTTTGTGATATAAGAAGGCAAAAATCAATCCACAAATTGTATAAAGTAAGATATGTGTGAAGTCGTTATGAATAAGTGCAAAGAAAATGGCGCTTACTATAGCGGCTACCCAGAAATTAGTTGTTTGGACAAGCGATCCAAAAATCACACGGCGGAAGACGAACTCTTCTAATATTGGCCCAAATACGACAATCGCTAATATCGCAATAGGAGCACCTTTTGCAATATCTACAATATCAGCTGTGTTTTGCGATCCTCCTTGGATGCCGAATATAGCCATTTCGATAGCTGCACCAATCATTTGACCAATGAAAACTAAGAAGAAACCAATAATACCCCACATAATTGATAGCGGTATCGTTTCTTTCTTTCCTTGATAAATATCCCAAAATGTTTTATCGCGAGATGTTATGATTAAGCTTACAATTAACGCAATGGCAAAGCTAAGAGCGATATACCAGCCTTGCGTAAGTGGAGCAGCTTGCTCACTAGGTAAACCTGTTGTACTCATAACAAGCTTGTGAAACGGTTTTGCCAGCCATCTACCTGATAGTTGCATGAGGATATAGATCAGTAAAACATAAAGGGCTGTTTTTTTATGTTTATTTATTTTTTGAGAATTGGTCACAGTCAAAATCCTTTCCATTCAATATGCTACCTTTCTATTGTAGAGGAATATGGAAAGAAAACAAAATTTTTCGAAGTTCTGACTTGCAAAAAAAAGTTTGTTTGATTATCATAATAATTGAGTTAGCACTCGGATAGGTAGAGTGCTAATGAACTTAAACTTATATTTAATTAATAGGAGGTTGTTTCACTTGTTAAGACCACTAGGAGATCGTATTGTTATCGAACTAATCGAGGTAGAAGAAAAATCTGCATTCGGTATTGTGCTGCCAGACTCTGCAAAAGAAAAGCCACAAGAAGGTAAAGTTGTAGCAGTTGGGACAGGTCGTATATTAGAGACCGGACAACGTGTAGAACTTGACGTTAAAGTAGACGACCGCATTATTTTCTCTAAATACTCTGGTACAGAAGTTAAATATGAAGGTAATGAATACCTAATTTTACGTGAAAGCGATATTCTCGCAATTATTGAATAGGTTCATATTTTTTTAGTTTATTAAAGTGAATGCCTTTAGTGATTGTCACAGTTAATTAAATGAATTGGTGACAATGACAGTATGGCGAAATTTCTATAAATATATTGATGAAGCTTAACGAATATTCCATTTCAGGAGGGTAAATTCAAATGGCAAAAGATATTAAATTCTCAGAAGAAGCTCGTTCATTAATGCTACAAGGTGTAGATAAATTAGCAAATGCAGTAAAAATTACTCTAGGGCCAAAAGGTCGTAACGTAGTTTTAGAAAAAAAATTCGGTTCACCACTTATTACAAATGATGGTGTAACAATTGCAAAAGAAATCGAGCTAGAAAATCCATACGAAAACATGGGTGCGAAATTAGTAGCAGAAGTTGCTTCTAAAACAAACGAAATCGCTGGTGACGGTACAACAACTGCAACAGTATTAGCGCAAGCAATTATTCGTGAAGGCTTGAAAAACGTAACAGCTGGTGCAAATCCTGTAGGCATTCGTAAGGGGATCGACAAAGCAGTTGCAGCAGCCCTTACAGAATTACACGCTATTTCTCGCCCAGTAAGCAACAAAGAGGAAATCGCTCAGGTTGCGGCTATCTCGGCTGCAGATGATGAAGTAGGTCAATTAATTGCAGAAGCAATGGAACGTGTGGGTAACGATGGTGTTATTACAATTGAAGAATCTAAAGGCTTCACAACTGAGCTTGATGTAGTTGAAGGTATGCAATTCGACCGTGGTTATGCATCACACTACATGGTAACAGATACAGATAAAATGGAAGCGGTATTAGATAACCCATACATTTTAATTACTGATAAAAAAATTACAAACATTCAAGAAGTATTACCATTATTAGAACAAGTGGTACAACAAGGTCGTCCACTATTAATCATCGCTGAAGATGTTGAAGGTGAAGCGCTTGCAACACTTGTAGTGAACAAACTTCGTGGTACATTCAATGCTGTAGCGGTTAAAGCTCCAGGATTTGGTGACCGTCGTAAAGCAATGCTTGAAGATATCGCAATTTTATCAGGTGGTCAAGTAATTACAGAAGAATTAGGCTTAGACCTTAAATCAGCTGATATTACATCACTTGGTCGCGCTGCAAAAGTGGTTGTGACAAAAGACAATACAACAATCGTAGAAGGTGTTGGCGGTGCAGATGCAATCGAAGGACGTATTGGTCAAATCCGTGCTCAGCTTGCTGAAACAACTTCAGAATTCGATAAAGAAAAATTACAAGAACGCCTTGCAAAATTAGCAGGCGGTGTAGCAGTCATCAAAGTTGGTGCTGCAACAGAAACAGAACTAAAAGAACGCAAACTACGCATTGAAGATGCTCTTAACTCAACTCGTGCAGCAGTTGAAGAAGGTATCGTATCAGGTGGTGGTACGGCACTTCTTAACGTATATGCAGCAGTTGAAAAGGTTGCAGATACAGAAGAAGGCGACGTAGCAACTGGTGTGAAAATTGTTCTACGTGCTTTAGAAGAGCCAGTGCGTCAAATCGCAAACAACGCTGGTCTTGAAGGCTCAATTATCGTAGATCGCTTAAAACGTGAAGAAATCGGTGTAGGTTTCAACGCTGCAACAGGTGAATGGGTAAACATGATGGAAGCGGGCGTAGTAGACCCAGCGAAAGTAACTCGCTCAGCTCTACAAAACGCAGCATCTGTAGCAGCTCTATTCTTAACAACAGAAGCAGTTGTAGCAGACATTCCAGAAGCAGCTCCAGCAATGCCAGATATGTCTGGTATGGGTGGCATGGGCGGAATGATGTAAGGGTTTTTCCCTTACATCTTGAGAAATAGTTACTGCTATTTTTCACCCAATTTGTGAAGCAGTCATGTAAATAATTAATTTCAATAACAATAACCACTTCTCTGTAAACAAGGGGAGTGGTTTTTTTGTTGCTTAAATTTGCATATCAAGATTTTTTAGATGACGGGAAATTCAAGAACACAACAAAAGCGAACATTCAAAATTACAAAATGCTTTTAGGCAAATTCATTGATTATTGCGCTGAGAACCAAGTAATAAATGTTGAGGACATTACTTACAATCATGTGCGACAGCATTTACTCATTTGCCAAGAAAGAGGCGATAAACCAAACACAATTAATGCTAAACTTTTGCGAATACGTGCATTTTTAAATTACATGGTTGAATGTGAAGTCATATCGAAAAATCCTGCCCACAAGGTCAAAATGCAAAAGCAAGATACTAAGATTGAAGTTTTTACTGACGCTCAAATTAAACAGATGCTTAACTTCTATAGACGTATTAAACAACGTGAAAAAACATACGTGGCATATCGTGATTACATGGTTATTGTTTTAATCCTTGGTACAGGTATCAGAAGAGGTGAAATTGTTAATTTGCAATGGAGAGACGTTGATTTTGTAAATAGATCAATATCAATCTTTGGGAAAACAAGAAGAAAAGAAACGATACCGATTACGGTACGCAGAATGAAAAAGGAGTGGATCAAATGGAGTTCAATGAACAATTAATTACGCAATTGACGAGGATTGAGGACAAATTGGATAAATTGAATGAGCAAGAGGATGCCCTAAAACAGGGAGTCCTTACAATTAATAAACCAGATAGACCAAATGACATGTCAGATGAACGATACGAAGAATGGGTAAAAGATTGTGAACTTCGTGCTTGGGTTGATTCGTTATCAGATGACCAAATAAATTACCTCAATGGTCGAGTTAAAAGTATGATTATGTTGCTCCTTGCTCCTTGCTCCTTGCTCCTAAAATTGGACCGTTATCGAAAGAAGAATCTGCTTTGCTATGAGATTATTTCTGATGAAAGCAATTATTATTAAAACCGTTAAGAGCGATGTCGTGCAGACAGTGGCAATAGCATTATGCATTCTTGCCATGATTATTGGTGTATTTGTAGCATTTATTTACATTGCTTTTCCTAAAGACCCTGAAACGGAAGAAATGATTAAACAAGCAGAAATACGAAATGCAGAACATGCTAAATGGTATGAAGAATTGAAAAAGAAAAATGGTTGGGACGATTAGAATTTCGAAATCGGAGCCACCGATTTAAGAATCCAACTACGACAAATGTCTCAGTTAAACTCGGACACATTGTCCGAATTAGATACATTCCAACTGTGAAAAAAATTCGTAGTTGGGAACCATTGGTACGCTTGATGTGGTGAAAGGTTGTAATCACAACACAACCTTTGAGGTACTCTCCGCTATAGAGAGCACCTATGACGGACTTACCTATTTTAACGCATACAGATTTGTATTCGTTGTATTTAATCAACGAGCGTAAACTTACGCTGGTTAACACGCTATATACATTGTGTATATAGGTGCTCCTAGCAACTGGGAGTACCCATTGAACTTAATTTCAATAATTTGTTATTATTAACCTAATTACATAAAATAAACCGAATTAAACAATTACATACAAATTATAAGTGAGGTTTAATAATATGCAGAGAAAAACAAAATCGGCAATCGTTATCATTGCAGTATTGGTCATCATCGGTGGAGCTTATGCTTACACTCAATTCACAAATCAAATAGAAAAACCTGCTCCCGAAAAAGAAAAAGCAACTGTTGAACATGCTGGAGTAACGCTTGAAGATAAAATTGTTACAAAAGAAGAATTGTTATATCCTGACAATTTAATAGAGCACAAAGTGAACGAAGCCATTCATAGCATGTCTCATCAAAAAGTTGAAGCTAAAGTAAAATGGGGTCACACGCAAATAACACAGGCTAAAGTTGACCGATTGTTAGCTGTTGTTAAAATGAACGATTATAAATATAAAGAACTTTACATTTCAATATTGGAGAGATGGTCGAAAGGTGATTTTTCTCAAGCAATTGATGACCACAATTCCATTTGGGAGATGCAAGGAGGTGACGAGTCAAGAAATTCAGGAAAAGCAACTCGTTTATTGACTGACGAGGAAGAAAAAGAATATGTAGAACACAATTTAACATATGACTTATATGATAAATAGCGCTCAGTAATAACACTATTTTTATTTGTCCGCCATTTATCAGTTTGTTATCACAATATTAATTACTAAAATCCACCAATTACTAAGATACAAAAAAATTATCGGTGGAGGTTTTATATATGAACGAAGAAAAACCGCTAACAGACAAAGAGCTTTATCATTTAAATATCGCTTTGAACGCAAAAGCCTATGGAATGAAGAACGTGTATAAAAAAACGCTCGCTTTTGAATTGATAAAATTGGGCCACAATTTGGACCATACAATGCGGAACAAGCGCAACGCCAAATTTCAAGTATTTGTGTTCACTGAGACTCCCGAATTTATCGCAGACTTAATAGAATTGACCACAAATAAATCACGAGATCAATAACATCATCAAACGTCATTTGCTGTTGATTTAACGCATTTTAAATGATTGTGTATGGTATATGCACAAATGAATATTCAAATGGAACGTACCAAACGTGGTACGTTCTTTTTTCATTTATATATGAAGAAAACCATCTTTTTAAATTATTTTCATTTGCTGATTGTCATTTTGGACTTCCAAATATGTCAGGTGACAAATCTACATTCCTGGTAGGTTTAGTCCAGGGAATCCTGGTAAACCTGGTTGGCCCGGAAAGCCAGGAGATTGCCCGCCTGGAAATGGCATAGGACGTGGTGGATATGGCTGTGGCGGATATGGTTGTGGAGGACGTGGTGGATATGGCTGTGGCGGATATGGTTGTGGAGGACGTGGTGGATATGGTTGCGGCGGATATGGCTGTGGAGGACGTGGTGGATATGGTTGCGGCGGATATGGCTGTGGAGGACGTGGTGGATATGGTTGCGGTGGATATGGTTGTGGTGGATATGGCTGCGGAGGGCGCGGTGGATATGGTTGTGGTGGATATGGCTGCGGAGGGCGCGGTGGATATGGTTGTGGTGGATATGGCTGCGGAGGACGCGGCGGATACGGTAATGGGTTTAAAGATGGATATGGACTACCAGAAGGCATGCTAGGGTGAAACGGAATAGTAACATCAACATCTTCGGGATTTAATCTAGGATTGACCAATGAAACACACCTTTCTTCGTTTTTCTTTTCTAACATATGCCCACTATTATGATTGTCGTAGGCATTAAACTCGGTGAAAGAGCAATACTTGTATAATTCGTTAAAATATAAAATGTTATAAAATATATCAAATTTAATTATAATAAAAGGAAATATTATTAAAGGATGTTTTAGATAAATGGACATTATAAAAATCAAGAAAATTAAGATACAAAATTTACGTAATGTACGACATGGTGAAATTGTTTTAACGGTGAATTTTGAGACATTTTTTAAGGCTAATGTTGTAGGTTTATACGGACAAAACGGTTCAGGGAAAACAACTATTGTTGATGCATTTGGCTTGCTAAAGGCACTTATCTCCGGCTGGATTACTGAAATGAAATTACCGTCTCAGGAAAAGAGATTAATTATGGCAGGGGAGGATACGGCAAGTATTGAGTTCGAGTTTCTTGTAGAAAATCAATTTGGCGCATTTTCCCTCAATTATTATGTAGAGTTACAAGAAGATCAAAACAGACTGTACACAACGGTTGAACGTATAGCCTACAGAGAGAATGAGAAAGGAAAGCGTTCAAAGATTCTAATTAATGTGACAGAGGAAGACATACAACTACGTAAAGCAAATCTTTCTGATATGAATGAACAAACGCGGATCCAATTACTAGTCATTCATCAACTATCTAAAAAACAATATACGTCCTTTGCCTTTCATAAAGATTTAAAGCCAATATTACAGGACAGGCTATCAGAGCTAGAAATGCAATTACTTCATAATTTAGCAATAGATTTTAATCGAGATTTACATGTTGTTAATAATCAAAATATCGCACCATTATTTGAGGAGCGCATCATGCCCTTTAGTATCCATCTAGAAAAAACTCGTGGTTCTATCCCTTACAATTTGAAAGGGCCAGCGTTATTGCCAGAGGATACGTTTAATGTGTTATGTGAAGTAATAGAGCAAAGTAATCGTGTATTATCAGCGATTATTCCAGGTCTGACTATAAAGATTAATGTAATTACAAAACAAACTATGGATAATGGAGAAAAAGGAATCCGTTTTGAATTTTTATCACAGCGAGGGGAGCGCGAATTACCACTACGGACAGAGTCAGAAGGGATTTTGAAAATTATCTCTGTACTCAGTGTGCTCATTGCCGTTTATAATAACCCGAATGCTTGTGTAGTGATTGATGAATTAGATTCTGGTGTTTTTGAATATTTATTAGGTGAGTTGTTAACAGTGATTGATGAGGACGGAAAAGGCCAGCTTATTTTTACGTCTCATAATTTACGCGTGTTAGAGGTGCTTGCTATTAAAAACTTATGGTTTACGACAACGAATGAGGAACGTCGTTATATGCAGCTAAAGGGTATTAAAGAGGTAAATAATGCTCGGGATGTTTATTTACGTGCAATTCAGTTGGGCGGACAAGATGAAGAGGTTTATAAAGAAACGAAGATATTTAAAATTAAGCGTGCCTTTAGAAAAGCAGGTGTCCAGCGTGACTAAAAAGGTTCTTTTAATCATTGTAGAGGGACAGACGGAGCAAATTGTTTTAGAGGATTATCTAGAAGAACATTTTGCAAGTTCTACGGTTCGCTTCGATGTACAACGGGAGGATATTTTAACGAAATGGGATGCTCATAAGAGGATACCTAATATTAAAAATAGTGTTGCGCGAGTGATTCAGAACTATTTGGAGAAGTATAAGTTTTTAGCGAAGGATTTAACTGCTGTCGTTCATATTACTGATGCAGACGGTTGTTTTGTTGCTCCAGAATTTGTCAAAGTGAAAGAAGATATTGAGCAAAATTTATATTATACAGAAGATGCGATATTGGTGAAGTCTGAGAAGCGTAAGGAGCAAATCGAGCAACGCAATGAAATGAAGGCGAATAATGCCAAAATCCTAGTGGCGAATGATCATTTTAGCATTCAACGATTAAGAATACCGTATCAGCTATTCTATTTTTCTACAAACTTAGAGCATGTACTATGGAATGAGCGCAATGAAGTAGCAACGGAAAAGGTGCAAAAGGCTGATGAATTTATGGACAGTTTATCGAGTTCCATAGAAGAGTTTTTAAAAGTCTATCTTCCAGTTAACGCAGAGCTTCCGTATAAAGAAAAAATGAAAATGAGTTGGTCATTTTTAATGGAGGGCTGCAATTCGTTACAGCGTGGAACGAATGTGCCGTTATTATTTGAAATGATTAAATCAAATGTACAATAGAGTGTAACTTTAATCAGTGGGGGCCACAGCTCCCGCTGATTTTTAATCTTCACCAAAAGGCTTTAACGGGCAGTTAATGTCTATGCCCTCCATTAATCGTTGGAGGGTATTTTATTGTGTAGAAGACAAAATATAAATTAGAGCAACATGCCAGAAGTTACATGTTAAGTGAAATGGTTGATTGTAGTGGTGACTGGACGCCCCAGGAAAGCGTTCAGACGGGAATAACTTCGCTAATTCCTCCACAATGACATTACACATTATCAATTGTAGAATGACTTGCCTCAGGATCGACACCACCAATATGTGCAACATTTACAACGATTCAAACAATGAAAAGTACGCCAGTTGTGTAAAAATAAATGGGAAAAGTGTAACAAATAATTTGTTGCGACGACTTATTTGTGAGTGTAGAAAGTGGGGTGAAGTTTTGCATCAGGATATATTTAAAATTGAACATTTGTACGATTGTTATCATCGTGATGTGTATCATTTTGCGCTTTATTATACAAATAGCAAACAAGAGGCAGAGGATATTACGCAAGAAACGTTTTTTAAGGCGATGAAGCAGTTAGATAAATTAAAGGATAAAGATAAAGTAAAAACTTGGCTCTTATCAATTGCACGGAATACAGCAGTAGATATACATAGAAGGCAGAAAATAAAACGTTTATTAACAGAAAAACTTAGCTGGCAGCCCGTATTGAGGGAAGTGTCAAAGCCTTTAGAAATTGTGGAGAAAAATGAGCAATGGCAAACAGTACAAGAAGCATTAATGACATTAAAATCACATGATCGGACAATCATTATTTGCAGAATGCTAAAAGACTACACGATTCAAGAAACAGCTTCGATTTTAGGTATCTCGGAAGTCAAGGTGCGTGTTGATTTTCACCGAGCAATGGCGAGGCTTCGAAAAAAGGTAGGGAGGTATGATTGATGGAAGAACGTGATTACGATTTATTTGATGCACTAAAAAAACGCCCTGATAAAGAGCTAGATGTAGATGTCTCAAATGAAATACGTCAAAAACTCCAAAAGACTCATATAAAGAAGACAACAAGATTTTCTATTGCAACAATATTAACGGTTCCAGTGACGCTAGCTGTTCTTCTATTTGTATTCATCATTGGTACAGGACAACCGTTCAATTTGAAAAGTGCAGCACAGTTAACCATCAATCTGGAAAGAGACTTTACTAATATAGTGTGCATTTTCCTCATGCTTACGCTCTCGTCATTTATTTTGTTCGTTTATTTCAAGGGGCTTACGAAGGGAAGACTTGTCTACATGACATTTTCTTTGTCTTTCTTGGCATGGGTAGGGAACCTAGTATATGCAGAGCATCAAAATATTGATGAACCTATTGTGCAACCAAGCTATAGCGAATCCTACGAATATACGAGCAAGCAAGACAATATAGATGAAATTCAACAGGAACAGGATAACTACTTGTTGAAAACAGATGAGGGGGGTATAAAATAATGAAAGATCCTTACGATTATTTATTTAGTGGAATGGGTTTTGTTTTTATAGATTTAAGTTTTTTTGGATTACCTGATATATTACCAGATTTCATTGGCTATCTATTCTTTGCATACGGTATTCATCTGTTGCCGTCTTTTCATAACTTAAAGCGTTGGTCGAAAAATTTTGCCATTATTTTAATGATAATGTCATTTTTCGTGGAGCTAGATCAATGGCTTGGTTATAAGGTACTTGGTGAAATTGGAATACAGTTTATGCAATTTTTATTCATCGTCTTTATGTATTGGGTTTTTCAATTATTATTACACATTCATAATAATAAACCTCTTGAAGCTAAAACATTTAAAACATACCAGAAATTCATGGCATTTATGCTTTGCGGTTTTGTCATACAGGCATTTTCTATAAATTTTGATGCGAGTATACGGGGAAGTGTTTATTTTATAGGTTCTTTATTTCAATTGCTTTCCTTTTTATTATTTATAAACCTTTGTCGAACGTGTCATGAATATTTTAAGAAAATCACAGAAAATAAGGTCCATTCGCTAGAATAAGCGATGGATCTTTTTTTCAATTTTAGACAATCTGTTTTTACTGAGCAATGACATCTTTTCCTTTCCATATTCATAAGCTTTATAGGTGTGATTTTATCAAGCTAGAAGGAGGCACTGACATTCAAATACATGTTGTACGGGCAGGAGAGTCCTTATGGGGTATTGCACAGTCGTACGGGACAACAGTTCAAAGTATTGTAGATACCAATCAAATTCCTGAACCAAATCGATTAGTTATAGGGCAAGCGCTTGTGATACCGATTGTCGGAAATTTTTATTATGTGCAGTCAGGAGATAGTTTATATTCAATCGGCCAACGCTTTGGTATGAATTATTTAACACTTGCTCAAGTCAACAATATTAGTCCGAGTCAGCCTTTATCGATTGGTATGCGACTGTATATTCCACCTCAACCAAAAACAAGAGCTGAAACATTGGCATATTTAGAGCCGAGAGGGACATTCGTTAGTGAGGCATTACTAAGTCAAGCAAGAGAAGCGGGTCCATTTTTAACGTATCTCGCTCTATTTAGCTATGAGGCAAGGCGAGATGGAACGCTTAAGGTACCACCAAGTCAAGGTGTGGCGCAAATTGCAAATGATACAGGTGCTTCTCTAGCAATGGTTGTCTCAAATTTGGAGAATTTTAGTTTTAGCGGTGATTTAGCGAGAGATATTTTTCAAAGTACAGCCGTACAGGATTTGCTCTTCAATAATATTCTTGAAGAAGCAAAACGTTTAGGAACCGTTAGAGATATTCATTTCGATTTTGAGAATTTGCCGGGCGATCAACGAGAAGCATATAACAATTTTTTAAGGAGAGCGGTGAGTCGATTCCATCCACAGGGATATACCGTATCGACAGCGCTAGCTCCAAAAACAAGTGCTAGTGAGCGAGGTCCGTGGACGGAGGGGCATGATTATAAAGCACATGGAGAAATAGTGGATTTTGTTATGTTAATGACTTATGAATGGGGGTATTCTGCAGGTCCGCCTATGGCTGTATCGCCACTTCCAGAAGTAGAAGCGGTTGTTAAATATGCAGTAAGTGAGATACCTCGGAACAAAATTATACTTGGACAGAATTTATATGGGTATAACTGGACACTGCCTTTTGTCCAGGGGGGGCCTAATGCAGAAGCAGTTAGTCCACAAAGAGCGATCGAAATTGCTAAGAAATATAATGCTGCTATTCAGTTTGATTTGAGATCTCAAGCTCCGTTCTTTGAATATTATGATGAGCAAGGTAGAGCACATGTGGTTTGGTTCGAGGACGCAAGATCCATTCAAGCGAAGTTTAATTTAATCAAACAGTACAAACTTCGCGGAGTAGGCTATTGGAAGTTAGGCCTCCCATTCCCACAAAATTGGTTATTGATCGGGTCAAACTTTGATGTAGTAAAGAAATGAGAATCTTAAGGAGCAATATAAGATAGCTCCAGGTCCGTTCTATTTTCTTATAAATATAAATAATCTGTAAAATAAGATTTCCATTTCTGGCAATCTATATTATAATTATGGTAAATGATATTTTAGGAGGTATATTTTGGGAAAATTTAAAAAGTTAGGTATCATACTAACGTCTACTGCATTTTCGGTGGGTGTACTTTCACCAATGGCACAAGCTTCAGCAGATGTGAAAGAATCGCAAGAGAGAGTGGCGATCCAAGTTGCTTCAACAGAAACAAAGGTATCAAAAAGTGTGCTTATTAAGCAATTGAATACATTATTCCCTAACAAGTTCAAATTTGTAACAGAGAAAGATTTCTCAATGGGGGAAGTGCATTACTTTAATGATGACAAAACAATACGCTATGGATTAAGCTTCCACAAGACAATCGATGGCAAAGACGTTTATGGTGATTTTACTTTTAAAGGCGAAGATTTAGAATTAGAATATTTCCACTATCAGCCTGCTAATATAGCGGATGCATTGTATCCAGTGAAGTATTCAGAGACTGAGGCAAAGAAAATTGCCCAAGACTTCCTAAAGAAATTGCCGAATACTGCGAACTACAAGCTTCGTGAAGACAATTGGTATGGTGATTTTGGTTTTAGTTTTAGTAGACCTTTATCTGAACCAATTACGTATTCATTCACTTATTCGCCAACACATGATGGTGTACCACTAATTAATGAGAATCTCAATATTACAGTTCTAGCAAATGGTGAAGTTACAGATATGTATCGTAGTACTGAGTCAACTAGTAAGGCAACATTTGATAACTTAGATCAGAAAAAGAATGAATCAGATATACTTACACAGGTTCGAGAAAATTTATCAGTTGATTTACGTTATGTCATTGACACTAACTACCAAACAGGTGAATCTATTGCTAAGCTTGCGTATATGCCCCCATCAAGTTTCGCTGGTGTACATGCATTAAATGGGCAGTGGAAGACAATGAATGGTTTCACTTCCGAAGTACCAAAGGAAAAAGAAGTAGAAAAACTGGCATCCCAACCACTTGAACCTAGAAAGAAGAACGTTACAGTAGAAGAAGTTGAAGAGTTAGCTAAGTCTTTCTTAAAAGATGATTCAGGCAAATCGGAGCTGAAAATTGATTCGATTAATGAAAGAGAAAATGAAAATGGTGAGACAATTTATTCAGTAAATTATATGTATCATATAAAAACTGGTGGTTATGGTACATCATTTGAAGTAAACAAAGCAACAGGTGAGATTACAGAATACTGGGATATACGTAGAGATTTCATAGAGACAGATGTTAAAGTACAACCAATTGCAAAAGATGCTGCTTTAGCAAAAGCGATAGGCTACTTAAAAGAGTGGGCTCCGTCTTATATTCATAACTATTCGAAGCCACTAGAAGATGTAATATATGATAAAGATAGCGAACGCTATTACTTCTCCTTCCCGCGTGTTGTCAATGGCATTGCCGTAGTAGGGGATGCAATTTCTGTTGGTATTAGTGCAGATGGTAGATTAAGTTCTTTAAATATTAATAATCACAAGATTGATAACTGGCCGTCTGTAAACAAAGCTATTCCTGCTGATAAAGCAAAAGCAACGTTCAATGAAGGGTTAAAATTGGAGCTACAGTATGCGAAACAAGATGGCGAGGATAAGCACCACTATGATTTAGTATATTCTCCGGTTTATAATGGAAGTATATTCAATGGTATTGATGCAACAACTGGTAAGTGGCTTCATGCTGCTGATGATGCTAAAGGAAAACCAGCTATTTCTCATTCAAAAGCTGGAGAAGAATTAACTTATTTACTACAACAAAATGTATTGGAAGTTAAAGACCCAGCAAACTTTAATGCTGATACAGCTGTAAACAAGGGAGAAGCTTTGAAAATCTTAGTTAAATCATTATCATACGGACATTATGATTTTAGTCCTTATGGAAGAGGCGACGAGAAGCAATCCTTTAATAATATTGACAAAAAGCATCCATTATACGGAGTTGTTGAACAAGCTGTAAGAATGGGTATTATACAACCGGGTAATCAATTTGCATTAGATACAGAATTGACTCGTCAAGAGCTTGCAGAATGGTTAGTACGTGTATTGAATTTAGAAAATGCTGCTAAGCATAGTGACATTTTCAAATTAAACTATGCTGATGCAAGCTCAATTAAACCGGAATACGCAGGTTATATTGCTTTAGCAAGTGCGATGGGACTAATGGATGGTCAGCAAAATAAATTCAATGCTACTGGGAAAGTGACGTATGCAGATTTGGCAATATCTACAGTTCGTCTAGCAAAGGCTGTTTATGAGGAAAACAACGGCCGCCATTACTATTATTAATCAGTAATCGATATATGAAAGGGTATCTCCTAATTTTAGGGGATGCCCTTTTAACTTCTTTGAATGAAGCTAAAATAGCTCTATGTCCATTCTATTTTATGGTAAAAATAAACAATCCAAAATATCATTTCTATTCATGGTAATATATACTATAATAATGATAAATGATAATCTAGGAGGGATATTTTGGTAAAATTCAAAAAGTTAGGTATCATACTAACATCTACTGCATTTTCTGTTAGTGTACTTTCGCCAATGGCACAAGCTTCAGCAAATGTAAAAGAATCGCAAGAAAGAGTTGCGATACAAGTTGCTTCAACAGAAACAAAAGTAACGAAAAATATACTTATTAAGCAATTGAATACACTATTCCCAGGCAAGTTTAATTTTGTAACAGATAAAGATTTTTCAATGGGGCAAGGGCATTATTATAATGATGATAAAGCGATACGCTATGATTTAGGCTTCCATAAGAGAATTAATGGCAAAGACGTTTTTGGCAATTTTACTTTTAAAGGCGAAGATTTAGAATTAGAAAATTTCTACTACCAACCTGCCAATATAGCGGATGCATTGTACCCAGTGAAGTATTCAGAGGTGGAGGCAAAGAAAATTGCCCAAGACTTCCTAAAGAAATTGCCGAATACTACGAATTACAAGCTTCGTGAAGACAGTATTTTTGGTGATTTTGATTTAAGTTATAGTAGACCTTTAACTGAACCAATTAGGTATTCATTCACTTATTCACCAACACATAATGGTGTACTAATTAGTGATGAGTCTATCAATATTGTAGTTCTAGCGAATGGTGAAGTTACAAGTATGTATCGTGATACTGAGTTAACTAGTAAGGCTACATTTGATAACTTAGAACAGAAAAAGAATGAGTCAGATATACTTGCACAAGTTCGCGAAAATTTGTCAGTAGATTTACGTTATATGGCTGACTATAATTACCAAACAGGTGAAGCTAGTGCTAAGCTTGTGTATATGCCGTCAACAGGCTTCAATGGTGTACATGCAATAAATGGGCAGTGGCAAACAATGAATGGTTTCACTTCTCAAGTACCGAAGGAAAAAGGTGTAGAAAAACTGGCATCGCAACCACTGGAACCTAGAAAGAAGGACATTACAGTAGCAGAAGTTGAAGAGTTAGCTAAATCTCTCTTAAAAGTTGATTCAGACAAAGTAAAGCTACAAATTGATTCGGTTGATGAAAGAGAAAACGAAAATGGTGAAACAATTTACGAAGTGAATTATATGTATTATTTTGGAAATGAAGGCTCGGGCACATCATTTGAAGTGAACAAGGCAACAGGTGAGATTACAAACTACTGGGATATACGTAGAGATTTCATGGAGACAGATGATAAAGTAGAGCCAATTTCAAAAGATGCTGCATTAGCAAAAGCGATCGACTACTTAAAAGAGTGGGCTCCGTCCTATATTCATAACTATTCAAAACCAATAGAAGATACAGCATATGCCAAATACAGCAAACAGTATTACTTCTCCTTCCCACGTATTGTCAATGGCATTGCCGTAGTAGGGGATGAAATTTCTGTTGGTATTAGTGCAGATGGGAAATTAAATGCTTTACATGTTAATAATCGTAAAATCGATAATTGGCCGTCTGTAAACAAAGCTATTCCTGCTGATAAGGCAAAAGCAACGTTCAGTGAGGGGTTAAAATTAGAGCTCCAGTATGCAAAACAGGATGGTGAGGATAATCACCACTATGATTTAGTGTACTCTCCAGTTTATAATGGAAGCATGTTTAATGGTATTGATGCAACAACTGGTAAATGGCTTCAAAATGTTGATGTTGCCAAAGAAAAACCAGCTATTTCACATCCGAAAGCTGGGGGAGAATTAACTTATTTACTACACCAAAATGTATTAGAGGTTAAAGACCCAGCAAACTTTAATGCTGATGCAGCTGTAACCAAGGGAGAAGCTTTGAAAATTTTAGTTAAATCCTTATCATACGGATATGATTTCGGTCCGAATGGAAGAGACAATGATAAGCAATCCTTTAATAATATTGACAAAAAGCATCCATTATACGGAACCGTTGAACAAGCTGTAAAAATCGGTATTATACAACCGGCGGATCAATTTGCAGTAGATAAAGAATTGACTCGTCAAGAGCTTGCAGAATGGTTAGTACGTGTACTAAATTTAGAGAGTGCTGCTAAGCATAGTGACATTTACAAATTAAACTATACTGATGCAAGCTCTATTGACTCAGCGTACGCAGGTTATGTTGCTTTAGCGAGTGCAATGGGGCTAATGGATGGACAGCAAAATAAATTTAATGCTACTGGGAAAGTGACGTATGCAGATTTGGCTGTATCTACAGTTCGTCTAGCAAAGGCTGCTTATGAGGAAAACAGAGGTCGCGATTTCTATTATTAATCGATAATTTATACATGAAAGGGTATCTCCTATTTTAGGGGATGCTCTTTTTAACTTCTTTCAGCAGTTGTTTTATGTACCGAAAGTGAAACGGCAGTTACAAATATGACGAGGCATAATTGATGATTACAGTAAAACAAAAGGATTGCTGTTAATTATTTTATATGTTATTATTATCTCGAATTAAAGATAAATGAATTCGAAGTAAACGAGAAGAGGGAGTCGTATGAAGGAAAACAATCGTAATTTAAAAGCTTTTACGGTCTTGTTCCGGGCGTATCAAACGATTCAGGATGCAACAAAGAGAGATTTGCTTCAATATGATTTAAATCCAACCGAATTTTCAGTACTTGAGTTTTTATATCACCATGGTGAGCAACCAATTCAAGTGATTGGAAAGAAAATTTTAATTGCTAGCAGTAGTATTACGTACGTTATTGATAAGCTCGAACAAAAAGGTTTTGTGTATCGACATGCTTGCCCAAAGGATCGTCGTGTCACATATGTTTTATTAACAACTGAAGGACAAACGTTGATGGAAGAAATATTTCCAAAGCATGAACAAAAAATTAATGAGATTTTTGAAGTATTAGATCAACAGGAGATGGACACAATGATCCTGTCTCTAAAAAAGGTTGGTTTAAACGCAGTTGAAAAATAAAAAATTTTACATATTTATCTCGAAATCGAGATAAAAAGGAGGAATATAAAATGAATCATTTAAAAGGAATTCACCACGTTACTGCTATTACAAGTAGTGCGGAAGAGAATTATAAATTCTTTACTTATGTGTTAGGGATGCGATTAGTGAAAAAAACAGTTAATCAGGATGATATCCAAACATATCATTTATTCTTTGCAGATGATAAAGGTAGCGCTGGTACTGATATGACATTTTTTGATTTTCCAAACATTCCAAAAGGTGTGCATGGAACAAATGAAATTTCCAAAACTTCATTCCGTGTGCCTACCGATGCGGCATTGGACTATTGGGTAAAACGTTTTGATCGATTAAATGTTAAACATACAGGTATACAAGAGCAGTTTGGCAAGAAAACTTTATCATTCATTGATTTTGATGATCAACAATATCAACTTATTTCTGATGAAAACAATACAGGCGTTGCATCAGGCACTCCATGGCAAGATGGACCGATTCCTCTTGAATATGCAATTACAGGCCTAGGTCCAGTTTTTATAAGAGTTGCTAATTTTAAATATTTCAAAGAAATGCTAGAAAAAGTGATGCTCTTTACAGAAATTGCGGAAGAAGGGGATTTCCATCTATTTGAGGTGGGTGAAGGTGGAAACGGTGCACAAATTATTGTAGAACTTAATACAGTTTTACCAGTAGCTCGTCAAGGCTTCGGTACAGTACATCATGCTGCATTTCGCGTAGAGGATCGCGCTGTATTAAATGAATGGACTGAACGATTTGAAAGCTTTGGCTTCCATACTTCTGGTTATGTAAACCGTCACTTCTTTGAATCCCTTTATGCACGAGTTGCACCACAAATTTTATTTGAGCTAGCTACTGATGGCCCAGGATTTATGGGGGATGAGCCTTATGAAACTTTAGGTGAAAAATTGTCGTTACCACCGTTCTTAGAACCAAAGCGTGCACAAATTGAAGAGCTTGTTCGTCCTATTGACACTGTAAGAAGTACGATTACGTTCGATAAAGAATAGGAGTAATGCTTTTCATTCAATTCAGTAGAGAAACACAAGCCTCTACTGAATTGGATTACATACTCTTAACAATAATACGATTTCTAAAAAATGATTGGAGGTCAGTTGGATGGAATTTGCAAAGGTAATAGATAAGCGTCGTTCTGCGAATAATTTTATAGAGGGCATCAAGATGAGCGAAGAAGATATACGTCCCATTTTGGAGGATGTTAAGCTTGCTCCATCTGCCTTTAATTTACAGCATGCCAATTACATTGTTGTCTTAGATGAAGCAAAAAAAGAAAAAGTAAGAGAAGCAGCATACGGGCAATATAAAGTGCACTCAGCCTCAGCGGTTATACTTGTTTTAGGAGATAAAGAAGCCTATAAAAATACTGCTAACCTTAATCAAGGGATGGTAGACTTAGGCATTATTAATGCTTGTGAATTAGAAAATATCGTGAATGAAAACGCTAAATTTTATGAAGAACGTGGCGAGGAATTTATGAAGGAAGAAGCCATTCGTAACGCTTCACTTTCAGCTATGTTATTTATGCTAGCAGCCAAAAATCGTGGATGGGATACATGTCCAATGATCGGCTTTGATCAGCAACAAATGAGAGGCCTTTTCAATGTGCCAGAAACACAAGAAATTGCACTAATGATTACAATAGGTAAGGAAAAAGAAGATAGTCGCCGTTTACGTGGTTATCGTAAACCAGTTGAGGAATTTGCAACCTATTATTAGGTCGGTATAAAATAAAAGTGCTTTACAAAAAATAAATTTAATGCACATTTAGGAGGAAATATTGTGAAAGTAGTAGCAATCGTAGGTAGTATCCGTAATGAATCTTATAATTTGCAATTAGCGAAATTTATTCAAAAGCGTTATGCGGAGAAATTAGATCTTGAAGTATTAAGCTTAAAAGACCTACCAATGTATAACCAAGATATCGAAAATGAAGCACCGCAAACAGTATTAGATTTTAAAGCAAAAGTAAAAGAGGCAAATGCAGTTCTTTGGTTGACTCCAGAATATAATGGTACAGTGCCAGGTGTTATGGTTAACGCCATCGATTGGTTATCTCGCGTTGATAAAGTAATGATTGGCAAGCCATCATTCATGATGGGGGCATCAATGGGTAACTTAGGTACTGTTAAAGCACAATTACATTTACGAGATATTTTATTCTCACCTGGAGTAAATTCACCATTACTTAGTGGTAATGATGTTTATATTGGCGCAGTACACACTAAATTTGATACAGAAGGCAATTTAACAGATGAAGGTACTATCAAATTCCTAGATGTAGTTATTGATAACTTCTTAAACTGGGTGAAAAAATACGTTTAAAAATTAAAAAATGTCCCATAAGTATAACAATATACTTATGGGACATTTTTGGGTTTATTGGATTTAAGATAGAGGTTAATGGAGCGTAAGAGAAGCGGCTCATCGGAAGCCCCCAGGAAGCTTTGCTCTGCGTGACAGCGACAATGTTTTATCTGTGCGAAAGCGAAGCGACAGCAACAATGTTTTATCTGTGCGAAAGCGAAGCGACAGCAACAATGTTTTATCTGTGCGAAAGCGAAGCGACAGCAACAAATGTTTTCTGTAGCGAAAGCAAAGCGGCAGCTACAAATGTTTTATCTGTGCGAAAGCGAAGCGACAGCAACAAAGCGCCCAGCCGGAACGGAAATCAACCCCTCGTAATGGTGATAGGCTTTTATTTAATCGGAATTATTTTTAAAACCTTTTGGAGACGGTATGCAAAAATACCTGCAAATATAGCTAAAATAATATCCTTTGGCAAAGGAGGCATCATCCAAAACCACGCTACTTTATAAGTGAAAGCATCAGGAGCGCTAGCCCATAGCTTATAGGCAAAGTACATCCAATTTGTCCCTAGTAAGTAATTAATAGCTGTTGCAACTAATGCAGCGACTACATAGCTTTTCTTCGTTCCAATACGTTCTACAATAAGCCCCGCGACAAATGCAGCTAATATGAAAGAAACAATGAAACCAAAAGTAGGGCTTAAAATTTGTCCAAAGCCTCCGTTGAAACGAGCAAATACAGGTGCACCTGCTAAACCTATGCACATATAAACCGTACAAGCGAGTGCCCCTTTTCTACTTCCAAGAATAAGTCCTGCTAAAATAGCAAAAAATGTTTGCAATGTGATAGGTACGCCACCAACAACCATGAAAGGTACAATGGACGTGATATTAGCTCCTATCATCATCAATGTTGAAAATAGTCCAATGTATGCAAGATCGACTGTTCTTAATTTATGATGTGTGTGTTCCACAACTGTTGTCATTATTTCACCCCTAAAAGTAATGTTGATAACAATAGTGTAAAAAAATAAACATTTTGTGTCAACTACACAAAAATAAATAGTTAACACAAAATGTTTATCCTGTTTAATCTGATCACTGATTGTTAGTTATAGACTATCGATTAAAATATATGATAGAAACGTCATAATTAAAAACAGATGCTGATGGTATGATATCTTGTATGATGTGTCCTTTAAAAGGGAAGTCGATGCAAAGCCGACGCTGTCTCGAACTGTAACGAGGAGTATGATGATTTAGCCATCGTTCTGAAACACCTCCAAGGAAAGCACCCAGTCGGTATGGAGATCAACCTCTCGCTTTGCCAAAGATCCATACTAGGCTTCTAGCACGAATTAAAATAGAATAAATTAAGATACTGCTTTTAAGCCTGCCACACCAATGATAATGGCGATGATACTAATAATTCGAGTCAGGTTTTTAGATTCACCGAAGAATATAATATTCACGAGAACAGCCCCAACTGTACCAATCCCAACCCAAACGACATAGGCGATGCTTAACTGTAAATAGTTAAAGGATGCATATAAAAGTGCAAAGGACATTCCGAACCCGCCTACATATATTAATAAATTACGTATAGTTTTTTTCTGGCTATAAAAACGTAAGCCTACAACCCCGATAATTTCCGAAATTGCAGCTAATAAAACAAGTAACCAACCCATTATGCATTAGCACCTTTCTTTTCATCATAATCTTTTGAAGGGTTATCGGCTAAATTAAGACCAATAACACCAAGTACTAAAATAAACATGAAAATTCCTTTAATAGCATTAAACTCACCATCAAAAATAAAAATGTCCATTAACGTAGTACCAATTGTACCGACCCCTGCAAAAGTCGCATAAACTGTGCCTGTAGGTAGGTTTTCACAAGCCTTCGATAAGAAATGAAAATCCAACGCAATTAAGGACACAATAATAATCCAATGCCACCAAGCACTTGCAACATTAAAACCAAATATCCAAAACAATTCAAACAAACTAGTTAATCCAACATAAATCCAATCTTTTTGCATAATTAATTTCCTTTCATTCATCCATGATTATGACTGACATTCAGTCATTTTTGGTGTAAAAGAGAACGTCACTTAGGCGTGACGTAAACCGAGTGCATGATGTAAAAAGTCGAGGAGCTCAAGCTTTTGAAGTCTAATTGTTTCTTCTTCACTGTCATCATACAAATAAATTTGTTCAGCAGCAGATTCTACTAGACCGATGATCAGTTTAGAAGAACGTGTAGTGTTTAGAGATTCGCGTATCGTTCCTTCATATTGAGCCTCATCTAAGAAATTATTCATCCACTCGTAATAGGGAGCATATATATTTTCCCATTCTTTCATATGTTCAGTTTGTGTAATACCGGCATAGATAAGTGCAAATACATCTCGATATTCCTCTGTTAGTGAAAAAACAATATCTACTAATTTTTCAAGCTGCTTTGCAAAAGGCTCCTGTTTTGAAATACCATCGTTTATAGCAGCAATAATTTTCTCAACCATAACTTTTGCAATGGCTGGCATAACTGAAAGCCGTGATGGGAAATAAAGATAAAATGTCCCTTGCGCTATACCTGCAGCTTTTACGATATCTGAAACCTTTGTCTTTTCAATTCCTTTTTCACGAAAAACTTCAATTGCAGCTTGAATAATTTTCTCTTCTTTTGACATGGAATCCCTCGCTTTTAGCCTGCTTATTTATTATGTTACAAAATAGCTGAAATAAAGTCAATGAAAAATGACTGACAGTCAGTCATTTTGTTTTTGCGTATATATGTTTGTTATTTGGGGAACTTTATGCGTGAAAGGATTTGATGAAAATGGAAGAGATAAAGATTGCACAACTAGATCCGCAACAGCTTGAAAAAATTAATGACTTAGAAAAGAACATTGGAGTGACATTAGTGGCATATGATTCTTCGACAATGCCATCACAGGGCTCGGGTGCCTTTGAGTCAAATAATAGTACTCATAATCATCCATCATAATTAAGAATAAAATACCTTGCAGCAATGTGAGGTTTTTTTATCTAAAAATAGGGGGTTACAATGATGCAGGATTTCTATGGAGATTTACATATTCATATTGGACGTACCTCAAGTGGACGTGCAGTTAAAATTACTGGCAGCAAAACGTTAACATTAGCAAGAATTTTAGAGACTTCAAGCGCAAGAAAGGGACTAGAGATTATTGGGATTATTGATTGTCAGTCACCAGAAGTAATGGATGAAATGACAAAGATGATCGAACAGGGCGAACTGAAGGAGTTGGAACAGGGAGGGCTTCGTTTTCAAGAAACTACACTTATACCAGGTTCTGAAATTGAGATTTATGATCAGCATTGCCTAGGACCAATCCATGTGCTTGCCTATTTTCCAACACTTTCGCTTATGAGGGAATTTTCAAATTGGATGTCTAAACATATGAAAAATATCCATTTAAGCTCTCAGCGAATTTATTGTGATGGGCGAACATTGCAGCTAAAGGTTCATGAATTAGGTGGGCTTTTTATTCCTGCCCATGTTTTTACACCATTTAAAAGTCTCTTTGGTAAAGGTGTGTATCGTAGTTTAACAGAAGTTTTTGACCCTCAGCTTATAGATGCGATAGAGCTTGGTTTAAGTTCCGATACGGATATGGTGAGTAACATTAGAGAGCTGCAGGCGTATACATTTGTCAGCAATTCTGATGCACATTCACTTGGGAAAATTGCACGTGAGTATCAAAAATTGAGACTATCTAATGCAAATTTTACAGAATTAAAGATGGCGCTTCATGAGCAACAAGGTCGAGCTGTAACAGCTAATTATGGCTTAAATCCTTTGCTTGGTAAATATCATAAGACTGTCTGTGCAAAATGTGGTGAGCAGCTTAGCGATTTGGCAACAATTTGTACAAACTGTGAAAGCACGCAAATTATTAAAGGTGTTGTAACACGTATAAAGGAGCTTTCAGAGCAAGTTACAGATAAACGTGCACGACCACCATATATTCACCAAGTACCACTAGACTTTATTCCAGGATTAGGGCCGAAAATGATGGAAAGATTAGTACAAGCATTTGGTACAGAGATGAACATCTTGCATCGAGTTACGCTAGAGCAACTCGAACAAATCGTGCCTCACAAAATTGCCAAGATGATCGATTTAGCAAGAACGGGACAATTAGCAATCGAAGTAGGGGGTGGCGGCATTTATGGGAAGGTTCAGCTGGAATAGAAAAGGTTCATCACCATAGGCGCATTTCACTGATCCCCAAGGAGTCGCCCAGCCGGAACGAAGACATGGCGTAGATTTTAACAAACGTCATCATAACTTTTGGTGATGAACATTAAAAATAATTACGCTTTTTTAGCCCATTTCCATCTCCTGTATATTAAAATAGTAATTAGTAAAAATTGGAGGGATGGGTGTATGCAATTATCAAAGAAATTTCGATTTTTAGCGGCTAGCATTCTGGCATGTCAATTAGTAGTACCAATAGGTGTAAATGCAGAAGAACAAAAAGATTACATAGCGCCAAGTTGGGTAGTTCAAGCAGATTATGTAGCACTGGGCGATTCCTTAGCACACGGTATGAATGAGGTTGGTATGATTGGGTTAGGTTACACAGATTTTGTTGCACAAACTTTACAGCAAGATGGTTTCATCACTTCTTATAATAAGGGATTTGCTTATTCAGGCTATACAACGAAAGATGTATTAGAGGATCTACAAAATAATGTGGAAAAGCCAGTGGTAGGATTCGGTTATCAAAGTGAGAAGGTAAAGCTTCACACATCCATTAAAGAGGCTGAAATTATTACTTTAACCGCTGGCGCCAATGATTTAATACCTATTTTAAAAGAGTCACAGACAACTGGCATTAATGCAACAGAGATGTTAAAAGCGTCCCAAGTGGCAATAAAAAATATTGCTGCTATTTTAGAAGAATTGAAGAAACTTAATCCAAACGCTCAAGTATATGTAATGGGTTATTATAATTCATTTCCGTACTATAGTGAGGATTTACAGAACCAATTTAAAATGCTATTAAAAGTTATGAATGCAACGATAAAAACAACTGTTGAAAAAGCGGGTGCCGTTTTTGTACCGACATACGATATTGTAGCAAAAGATGTTCCAAGCTATTTACCAAACCCTGATAATATTCATTTAAGTGAAGCAGGCTATTTAGCAGTAGCGAACGAGGCGTTTTTACCAGCGATTAAAACAAGTACGTTATGGGATGTATCAAAAACGATCCAAGCAAACATGATGGATAGTACAACGGTAAAAATAAGCTGGCAGGAAGCAAAGGATAATGTAGGTGTCACTAGTTACAAAGTATATGTAAACGGTAAGCTAACATTTACACAAGATGCTGCAATAAACGCTATAACTTTGGATAATTTAATAGCGAATACAGCATATACGGTAGCAATTAAAGCGGTTGATGCGGCTGGGAATGAAAGTGTACAAAGTCCAACAGTTACTTTTACTACTGGAAGAACTTTAAGCTTTCCTGATATAGAAAAGCATTGGGCAAAGGAGTTTATATTGAATGCAGCTGAAGCGGGTATTATGAACGGTTATCCAGATGGTACGTTTAAGCCTGAGCAATTTTTAACTCGTGCAGAGGCCGTTTCGATGCTTGTTAGAAGTCTCGGTTTAACGCCGAAGGAACAGGCACCATTTACAGACATTGCAAGCTATGATGTCGGAACTCAGTCAGAAATTGCAGCAGCTTATGCATATGGGTTAACTAAGGGGATGGATGGGACGTTTAACGTAGGGCTGCCAGTTACTCGCGCTCAACTAGCAGTAATGATTAATCGTGCTTACGAATATCAACAAAAGAAACCTTATGTGGTGAAAGGGAAAGCTCCATTCTCAGATATTTCCTCTTACGATGAAGAAACAAAACATGCAATCACTATGTTGTATGAACAAGGTATTATTATAGGTAGTGAAGGGGGATTTTCACCCGAGGCTCCTACAAAACGTGGCCATGCAGCGAAAATATTTATAAATTTTAATAGTCTATTAAAGAAATGAAATCATTCAAGGTAGAGGTTGTGAATAGAAACCTCTACCTTTAGACTTATACATATGTTATTTTTAATGCGATGGATATCTAGTACAGTTTAGGCACTGATCATGCCAAGTTACAATTGTAATAATGCTGAAGTGAAAATTGATCAAAAGGAGAAATGTGATGCTGTCATTTATTTTATCTGCGAAAAGATTGTTAGTAGGCATGTGGAAATCATTCAAGCGTCCACAGTTTCTATCTTTGTTCACAACATTATTTTTTATCGTTCTTTCAGGGACAATGTTTTATAAAGGGACGGAAGGCTGGTATTGGCTTGATGCCATGTATTTTGCAGTAGTGAGTTTAATTCCCACAGGTGTTGAGACGGGACTGTATCCTACTAATGATTTTTCAAAGATATTTACGATGATTTATTTAATTGTTGGAACAGGCGTCATGTTTATTACGCTATTAATGCTCGGCCGATCAATAGTCGATTTTACAATTGAGGAAGAAAAGAAAGAACAAGCAAAAAAACGTCTTACAAAATAAAAAAGGCTGGGGCAAAACCCTCCCCTGAAAACTAATAAGCCGTTGAAACAGAGAAAATGATCTCGTTAGATTCTTTAAGACCATTGAAACTTTCTTAACGTTGTTAAAAATGGGGGAATCATCTTGAAAATGGGCTTAGCGTTGTAAATTCGCATTTTCCTGACGCTACCTCCTATATGAAAACTTCACTTTCCACATTAAGAGAATATGAGCATTCATAAAGCATACCTTTCAATATTCTTATACGAATGGTGGATTAGAAGGGAAAAACAATTTAATTAAAGTGATAAAAGGGATTGCATTTGGGTATCGATCATTCTATCATTTTAAGATAAGAATTATGATCATCAGCAATGATCTAAGTCTGAAGAAGAAAGCAGGAGAGTTTATATTCTCTCCTGCAACGTAACTTCTATTCGTCGGAATTAAGTTCACCCACACTAGATGTGAAAGAACCCAATAAAAAAGCAATGACCTTTTTTTATAGTTATGATGTAATCACTACAAAAACATAATCACCAACCAAAAGATCATTGCAATGGATAACATTATTTGCTTACAACTAAAGGTTTATAAACTTTCTTGTCAAACAAATACATAATATGGCTAAGTACCAAGAAAAATAATATAAGGCCACCGATGTAGACAACGGATTTTGCTCCTATTCTGTCATAGTCAAAGAAAAAGTAAGCATAATGTACTGGTTTCCCATCAATTGACGATATACTGTACACATATCCCATTAGACCTGCGATAGAAGCAAATGCCACATATGAGAGCGGGTATATCAAAACATAATATACATCTCGGTATTTTAAATGATTAGATTCTGTAAATAGAAAATAATCCACAAGGCAAAGAATAGGTGTAATCAAATGTACTGCAAGATTATCAAATTTCCAAAGATAAAAACTTCCACCCATTGTAAAGGTAGTAGGAGCAAGAAGCACCCAATAAACGATAAGTGTTAAAAGTAAATCAATTACACATATCATTTCAAAGCGTGGAAAATAGCTAGCACTTCCCGTCTTACCATCATTTATCAATCCCTTAACTGTACGTATAGTAAGTATACTAAACAAGATCAGTGCTAAAAAATTACTTTGGATAGTATAGTACATAAATGTCTTAAAATTCATATTGCCCGATAGGATGCCCAGACGTGATAATAGACCATATAATACAAAAATAAGGCTACCAATTCTAAATAATAATGCTATAACTCTATTACGTATCATACGATTCCTCCTAATTTATATTACTATTATTTCATCTTAAATTTTTTAATTATATCTTTTTATCAAAGTTTTGTCAAATATTTACCATTACCTTCGTTTGGATTTATTTGGATTTTTAGATTAATTGTTACTATTCAGCCTTAATGATTAAATAAAAACTATAAATAGACCAGTCTATAGTTGGGGTCATGCACCAGTTTCCCTGCATATTTATTAAGAACATCCACTTCTTTCAGTCTATCAATATCCTTCTTCTTCATAGCCATATACATTACTGCATCTTCTGTACTTTGATTTCTTATGTATGCATTCTTTCCGTCGTTTCTTACTACTATGGCATCTGTATAAAGAACCTGTGAATTCAATAGTTCTTTACTTATGGATGCTATGTATGTCTCTGCTTTTCTACCAAAATCCTGTAAAAAGCTATATACGCTTCCTGTAGATACATTTATACCTTTACTAATTCGATTTAAGAAACTACTTATGCCTTGGATAGACATTGAACCCTCTCCATATAAATCTACAACATAGGATATGCTCGTGTTTCAACAGACATTCAAAATCTTGATTTACAATTAGATGCTCTACAGATAAGGATATTCAAAAAGGCATCCATGATGGAGTTTTTAAACATAAAAACATTACTTCACCAAATTTAGTTGGAACTCAAAATGTAGATGATCCACCTCTTTATGGTACAACTTTCGCTCTTAATGGTTCTTCGCTCTATTTTAATGTCACAATCAATATTGGTAACCTGAAAATTGTAAGTAATGCTACTATCCGTAGAAGTACAGCAGGCCATGAATTAGGACATGGTCTTGGTCTCAGTCATGAAAAGCCACCAGTTAATGCGGTTATGAACTCATCCAGAGACAGAACAATAACTTATATTCTACAAACAGATGATATTAAAGGAATAAATACTAAATATCCATTTTAGGAGGATTATTATTGGGTTAAAAAATCAACAGGTAAATTAATACCAATCTTAACGTCATGTATTGCTCTCAGTGTCATCTTTTTAATTCTTTCAAAGTCACAGTTTATAACAGAAAGAAAGTTCAATCAGCTAATTCCAAGACTTACGAGGTTGAATTTTCTCCTGATTATGAAGTAAATGGCGATATCAAAGCTCTTGTTTCCAATTCTGATTATATCGTTACTTGTCATTACGAGAAATTTGTGGAGAATTGGGATATGGGAGAAAACATAGTTAGTTTATAATACAACCTTTCCATGCACGCTTGCCAATAAAAATAAAAGCCGATGATCCCTAAAGTGTACCCTTTACAAAGGATACACTTTAAAAAACATCGGCTTTTTTAAATTTAAATCATCCTCAAAATTAACACATAACACATTCTATTTATTTTTTGTTTATCTTTGCCTCTAATGATAATTTTATATCGTTTTCCACCAATTTTACTTTGAATTTCCTTTGAACTCAGGAATTCATTGATAATCACTTCTATAGGGGGTCCTACCAACAAAAAGCGAAAAACATACGCTAAGCAAATTTCGACATAAAGAAAGCCGATTTTTTTCTCGGTATTGCTGTTGTCCTACTTAGTAATTCAGATTTATTAATTTTAGATGAGCTAACTAATGGATTAGACCCTTCTAGTATCCAAGAAATCAGAGAGTTGATTAAAGAATTACCTAAGTCTGGTATGAGTGTCCTTGTATCCAGTCATTTGTTAAGTGAAATAGATCAAATGGCCACACAAATAGGGATCATTAATAATGGAAAAAGGATTTTCCAAGATTCGATTGAAGAGGAAGTTTACCAGGCATAGACTCATCCATAAATTTATTTTTAAAGGCGTCAGTATATGTAATAGCTCTTTCGCAAACACGTTGTACATTAGGATTCTTTTGAAGAATTTTTATCTCTTTCGTTGAAAATGTTATCTTACTCATATTGTTCCCTTATCCCTGTATCTTGAATTTCAAGTATATAAAAAAATACCTGTAGATAAAACACTCCTTTTCAAGTGTCCTAACTACAGGTACCATATTAATTGAGCGCACTCAATTTCACTTTTTTTGTTTGAAGCTAGTTATGTCCCAGCCTCATTCTTTACTTATTTACGATAGTCTAGCAATAATGCCTTCTTCATCATCTAGGACGAGTTCGATGCCTGTTGAAAATGGATCACCATGTAGGACATCTTTAATCCATACACGTAGTGCGCCAATCATTGCTGCTGTATCGAATATCTCGATTTGACCATTAGTTTCAACTTCTGCACCGAAGCCTGTGTCATCATCGTATGTTAGTTCTACAAGTACATCCTCAGGGCGAATGTTTTTATAGTAGGCCTGAGATAAGCAAATTGCATTAATAATATCTTGCTCATTAATTATTTGTGCCATTGTGCTTCCTCTTTACGTTTTTTATCTTTAAACATATTAACAATTTTTACAACTAGCATTATGATAACCATGATGGCTGCAACGTTAATTAATAAGCCTAAAATATTACCAAGCATACCCATACCACCGAAAAGACCTCCGAATAATAAACCAGCTAAGCCACCAAGCATTAAGCCTTTCATAAGGCCGCCTGAGAAGAAGCCGCCTTTCTTAGCTGTTGAATCCGTTTTGTTTGTGCTTTTATTTGTTGTTGTATTATTTTGGTCTTTAGATTTATCCTGAGATTTTTGGAAATTTGAGCTATTATTATTATTGTTCGAGAAGCCTTTTTTACCGGACTTATAGGATTTAGCTTCTGCAGTTGGTGTATCTGAGATGAACAATGTTGCACCTACAGATGCAAACATAAGTGTCGCTGCAAAAAGAGCGGCAAGAATTTTTTTCATTACTTACATTCCTCCAATATAATTTTTAGTTTTGTCATAAACTAATCTTAATAGTAATTTTACATGAACCATCACGAAAAATAAAATAAACGCTTCCATCAATTTAGGTATATCCACAAATTTGAACAAGTAGTGACAGTGCTAACCTACCAAATGTTGGACAAGCATTACTTATAACGCATGCCACGTATATCGTTAATTGTAATAGAGTTGGACGCCGCACCCAGTCGGAACGGAAATCAACCCCGCGTTAAGAGGATAAGCCTTAAAAAGGGTATATAAAAAGAAAGGAGTGAAACGATGATTTCAACATTATTACTATTAACTTTAATTTTTTTAATGCTTTATATAACAGAAAAAAGACGTTTTTTCAATGCAGTAGTTCTTGGTCTTTTAGGGCTGTTTATTTTAAGCACAATACTTAGTCATCCTGTATTTCTCCCGAATGAGCAAGGGATCATGTCGAAGATGGGGATAGTCATAATACTTGGAAGTTTCCCGAGTATTATGTTTATTTTATCGATAGCTACGTTTTTTAATAGTAAAGTTTTACTTGAAAAAGAAGGACGTAAAGTACGAAATTTATTGTTGGCTGTTTTTGGTTTGAGTTTTTTTATCATGATGATTTGGTATGTATTTGTGATTTTTATGAATATCGAAAATGATATTTGGCATATTCTTTTCTTCTATGGGTTCTTGGTTTTTGGTTATACAATGTTTTTATATACAAGTATAATGGCCTACGCTACTCTATATCATTTTACGCCTATCCTTTATGAGCCTAGCTATATTATTGTGTTAGGGTCAGGGCTAATCGGAGATAAAGTACCACCGCTTTTAGCTAGCCGTTTAGATGAGGCAGTAAAGCAGTTTCAAAAATATGATGAACGACCTTACATTATCGTCTCAGGTGGACAGGGAAGTGATGAAGAAGTATCAGAAGCATATGCCATGAAAAAATATATAGTTGATGAACATCAAATACCGTCTCAAAAAGTATTTATGGAAGATCAATCGACGAATACTGAACAGAATATGGCATTCTCTAAAGAAATTATGGATAAGCATGCTCAAGGGAAAAAATATCGCTCCTTATTCGTAACGAATAATTTTCACGTTTTTCGTGCAAGTATTTATGCCAAAAAGGCGAAGCTTGATGCACAAGGTGTTGGTTCAAAGACAGCCTTTTATTATGTACCTAATGCGTTTACTCGTGAATTTATTGGTTTATTAGAAATGTATAAATGGATTCATGTCACTGTCTTTTTGTTTATTACATTGTTTATTGGATTAATATTGAGAGCATATGTGTAACCAATTTAGAACTGTCTTCCATATAATAGTGGCAAGGCGCATTTGACGCAATTACGCCAAGGCGAATTGATAGTAGTGTGCGAGGAGGGAAACGAATGTATGGGCAATTTTTAGCAAAAAAAAATAAAGAGCGAATAGGATCCCTACAAAAGCTCGCGCAAACACAAGATACATGTTTTGCGCAAAACATTGATTTGATAACAGTCAAAGAAGTACAGTTAGCAGCCTTGCACAAAATAGTATATCAAGTTGTGCAGGGACTATTGAAAAAAAAACAACAACGACATTTACAAATTATACATCCAGAACAGACACAGTCAGTACAGGAGAATGTGCTAACGCTTTTAGCTGAATATGATGATTTATTGCGTGAAGCAATTCCACTCCCTATCTATATTTTCATTTGGCAAATTTCTTCACTGGAGAAGTTAGCTAATTGCGTTGAAGTTGTTGATGATGTACTTGATATATTGGAATGGTATTTTATTCATCAAAATGAGCAGGTTGAAGCATTTGACGAAGAAGATCTAGATCATGAGGTAATCATTGATTTATACAAAGATGCCATCGAGGAACAGGACGCGGATGCACAATTTCAACTTGGTGAATATTATAGTGCAATTGACGGCTCATACTTCCAACCAGAAAAGTCAGTGAAGTGGTTTGAGTTAGCAGCATCACAAGGTAATGCCGATGCACAATATGCACTTGGTAATTTTTATTTTGAAGGTATAGGCGTACAAGAAAGCTATAATAAGGCTTTTTCGTTGTATGAGGCTGCAGCAAAGCAAGGGCATCCAGATGCCGCGAATAATTTGGCGGATATGTATTTTAACGGAGAGGGAGTACCAGAAAATTTGGTACTTGCGAAGAAGTGGTTCGACTTTGCCGCACAACAAGGTGTGGCTGAGGCCATGTTTACACTCGGAATAATTTACGAGCAGGGACTAGGAGTCGACAAAGACGAGGAGCAAGCATGTAGCTATTATAAAAAATCTGCTGAAGTAGGCTATGTTGAGGCACAGTATAGGCTTGGAGGGATCTATCTAGAGGGTCGGTTAGGGCAACCTAAAGATGTGAACCGTGGATTATATTGGTATGAAAGAGCAGCAAAGCAATATCATGTCGATGCCTTTTATGATTTGGGCTTTATTTGGAGTCAAGGGTTAACGGGTATACGGAATATTGAAAAAGGAATTCATTGGTTTAAACAGGCCGCCCTTCAAGGTGATTCGGAAGCAAAATTACAACTAGGGCACATATACAATAAAGGGGAAGGAATAACTAGAAATATTAAAGAGGCTATAAAATGGTATGGACTTGCAGCAGATGCTGGAGTGGAAGAGGCTGCAATTTTACTGGAACAATTGAAAGGAATCTAAGTATTTTTTATTAAAAAATAATAGGTTTTTAGATTCAATTATCACCTTTTTGTATATAGGTATTAAGTTTTGTTTTGGGGTATTTATTAGGTATATCTTATCAGGTGTAACTAGTTGTAAAAATATCAATATAATAAAGTGGTATTACCTCAAACTAAAACAAGGAAAAAATAAGCAAAAAAAAACAGAGATGATGACAATTGGCTACCCAAAAGTATTGTGGTAGCTTTTTTTCTGCTTTGATTAATAAGAAAGGTAATAGGTACTTTTCGTTCAATTTATGGTAAAAAATGCATATGTGAAAATTGACAGCTATTTATAAAATGTATAATGTATATGAGGGATTTTGAAAGGTAGTTAGTAGCAATAGCTAATTATAAGGTTACCATTTTCAGTTGATTATAACCCGTAACAGAAGAAAGAGTCATAAGTAATGTATATGGATTTAATATCCTGAGGGGGTTCTCACTAAAAGTTAGGGATGACAATTCTTCAGGATGCGTCCAGAGGGAATGGAAATCAACTCTACGTTATGGTGATGCTTTTTTTATATTATTGGTGAATGGAATTAAATTTTTCTCAGCTTTTAAAAGTACACGGCATGAAAGAGGGTAAATGTGTGATTTTTCAAAAACAGAGAAAGACAACGGCGTTAGATTTAGAGCAATACATTGTAAAAATGGATATAACGAATCGCCATTTAATAAAAAAGCAAATTGATTTGCTTAAATTGACAAAACGGGATTTACAATATTTAAAAGCCTTTCAACCTTTTGTAGAAGGCAATATTGATAACATAGTTAATCGATTTTATGAAATGATTGTAACTGAACGTACTCTAGTAGATATTATTAATAAACATAGTTCTGTAGAGAGGCTGAAAATTACTTTACGACGTCATATTATTGAAATGTTTAATGGTACGATTGATGATGATTTTTATCAAAGGCGCGTTAAAATTGCTAAAGTACATGTCCATATCGGGCTTAAAACACAATGGTATATTTGTGCTTTTCAAGATTTAACAGCATCATTTATTGACTTAGTTGAAGAACATGTTCATCATCCAATGGATCAACTCAATACAATTAGGGCTATCTCAAAAATATCTAATTTTGAGCAACAGTTAGTTTTAGAGGCGTTTGAACATACCATTGATCAACTTCATGAAAAAATAGAACGTAGAAAAGAAGTAATAGAGAAAAAGATTGTAGAGTCTTCGGAATGTCTTGCCACAATATCACAAGAAACGAACAACTCGTTTCATCGCTTAAGTGAACAATCAGATGAAATTAAACAACTAGCAAAAAAATCACTTCAAGTGTCGACTATGGCTGAGAGTCAGGCATTAGAAGGTCGTGAACAATTAAAGAACCAATCGCAAAATATGAGTAATATTATTTACTCACTTGACGATATAGCGGAAAATATTACACAGTTGGCAGATATGTCAAAAGAAATGGAATCGATTATGAATGTTGTGACAAATATTGCTAATCAAACGAACTTGTTGGCTTTAAATGCGGCAATAGAAGCGGCTCGTGCTGGAGAAGCGGGTAAAGGCTTTAGTGTTGTTGCAGATGAAGTGAGAAAACTATCGATTCAAACAAAGGAATCTGTCACATCGGTTGCCACGTTACTACATAAAACGAATGAGCGGACAGTTAATCTTGTTCATTCGCTAAGTAATATTCAAGAAGAGGTAGCTTCCGGTGAGGAAAATATGGTTCAAACGGAAGGACAATTTACTAACATATTGGAAGCTATGACCGAAGCCAAAGAACAAAATGGTCAGATGGAAAAAGAAGTACAAGCAATAGTAGAAGTACTAAGTGAATTAGGTATTGCCTTTAATGAAGTAAAAAATTCTGCTGAAGAACTAGCTAGCTTTGCACAAAATTTAAATTAGTGAAGTGAGAAGCAAGAGACAAAGACAATAAGGTGCTTCACATTGTAGTGTATAAATAACACTATATCAACTCTTAATATATAATATCAGCTAGGTATCGAATATGTGCTGTTAAATTTAATATATGCTAACTGAACATAGAAAAAAATGGAGCTATCCAATGCCTGGATAGCTCCATTTTTGCTAAATTTGTAAAGGGTTTAACGTAATTTTTGATAAAAAAAGTTTATACTGAAATAAAGAACTAAAAATAGGGGCGGTTAATATGAAAACAGTTGTTGTATTAGGTGGCGGAATTACGGGATTGTGTACGATGCATTATCTACAACGCCAAGTTCAGGAGAAAAACTTAAATGTAAAGCTTGTACTCGTTGAAAAGAATACATACCTTGGTGGCAAGCTTCACTCTGCATATGAACAAGGCTTCATTATGGAAACAGGAGCAGATTCTATTGTAGCGCGTCATAAAGGTGTCATGGAGTTAGTAAAAGAACTTAATTTTGAACAAAATCTTGTGTATAACGAAACGGGTATTTCGTATATATACATGAATAATGAGTTACATGCCATCCCTGCAGACTCAACGTTCGGTATTCCTATGAGCTTACAATCTCTTGAGGAAAGCACGCTTGTATCAGCGAAAGGTAAAAAAGAAGCATTAAAAGATTTAACCATGCCAAATGAAGTGTTTACAAAAGAAAGCTCTATCGGGGAATTTTTAACATACTATTTAGGTGAGGAGCTTGTTCAAAACCAAATAGCGCCCGTACTTGCAGGTGTATATTCAGGAGATTTAAATCAGCTTTCCATTGCTTCCACTTTACCGTATTTAATCGATTACAAAAACGATTACGGTAGTATTATTAAAGGTTTCGATGCAAACAGGGAACAATTTGTGAAAGCCGCCAATAAGAAATTTATTTCATTTAGAAATGGGTTATCTTCACTAATAGATCGACTTGAAGAAACATTAACGGATGTAGAAATTATAAAAGGGATTGCCACTACAAGTGTTAAAAAGCAGGAGAATCAATACACTGTTACATTAGCAAACGGAAAAATGATTGAAGCAAATCATGTTGTAATGGCACTGCCAAATGAAGCGGTACAAAGTTTATTGCAGGATGAATCTTTGAACTGCTATTTTGAACGATTCAATACTGCATCCGCCATTACGATTTACTTAGGATTTGATGTACCCGATAATAGATTACCAGCAGATGGAACAGGCTATATTGTGTCACATAATTCGGATGTTATTTGTAATGCAGCAACGTGGACAAGTCGCAAGTGGAAACACACCTCAGCAGAAGGAAAATTACTTGTACGACTTTTTTATAAGAGCATTAACCCTGAGTATGAGAGATTACGTGTGATGACAGATGAAGAGTTAGCAACTGTTGCCCTAGAGGATGTAAGAAAAAGCTTGGGGATTGAGGAAACGCCAACTATTGTTGACGTGACAAAATGGATTGACCAAATGCCGAAGTACGACTTGGCACATCGTGAAGCGTTGCAAGGTCTTGTACAAGAGCTTGAGGAAAACTATCCAAATTTATCAATAGCGGGATGCTCTTATTTTGGAGTAGGCATAGGTGCATGTATTCAAAATGGTAAAAAAATTGGTGAGGAACTTGCTGGAAAACTATCGTAATTGTCTGAATTAAATCAAAATACAATGTTTTTCGTAAAAATTATCCTCTGTTCTGTGAAATAGTCTTGACTCAATCGTTCGTAAACGATATGATTCTTTTAATTATTTAAAAAATTCATACTACATTCTTATCAAGAGAAGCTGAGGGACTGGCCCTATGAAGCTTCAGCAACCAACTTATTGTCAGGTGCTAAATCCAGAAGACCGTTGTGTCGAAGATGAGAAGGAAAAACAATTACGAAACGACGTAAAAGCCTTCTTTTTTTATGAAAGAAGGCTTTTTTTATTTTAAAGAAAAGGGAAGAGAGGCTAGTTTTATGGGATTGCTTGAAAGGTTAAAAACGCATGTTCTTACAGCAGATGGTGCAATTGGTACAGTTTTATATGGCTATGGCTTGGAGTACTGCCATGAGGAAATGAATGTACAGAGACCTGAATTAATTGAAAAGATTCATAGAGAATATATAGCAGCTGGTGCAGATATTATTCAAACGAACACTTACGGAGCTAATGCCATAAAATTAGCCCGTTATGGATTAGAATCTCGTGTGCAGCAGTTTAATGAAGCTGCTATAACGATTGCAAAACGAGCAGCGGCAGATGGTGGACAATTTGTCTTAGGTACTATTGGGGGAATCCGTGGTATTCGTAAAAGTGACGCAACGTTAGAGGGAATTTTAGCAACAGTTGATGAGCAGGCAACTGTTTTACTTGCTGGAAATCCAGATGGTCTTTTACTTGAAACGTATTATGATTTTGAAGAGCTAACAGCGACTTTAACAATGCTACGAGCTAAAACGAAATTACCGATTATTGCTCAAGTTTCTATGCACGAACCCGGAATTTTGCAAAATGGAATGAGCTTAAATAACGCCTTACATAAACTTGAAGCGCTAGGTGCTGATATCGTTGGTGTTAACTGTCGCTTAGGTCCTCACCATACTATACAAGCATTCGAAGGAGTAGAGCTTCCTAAAAAGGCATTTATGTCAGCATATCCGAACGCCTCTCTCCTTGATTTGGAGGATGGCCGTGTCGTATATGAGTCGGAGGCAGATTATTTTGGTCGAGCAGCTGTAGAGCTTCGTGATCAGGGGGTACGTTTAATTGGTGGCTGCTGTGGTACGACACCAAAGCATATTGCTGCAGCGAAAAAATACTTAGAGGAGCTATCCCCGGTCGAGAAAAAGTATGCAAAGCCAGAAAAAGTAGAGGTTGTCCGTGAGGCAGAGCCAGCAAATTATGAGCCATTACATGTAAAAGTAAAGCGTGAACGCTCGATTATTGTAGAGTTAGATACACCAAGACATTTAGAAATCGAAGGCTTTATTGAAGGGGCAAAAAAATTATATGAGGCTGGCGCGGATGTAGTCATGATGGCAGATAATTCACTTGCTTCACCAAGGATTAGTAATGTCGCAATGGGAGCCTTACTGAAAGAAACGCATGGGGTACGCCCGTTAACCCATATAACATGCCGAGATCGTAATTTAATTGGTCTTCAATCACATTTAATGGGATTAAATGCACTAGGAATTCATGATATTTTAGCAGTGACTGGAGATCCGACAAAGGTAGGTGATTTCCCAGGGGCTACTAGCGTTTATGACGTCTCTTCAATGGAGCTCATTCAATTAATAAAACAGTTAAATGAAGGTGTATCGTTTTCAGGGAAACCACTTCGTAAAAAGGCGAATTTCTCTGTGGCGGCTGCCTTTAATCCTAACGTACGTGTGCTCGATCGCGCTGTCTCTCGATTAGAAAAGAAAATTGAATATGGGGCAGATTATTTTATTTCACAGCCTGTTTATTCAAAGGAAAAAATCGTGGAAATTTACGAGGCGACAAAGCATTTAGAAACACCAATTTATATAGGCATTATGCCAGTAACGAGCTATAAAAGTGCGGAGTTCTTACATCATGAAGTGCCAGGTATCAAACTATCGGATGAAGCGTTAGCCCGTATGAAGGCTTGTGGCGATGATAAGGAACGCGCAACACTAGAAGGAATTGCAATTGCCAAGGAATTAGTAGAAGTAGCAACGGAATATTTCAATGGTATTTACCTCATCACACCATTTTTACGCTACGATATGACACTAGAATTAATGAAATTTATTGAGCAATTGGATGAACAGAAAAAAGGGGTAAGTATAAATGGCTAAGCACTTGATTGAAGAACAACTAGAGAAACGAATTTTAATTCTTGATGGCGCAATGGGAACAATGCTACAAAATGAAAATTTATCGGCAGAGGATTTTGGCGGCGAGGAATATGATGGCTGTAATGAAAATCTCGTGCTAACTAGACCAGATGTGCTGGAAAAAATTCATGGAAAATATTTAGAGGCTGGAGCAGATATTATTTGTACAAATACATTTGGAAGTACTCCACTTGTATTAAATGAATATGATCTTGGTGCGAAAGCAGAAGAGATTAATAAACGCGCTGTAGAAATTGCACGCAAAGTAGTGGATGAGTTTTCAACATCCGATTGGCCACGTTTTGTAGCGGGGGCTATGGGACCAACTACAAAAACCTTGTCGGTTACAGGTGGTATTACATTTGATGAGTTAGAGGAAAACTTCTATGTTCAGGCAAAGGCATTAATCGAAGCCGGGGCGGACGTTCTGTTGCTAGAAACTAGTCAGGATATGCTAAATGTTAAGGCAGGAACATTGGGGGTATCTCGTGCCTTTGAAGCAACGGGAAAAGAGCTACCTGTGATGATATCGGGAACAATTGAACCCATGGGAACGACACTGGCTGGTCAAACAATTGATGCTTTTTACATTTCTATTGAGCATATTAAACCATTGTCAGTGGGCTTAAACTGTGCGACTGGACCAGAGTTTATGACTGATCATATCCGTTCACTAGCAGAGCTTTCAACAGGCTATATTAGCTGTTATCCGAATGCAGGCTTACCTGACGAGGAAGGCTGCTATCATGAGTCACCTGAATCGCTGTCACAGAAGCTAAAAGGCTTTGCAGAAAAGGGTTGGCTGAATATAGTTGGAGGATGCTGTGGTACAACGCCAGCACATATTGCTGCTATTCGAGAGGTGCTAAAGTACGAAAAGCCTCGCCAATTACCAGATGCAACACATGGTCATGTAGTATCAGGCATAGAGCCATTAGTGTATGACGATTCTATGCGTCCATTATTTATTGGAGAACGGACAAATGTCATCGGCTCTCGTAAGTTTAAAAATTTAATTATTGATGGGAAGTTTGAGGAAGCAGCAGAAATCGCACGTGCCCAGGTGAAAAATGGAGCACATGTTATTGATATTTGTTTAGCAAATCCTGATCGCGATGAACTAGCGGATATTCGTGGCTTTATGCAGGAAGTTGTAAAAAAAGTAAAAGTACCTCTTGTGATTGACTCGACAGATGAAAAAGTAATTGAGGAAGCACTTAAGTTTTCTCAAGGGAAAGCCATCATTAATTCTATTAACTTAGAGGATGGCGAGGAGCGTTTTGACGCAGTTTTACCGCTAGTGAAAAAATATGGGGCCTCTTTAGTAGTGGGGACAATTGATGAGCAAGGCATGGCGGTTGATCGACATCGCAAGCTAGAGATTGCTGAGCGTTCTTATAAATTGTTAACAGAAAAATGGGGTATTGCTCCCGAAGATATTATCTTTGACCCATTAATGTTCCCAGTAGGTACAGGAGATGAGCAATATATTGGCTCGGCACTTGAAACAGTAGAAGGTATTCGCCTTATTAAGGAGAAAATGCCACGTTCATTAACGGTGCTTGGTGTAAGTAATATTTCATTCGGATTACCACCAGTAGGTCGTGAAGTATTGAATGCCGTGTATTTATATCACTGTACACAGGCTGGTTTAGATTATGCAATTGTGAATACGGAGAAGCTAGAACGTTATGCATCTATTCATGAGGCAGAGATTAAGCTAGCAAATGATTTACTCTTTCATACAAATGATGAGACATTAGCCGTCTTCACGGATTTCTATCGCGATAAAAAGAAGGAAAAAACAGAGGAAGATATTCCGAAAACAGTAGAAGGTCGCTTAGCTTACTATATTTTAGAAGGTACAAAGGAAGGGCTTATTGAGGATTTAGAGGCTGCTCGTGAAATTTTTGAAACACCGCTTGCTATTATTAATGGACCTTTAATGGATGGAATGGCAGAGGTTGGCCGCTTATTTAACGATAATCAGCTCATCGTAGCGGAGGTATTACAATCAGCAGGGGTTATGAAAGCAGCAGTAGCACATTTAGAGCAATTTATGGAGAAAGATGAAGAGAGTGCTGGCAAGGGGAAGATGGTTCTTGCAACTGTAAAAGGCGATGTGCATGATATTGGGAAAAACCTTGTTGATATTATTTTAAGTAATAATGGCTATAGGGTGATTGATCTTGGCATCAAAGTAACACCTTCCCAATTAATAGAAGCGATTCGCAAGGAAAAGCCAGATTTCATCGGGCTTTCAGGCTTACTTGTAAAGTCAGCACAACAAATGGTTATTACAGCTCAAGATTTCAAGGAAGCAGGTATTGACGTACCTATTTTAGTAGGGGGAGCGGCATTATCCCGTCGCTTTACGGAAACAAAAATCGCCGGCGAATATAATGGACCTGTCATTTATTCAAAGGATGCGATGCAAGGATTAGAGCAGGCAAATCGATTAATGGGGACAGATACACGTGCAGATTTCTTAGCTGAAATTAAGGAATCTCGTGAAAAACGCTTAGAGGCAGACGAAAAAAGAGCGGCTCGCCCTATTAAAGAAGTAACAATAAAGCCTGTACGTACAATAAAGGAAGCGTCTGTCTTTCTACCAGCAGATGTGCGACGCCATGTAAAGAGAGAATATGCTGTTTCGCATTTATATCCATATGTTAATATGCGGACATTACTAGGACATCACCTAGGCTTAAAAGGTCAAGTACAGCAATTACTTGATGCTGGCGATGCAAGAGCAACGGAGTTAAAGGATTTAGTCGACGATTATTTACAAAGGGACCTATTGAAACCATCAGGTATGTATCAGTTTTTCCCTGCACAAGCCGATGGGGATGATGTAGTCGTTTATGATCCAGCAGATAGCAAAACAGAAATTGAACGATTTACCTTCCCACGTCAACAAGTTGAACCGTTTTTATGTCTTGCAGATTTCCTGAAAACAGTTGAAAGCGGTGAAATGGACTATATTGCCTTAATGGTGGTAACAGCTGGCCAAGGGGTTATGACGAAGGCTCGTCAGCTAAAAGAGGAAGGGAAATTCCTTGAAAGTCATGCATTACAATCTACAGCCCTTGAGCTTGCAGAAGGCTTTGCAGAGCGTATGCACCAAGAAATTCGTGATCAATGGGGCTTCCCAGATGCAACAGATTTTACAATGCGTGATCGTTTCGCAGCAAAATATCAAGGACAGCGCTTCTCATTCGGCTATCCAGCATGTCCGAACTTGGAGGATCAAGAGAAATTGTTTGGCTTATTAAAACCAGAGGACATTGGTGTTCAATTAACGGAAGGCTTTATGATGGAGCCGGAAGCTTCTGTTTCAGCAATTGTCTTTGCACATCCAGATGCTCGATATTTTAATGTGTAATGCTAGAAAAAAGTGGTATAACTTTATGTAATGAGGTTAAAGCCTTGGCATAATTGAAGTAGGACGTGAGCATGATGATTCGATTGATGGAAGAGAAAGATTTACCTGGTGTTTTAGATATTTACAATGACATTATTTTAACGAGCAAAGCCGTTTATCGATATGAAACACAATCGTTAGAAGAAAAAAGACAATGGTTCACGGAGCAGCAAACAATCGGAAATCCACTGCTAGTCTTTGATGTAAATGACACAGTAGCCGGCTTTGCAACATATAGTCAGTTCCGTCCATATCCAGGCTATAAGCACACAATGGAGCATTCTGTATATGTGCATAAGGATCATTATCAAAAGGGCATCGCTATACAATTAATGCATGAGCTTATTCAAATTGCTAAAGAGCGAGATGTGAAAACACTCGTAGCGGGCATTGATGATGAAAACATCGGAAGCATTAAAGTACATGAAAAACTAGGCTTTGAATACGTGGGTACAATAAAGAATGCAGGATATAAATTTGGACAGTGGCTAGATCTTGTATTTTATCAGCTACAGTTAACCGGACCAAAAGAATAGAAAGGATATGACATGTCATATTCTTTCATACTGAGGGCAAACTCTAGTTTATTTGCATAAAGCTGAATAATAATTGACCCCGACATGCAGCATTTTGAGAGGAGTATCGAAAAGTATTATTTTCCTCTATAGTGGATTTTTATGATATTTTAATAAATAGTTATATGGATTAGCTTGTCTACTTATGTTAATGATGAGGAGTTGTTGATTTTTCACGGAGAGTGGCGACTCCTGCGGGATTAGCTTGCGCTGAAAGCCCCGCAGGAACAAGTGACGAGGAGATTGAAGCCAAGCCCGCGGAAAGCGCCAACTCGGAGTGAAAATCAACCTTTGTTTATTGATTCTTTTGACGAAAAGATAAAAGGGTATGACAAATGTCATACCCTTTTTATGATGTTTGCTTCTGTTGCATGATTGTACTCTTGTTTTATGATGAGGTCATAAGAAAAAATGAAACGAGGGAGTAAAAATAATGGCAACAGATAAAGAAAAAACAAAAAAACTGCGCCAAGACGTAGCACCATTTGCAAAGTCTGACACAGCTAAAAGTATTTTTCAAATGGTGAATACGATTATACCTTTAATAGCTCTATGGGTAGCTGGCTATATGTTAGTGGATGTTTCACCATGGTTAACAGCTGGGTTAAGTGTAATTTCTGCTGGATTTGTCGTACGAACTTTTATTATTTTCCATGATTGTACACACGGTTCATTTTTCAAAAGTAAAAAAGCAAACGACTGGGTTGGTTTTGTAACTGGGGTGTTAACATCATTCCCATATGAAAAATGGAAACGTGAACATACAATTCACCACGCAACTAGCTCGAACTTAGATAAGCGTGGTATCGGTGATATTGATATGATGACAGTGGAAGAATTTATACAAGCATCTAAAGGACAACGTTTATGGTATCGTTTTTACCGTAATCCATTCGTCATGTTTGGCTTAGGACCACTGTTTATGGTGTTAATTTTAAACCGTCGTAATCGAAATGACGCTAAACAGAAAGAACGTTTTAACACTTATTTAACAAATGTAGTCATCGCGGGAATCTGTGTTGCCTTAATTTACTTTATGGGGTGGCAAGCATTTTTATTAGTGCATGTAGTAACATTGTTTGTTGCTGCTTCTCTAGGCATTTGGTTATTTTTTATCCAACATACGTATGAAGATTCTTATTTTGAGCATGACTCAGAGTGGGATTTTGTAAAGGCTGCTGTTGAAGGTAGCTCGTATTATAAATTACCAAAGCTATTACAATGGGTTACAGGCAATATTGGTTTCCACCATGTACATCATTTAGCCCCACGTGTACCGAACTATAATCTTGAAAAGGCGCATAATGACATACCGCCATTACACACTGCAACGACTATTACGTTACGTACAAGCCTAGAATCATTACGCTACAAGTTATATGATGAAGATCAAGGCAAGTTTATAACCTTTAAAGAAGTTAATGAAATCATCAAACGAAAAGCAAGAGGCAGTTTAGCTGCTTAGTAGAATTTTTTCAGCCATCTCTTCTATGGGATGGCTGTTTTACGTAAACATTGTACAACAAGCGCAGTAAAAACCATGTGCAGGCATAAAATAAATTTTCTTGTTATAATGAGGGAAAAGTAGGAAAGAGCGTGAGATTATGTTGAGGAAATGGCAAAGTATTATTCCAAATAGTCCAATGCTCAGTGTATATTTGTGGATTATTTTCTGTTTCCTACCGTTTTTCTTCATTTTTAGAAAATCATCTTATATAGAAATATCAATGGGTATTACATTTTTAATGCTATATTTTATTTTCTATCGGTTTTCCATGAATTCGAAAAACGGTCTTGTTTATATGTGGATTAGCTTTGAAATGGTCATTAATATCGTTATGACCATATTATATGGCTATGTGTATTTATCAATTTTCACAGCTTTCTTCATTGGGAATATTCGTAAACCGGTTGGCTTCTATATTATATATGGTCTACATATTGGTTTTACGGTTATTTCTACAGGTGTTGGCTTCTTCGTTGAGCTAAACTTATTTTTATCACAATTACCATTTGTTGTTTTAACGATTTTAGCGGTTGTACTTCTCCCGCTAACGATTTATTCAAAAAATAAACGTGAAAATTTAGAAGGTCAGCTTGAGACGGCTAATGAACGAATAGCGGAGTTAATTGTTTTTGAAGAACGCCAACGTATTGCTCGGGATTTACATGATACTCTCGGTCAAAAGTTGTCGATGATCGGCTTAAAAAGTGACTTAGCTTCAAGATTAATTGAACGTGATCCACAGCAGGCTCTAACAGAAATTAAGGATATTCGTCAAACGGCGAGTATCGCATTAAAAGAGGTGCGAGAATTAGTATCGGGTATGAGAACGGCTAGGTTTGAGGACGAACTTATGCGTATTGCTCAAATATTAAAGGCCGCTGAAATGGAGTTTGTATTTGATGGTGATAAAGATACATTACAAGTTCCGCCGCTTGTAGAAAATGTATTATCCATGTGCTTAAAAGAGGCAGTCAATAATGTCGTTAAGCATAGTGGTGCTACAAAATGCGAAATCGCCTTCCATCAAAATTTTAAGGAAGTATATTTAATCGTTCGTGATAATGGGCAAGGAATCACCAAAAAGCAAGCTTTGAAAACCGGAAACGGATTAAAGGGAATGCGAGAACGGTTAGAGTTTATAAACGGTTCTTTTAAAATCGAAAGTGAAGAGGGCACTACATTAACAGTGTCGATTCCAGTTGCGATTACGCATCAGAAGGTCAAAGAAAATCTGAAGAACATATAGAAATGAGGACTGTGACATGATACGAATTGTAATTGCTGAAGATCAGGGTATGCTATTAGGCGCACTCCGTTCATTACTTAGTATGGAGGATGATATGGAGGTCGTCGGCTTAGCAAAAAATGGTGAGGAAGCATTGGCGCTTGTTGAAGAGCATCAGCCTGATATTTGTATTATGGATATTGAAATGCCAGTAAAAACTGGATTGGATGCTGCCGAGGAACTGCATGGCACAGGTTCTAATTGTAAAGTAATTATATTAACGACATTTGCAAGGCCAGGTTATTTTGAGCGTGCAAGAAAGGCTAGCGTTCGTGGCTATTTACTAAAGGATAGTCCGATAGAAGAATTGGCCAGTGCCATTCGCACAATTATGGACGGCAAAAGAATATATGCGCCTGAGCTCGTTGATTTTGTCTATGAGGATGATAGTGAAAATCCTTTAACTGACCGTGAGAGCCAGGTACTGACGCTTGTTGCAGAGGGGAAGACGACAAAAGAAATTGCTGCAGAATTATTTTTATCGGCAGGGACTGTCCGCAACTATATCTCCACTATTTTAGAAAAATTAAATGTTGGGAATCGTATTGAAGCCATTGCACGTTTTAAGGAAAAAGGGTGGAATAAGTAATAATACACTTATACCTAAGAAAAAAATAAGAAAAAAATAGACAAAAGGCATTGAATAATTTGAATTCAGTGCCTTTTGTCATTATAAAAGATTAATTGGTATTGTATATTTTGACTACTAATGATAATATTTAGTAAATGTAAAACGTTTTAATGGGAAGGATGGAAATAATTATGAATAAAATAACGAAAATTACTTCAATAGCTTTTTTAGCTACAACATTTGTCGTGACAAGCGCAAATCCTTCAGCAGTTTTGGCTGCAAGCAACGAGATAGTTGAGACAGAGTCATCTATCCCATTAGAAAGTAGTATGGATAAAGCTGTTCAGGCAGCATTAGTTGGACCTGAAATCAAAAAACTAAATGTACTAGGTCATGAATTTAATATAAAACCTGTTTCTATTACAAAAATGGATCATCTAACAGTTGTAAATGGGCAAATCTCCCACCACTTAAGCTGGCGTCCAGATGATCAATTATACTACCGCATTGAAAAAGAAAATGGAGAAGTAAAACAAGTGGAGATCAAAATTGATCGAGGAGGATGGACAAGTTTATCTGCTCCATTTATTGCTACATTAGCGCAAAAAAATGATATCCCGATTACGCTAGAAATGATCCAAGAGCTTGGGCAAAAATTAGGTAGTCTTATTGATGGTAAATGGGAGTATGCAGCAGAATCCATTGTTTCAACCATTGCTTTACATGTTGAATAATATAAATCTTTAATCAGTGGGGCTTTTTATTACCCTCACTGATTATTTTATTACACGCTTTTAATGGACTTCTAATAAATGGAATTGCTCTTGCGGGAATAACAGTTAAACTGAGAATCTGAAATAAAGCATAGAGTGAGGGAAGCAGTTTAGTGTTTGCCTGTGGAAGGTACGTTCTTGAAAGACTAAAGCCAGAAGCTTATTCAATTAAGCTTCTGGCTTCTTTATGTTAGACCTTATTTTTTACGTTTTGTTAAACGTCCAAGAACGAATGCACCTGCTGCTACAGCTAGGACTGTGTTCGTTTTTTTCGTAAATACTTGTTTTGTAACAAGATTAAGATTTTGAGGACGCTCCGCTAAACGGCGCATAAAGTAGCCGTACCAATCTTCGCCGAATGGTACATATACACAGAAGTTATAGCCTTCTTTTGCAAGCTCTTTTTGCAGATCTGTACGGAAGCCGTAAAGCATTTGGAATTCGAATTTATCAAGTGGAATATTATTGTCCGCTACAAAGCGTTTTACGTGTGCAATAACATTATGGTCATGTGTTGCGATGGACGTAAATTTACCATGTAGTAAATGATATTCAATTAACTCGATGAAATTTAAATCAATATCTAATTTATCTTGGAAAGCAACTTCTACAGGCTCCTTATAAGCACCTTTTACGATACGAAGGCGATAGTCTTGGAATTTTTCGATATCGTCCTTAGCACGGTAAAAGTAAGATTGGATAACAGTGCCCACATTATTAAACGTTTTAGATAGCTCTTCAACCATATCAAAGGATGTTTGTAAACGATTGTAGTCTTCCATGTCAAAGTTTACGAATATATTATATGCTGCTGCTTTTTCTACAATCTCATATAAATTATCGTAGCAAAAATCAACATCAATATCTAAACCTAATTGAGATGGCTTTAACGAAATATGCGCATCAACGCTATTTTCGTGAATAGCCTCAATAGCAGCAAGGATTTGTTCTTTAGCTTTTGTTGCTTCTTCTTCAGTTGAAACAAATTCCCCTAAATTATCTACTGTACAAGAGATTTTATGCGCGTTTAGCTCTTTGATACTAGCAATCGTTTCTTCAATATTTGTACCAGCTACTACACTTTGTGCTCCTAATTTTAGGCCGTATTTTTTTGCAGTACTATTTAATAGTTGGTTTTCAGATAAATGGATGAAAAAATCGCGTAATAACATGGGTCATTCTCCTCACTGCATTTTCTTTTTATTATAACATAATTTAGAAAATATATATTGTTTTTAATATAACGATTATTTCGTTTCAAGGATTTGCATGCGTTCATTAAAAAGTGCAGGATAACTTAAAAAACCAATCATTATGCTTGATAATGTCGCTGCTGTTAGCAGGGCGAAAATGATTAATAGTTGGAATTGCACCGCTTGAATAGGATCTGCTCCGCCAATTATTTGACCACTCATCATACCTGGTAATTGAACAAGACCAATTGTTTTTTGGCTTTCGATTGTAGGAATCATACTTGCTTTTATCGCATTCATTAGCTGTCGATGAATAGCCTGTTTTGGTGTGCCACCAAGCGATAATATTAACTCAATTTCGTTCTGATGACTTGCGATTTCTGATGTGAAACGATTTAAAAATAGAACTGATAATACCATTGAATTACCAATCATCATGCCGCTAATTGGAATAATATACTGCGCTGTTGATGGTACAATATTAAAACCAAGCAATACCCCTTGTGTAACACATTCAACTACAATGAGTGTTAGTGCTATTTTCCATGTAATGCCTTTAATGCCCTTCCCTTTTTTACGAGCATTGAGTGTTGCTACTAAAATCATTAATGCAATCATGAGGAAGATATAACTATAGCTTTGAGCATCAAAGACAAATTTCAAAATGTAACCGACGGCAAGTAATTGAATAATAGAACGAATAGTAGCTATGAGCGTATCTTTTTCAAGTCCTAGCTTTAAGGTTTTTGACAGTAGAAGAGGAATTAACACAAAAATTAACGTTAAGGAAAGCGAAGTATACGTCATTCATTCACCCCCTGTACAAATTCAGCGACACGTGGATTTTTAGGTGCGTTAAGTAAGGAGCTTTGTCCAGTTTCAATTAGTTCCCCATCCATCATGACCCATGTATAGTGGCCGATTGTCAGTGCTTGCTGTAAATTATGAGTAATCCAAATGATTGTGACATTAAACTTTTTGTTGATTGTAGCGATAAGCGTCTCAATTTCCTGCACGGATTGACGGTCTAATGCAGATGTGATTTCATCTAACAATAAAATGGAGGATTGATTAATAAGTGTTCTTGCAATTGAGACTTTTTGTCGTTGTCCACCTGATAATTTATTCGTAGGGCGTTGTAAAAAGCTTTGATCAAGTCCGACATCTTGTAAATATTGGATGGCTTCTTGCTCTGTAAGCTTTTCTCCTTGTAACGTAAGAGGAAGCGCAAGATTTTCAAATACAGTCCCTTCTATCATAGGGGCCGCTTGAAGAGCCATGCTCACGTGTTTTCTTAAAGCGGTTGGCTCGTAGGTAGAAATGTTTTGATTATCAATTAATATTTGACCATCTGTAGGTGATAATAGTCCATTGCACAATTTAAGTAGAGTTGTTTTACCAGCACCTGAAGGGCCGACTAATGTAGTGATTTTTCCTTTAGGGAATGACCCAGTAATCGATTGTAAGATCGTCTTGTCATTCGCTGAAAAGCTGACCTGTTGAAAGTGAATGGCAGGCTCATATGACGTATTCATAAAGTTAAAACTCCTTTATACTAATAGGTAAAATAACTGTAGCATGAAACAAAGGGAAGCTAAAGACATTTAACATTTTACAGACAGTGGGAAATAATTAAGTTAAGGGGGAATAGAGAATGGATATATTATATGTAGATACATTAACATATGCACAAGGCACAATGTATATCGTTGCCTCAGATGATGGACTAGTATATATCGGAACACCAAATGCATCATTTGAAGAGGTGGAAGTGTGGGCAAAAAAGCCATTTAAAGGCTATCGCTTTGAAGAGAATAAAGAAAAGTTGCAGCAATATGTTAAGCAATTGTCGGCTTATTTTAATAAGGAACTTACTAAGTTTGATTTACCAATTCATGTTAAAGGGACACCATTTCAATTAGCAGTATGGAATGAGTTGAAGGCGCTACCATATGGTACAACTACAACATACTCAGATATTGCACACCGTATCGGCAATCCGAAAGCAGTAAGAGCTGTAGGCAGTGCAATTGGTGCCAATCCAATATTGGCGATTATTCCCTGTCATCGTGTGATTGGCAAAGATGGTAAACTAACAGGCTTCCGTAGTGGGCTTGCTATGAAAGAATTTTTACTAGAGATAGAGAGAGCATAAAAAGAATCCACATAACCTTTGAGGAAACACTTTCACCAAAGATTATGTGGATTCGTGTTTTTTGTATGAAAGAAACGAAAGCTAAAAAAATACTATATATGTGGTGTTAAAAGAAGTGAAAGCAGAAGGATGTAATACGCAAGAATTTGGGTATATAGTGTATACTAGGACTAATTATCAAAGCGGAAGAAGGGGTTTCTTGTGAGATCAAACTATGCAGATGATAGCTTAGCGCTACACACGGACTTGTACCAAATCAATATGGCAGAATCGTATTGGGCTGATGGTATACATAATAGAAAAGCAGTTTTCGAATTATATTTTAGAAAGTTACCGTTTGGCAATGGTTATGCAATTTTTGCGGGATTAGAGAGAATTCTTGAATATTTACGTGATTTCCGTTTCAGTGATTCGGACATAGCGTATTTGCGTGAAGAGGTTGGTTATAAAGAGGATTTTATCGAGTATTTAAAAAATATTCGCTTTACGGGGGATATGTATTCGATGGCGGAAGGGGAAACGGTTTTCGCTAATGAACCAATTGTCCGCATCGAAGCACCTTTAGTGGAAGCGCAGTTAATCGAAACCGCATTACTTAACATTGTGAATTACCAAACATTAATTGCAACGAAGGCTAGTCGTATTAAACAAATTATAAAAAATGAAGTGGCAATGGAGTTCGGCACACGACGCGCGCATGAGATGGATGCAGCAATTTGGGGAACACGTGCAGCGTTTATAGGCGGTTTTGCTTCGACTAGTAATGTGCGAGCAGGAAAACTTTTTAATATACCAGTATCTGGTACACATGCGCATGCACTTGTACAGGCCTATAAAAATGATTATGATGCATTTCATTCCTATGCAAAACGTCATCGTGATTGCGTATTCCTTGTAGATACTTATAATACGTTGAAATCGGGTGTGCCAACAGCAATCAAAGTGGCTAAAGAGCTTGGTGACAACATTAATTTTATTGGAATTCGTTTAGACAGTGGGGATATTGCATTCTTGTCAAAAGAAGCACGTCGTATGTTAGATGAAGCAGGTTTCCCGAACGCTAAAATTATCGTATCTAATGACTTAGATGAATATACGATATTAAACTTAAAGGCTCAAGGTGCAAAAGTTGATGTCTGGGGAATTGGTACGAAGCTCATTACCGCTTATGACCAACCTGCTTTAGGGGCTGTTTATAAAATGGTTGCTATTGAAAATAACGATGGACAATTAGAAGATACGATTAAAATTTCAGCGAATACTGAAAAGGTAACGACGCCAGGTCTTAAAAATGTATACCGCATTATTGATAGAAAGAATGGCAAGGCAGAGGGAGACTACATTACGATGCACGATGAAAATCCTCAATCAGAGGAACGCATTAAAATGTTCCATCCTGTTCATACATTCGTATCAAAATTTGTTACAAACTTTGAAGCTAAGAATTTACATCATCATGTGATTAAAAATGGCGAAATACAATATCAAAATCCTACTTTGGAAGAAATGCGCGATTATGCAGCAGATAATTTAGAGTTGTTATGGGATGAATATAAACGTGCCATGAATCCAGAGGAATACCCAGTCGATTTAAGCCAAAAATGCTGGAATAATAAAATGCGCAATATTGAAGAAGTAAGTGAAATGGTCAATCGATTGTAAAGCGTAAGGAGTGAAGGACAAATGACATTACAACAAGAAATCATTAAGGAATTACGTGTATTACCTACTATTGATGCGCAGGAAGAGATTCGCAAATCCATTGATTTTTTAAAGGAATATGCGCGTCGCTATAGCTTTGTAAAGGGGTTTGTTCTCGGAATATCAGGTGGTCAAGACTCCACGTTAACTGGAAAATTAACGCAGCTTGCGGTTGATGAATTAAATGCCGAGGTGGGAGAAACAAAGTACACATTTTGGGCTGTTCGTTTACCATATGGTGTGCAAGCAGATGAAAAGGACTGTCAGGATGCGATTGACTATATAAAACCTACGAAAACTTTTACAGTAAACATTAAAGATGCAGTCGATGCAAGTGTTAGAGCATTAACGAATGCAGGTATTGAACTAAGCGATTTTGCCAAAGGGAATGAAAAGGCACGTGAGCGAATGAAGGTGCAATATTCTACTGCTGCTATGAATAATGCTGTTGTGCTAGGGACAGATCATGCTGCGGAGGCAATTACAGGTTTTTACACAAAATTTGGGGATGGCGGTGCAGATTTAATGCCAATCTTCCGTCTCAACAAGCGTCAGGGTAAGCAGTTGTTAGCAGCACTTGATTGCCCGGAGCACTTATATTTGAAGATACCAACTGCTGACTTAGAGGAAGATCGTCCTTCATTACCGGATGAAGTAGCCCTTGGTTTAACGTATGACCAAATTGATGATTATTTAGAGGGCAAGGCTATCTCTGAAGAAGCTCGTAAAACATTAGAAGGGCATTATTTACGTTCACAGCACAAACGTCATATGCCAATTACAATATTTGATGATTTTTGGAAATGATATTTATAAGGTTCATCACTTAAAGATAAATGATATTTATTGAAAAATATCCCATTGTATATAAGTTGATTGGAGTGGAGGCTGGGCGACTCCTTGGGGATCAGCAATAGAGGAACGAAGGCTAAAACCATCACATCCTGTGATAACGCCTTCGTGACCAACATCGGTGCTGCTGCCGCTTCGTTAGCACTACGCTTTCGCGCAGAAAACATCTGTTGGCCCGAGACCCTGGAGCGAGCAACTAGGGGAACGAAGGCTAAGAGCATCACATCCTGTGATAACGCCTTCGTGACCAACATCGTGTTGGCCCAAGCGGCTCATCGGACGCCCCCCAGGAAGCTCTGCTCTGCGCGAAAGCGAAGCGGCAGCAACAAAGCGCCCAGCCGGAACGGAAATCAACCCCACGCTATGAGTAATATTTGGGAAAAGAGTTATAACGAAAAAGTGAAAAACACTTTTTCTTATAGCTCTTTTCTCTCTTTTTTAAGCAATTTGGTTCTGTATTATTAAGTTCAAGCATATAATGTCGATATATATACCTACAAAGTTGATAAAAAGTAAAGGAGGGTAATTATTTATGAGGACTTCTAGAGTGAGTTCGACGACTAGTAGTATATTTCGTAATGAACAACAGTATCTACATGCTGGGGATTTAAGCCATAATTTCGGACAAAATCCGAAGAAACAGTTTAAAAACAGTTTGCTAAAGAATAAAGATAAAAAACATATAAGTAACACTAGACAAATTCAGCAGCAACGTCCAGATAAAGTAGCGGCTAGTTATGTGGACAGTGCTTACGATTTGCAAATACGCAATGAATTAAATGAAACTGCCGTTAAGCTTAGTCTGGTCAGCAAGCAAAAGAAGCTTCTCAATAGTTACCGTTCTTCCATATAATATCGTAAATCAAACTCTCTACATCATTCTGGATGTAGGGAGTTTTTTAATGTGTTGAAAAACAAAATGGTGTCAATGCAATTTTTGCAAATGTTGTGGCATTTAACAGGAGGGTAATTTCAGGTTAGACCATGAAATCATTTGTTGCTGTCGCACAGATAAAGCATATTGTTGCTGCCGCTTCACTTTCTCAAAGAAATGGTACTGAAGTTTTGATTTATTACTATAAATAAGAATGACATGCGAGAAGATACATAATTGGCAAATAGTTGATTGGAGTGGAGGCTGGGCGACTCCTCGGGGATTAGCGATAGAGGAACGAAGGCTAAAACCATCACATCCTGTGATAACGCCTTCGTGACCAACATCGTGTTGGCCCAAGCGGCTCATCGGACGCCCCCAGGAAGCTTTGCTCTGTGCGAAAGCGAAGCGTCAGCAACAAAGCACCCGGTCGGAACGGAGATCAACCCCTCGCTTTGCGGAAGAGCCATAAATATGGCACCTTAATCACATTGACCTGTAACCTAAATTATCCGAAAAATAGAATTGATATATGTTTTATTCAAAATATTTGAAGTCGAGATGTTCAATGAATATTCAAGGTAATTTTTCCAATACTTCACAGTGATTTTTAACTTATTTCACAACTTACCTGTAAAGTAGTTATTAGTAATAGAAAAAAGAAATTGGAGGAAGCAATTGTGAAAAAAATATGGTTACCTGTACTAGCAGTATTACTTTTACTCGCGGCTTGTGGTACAGAAAAAACAGAAGTTAAGAAAGAAGAAACGAAGCAAGATGTTGCAGCAAATGAAGCAGAAGAAAAGGATAAAACTAAACAAGTCGCTTCGTTAGTGGATCCACGTTTAGAAGAGCCAAAAGAAGATACAATGTGTGAAATGTGTAATATGAAAGTATATATGAAGGATGAAGATATGGGTGAATTCTCTACCCAAGCAATAAAAGAGGATGGAACTACTGCCTTTTATGATGACATAGGCTGTTTAGTAAATGCCGAGGTTGCAAATAATGAAACGAACGAAAAATTTGTACGTGATTTTATCACAAAAGATTGGGTAAAGGTGGACGATGCAACTATCGTCAAAACAGACCTAAAATCTCCAATGAACTGGGGATATATTTATTTCACCAATAAAGCTGATGCAGACAAATATATCGCTGACAATCCAACTGCACATGTAGAGGAATTACAAAAAATTAAAGACGATGCATTAGAGCGTCGTAAAAAGAAAATGAAAGAAAAAGCTGAAAAAGAAGCCAAAGGTGAATCTGATTCTATGCATATGGAAGAAAAGAAACCTGATGGTCATGGCCATTAATCGAATGGACTAGGGGAAATTCCTCTAGTCTTTTCGTGCTGAACTGGGAGGTAAGGATTTGTGAAAAAAATAGGGTTGGCCTTATTATTTTTTCTATTCATGAGTCAGACAGTGTACGCCGATTTTGATGTACAGGAGGCGATTGATGTCGCAAAGCCAGGGGAGGTCGTTCATATTCCTGCTGGTCGTTACCGAGGTAATTTCATTGTGACAAAACCGATAACGCTACAAGGCGAAGAGGGAACTGAACTAATTGGTGAAAGTGACAAACCAGCACTCCGAGTTGAAAACACTGCTAATGTCAGTGTGGAAAATATGACGTTATCAGGAAAAAGTAAAGCGATCGTTGTTAGTACTGTAGACGGACTTGAGCTACGTAAGTTACAAATTAAAGATGTCCATACAGGCGTTCATATACAACGCTCCAAAAATGTACGCATACATGAAATCAATGTGACCGGTATTGAAGGTCATTATTCCAAAAAAGGTAATGGGGTGGCTGTCTTTAAGAGTGAGGACCTCACCATCGAAGGCAATACTATTGAGCAAGTGCAGGACGGAATTTATATAGAAGAGGTCAAGCATATTGTTGTTCAACATAATAAGGTGACAAGCAGTCGTTATGGTACGCATTTTATGTATACAAGTGATGCCGAAGCACTTTTTAATACATATGTTCACAATGTGACTGGCCTTATGATTATGATGACAACAAACATACTCCTTGAAAATAATACAATAGCTAATCATTTTGATTTTAATGGCTACGGTATGCTGCTGTATGATGTGCAGCAAGCAAAAATTAAACATAACACAATCAAAAATAATCGGACTGGTGTTGCCATGCAGAAAAGTTCAACTATCCAAATTGAAACAAATGATTTTCAGATGAACCAAACTGCCCTTGAAGGTACAAAGGTAAGTAACGACACATTGGCTAGTAGTAATAACTTTACAGGTAATATTTTAACGGCGCGCTCCGATCAGCAAGGCTTTCAACTAATAAATAATTATTATGATGACTACTCAGGGATTGATTTAAAAGACAATGGTATCGGTGATATTCCATATGTGGCTGTGTCAAGCTTTGGTCAATGGATGGTACGCCAGCCTGTTTACCAATATTTCGTGGCATCTCCGAGCGTCCTTTTACTGACATCGCTGGATCAGCAAATTAATAAAACTGAAAAGAACATGCTTGTTGATCATAAGCCAAAATTGACGATGAAGCATGTGCAAAAGAAGAACAAGATGAATGTGTTGCAAATGCTATTAGGTTTATTCTTGGCATTAAGTAGTTTATGGCTATGGAAAAGAGGAATAACAGAATGAAAAAATGGATGATGTGTGTATTGCTAAGTTGTGGTGTATTGGTGGGCTGTAGTGAAAAAACATATGAACCTCGTGAAATAGTTAGTGAAACTGATGTTTGTAAAATTTGCAATATGAGTATAGTCCATAATGCATATGCTGGCCAGATTGCATTGAAGAATGGTGATTATGAAATTTTTGATGACATTGGCTGTCTTATGGAATATATGAAAGCGAATGGGGAAGATGAGGTTGGAGCAGCCTATATTAAAGATGCGGCAAAAAATGAATGGATTGACGTTTTTAACGCTGTTTATGTGTACAACAAGGATTATTGGACGCCGATGAATTATGGGGTAGTTGCATTCGATGCGAAGGAAGCAGCGCAGGAATGGATGACTAAAGAGGGAGAAGGTCAGCTACTTGCCTATAAGGATTTACACGATTTTAAATGGGGGATCCATAAGTGATGAATAGTATGCTTATTAAACTAGAATTAAAGCAAATGCTCAGAAGTCGGTGGATGCAACTTGTAGGCATACTTTTCACATTCGTTTTTACAGCTATCATTGTCATTCAGCAAATGGCGTTACCAGATGTTGCAGGTTTTACACGACAGACAGCCTCTTTTTTAAATGTATTGTTGTTTTTATTGCCACTGTTTATATTAACTATCGGTAGTATGAGTGTAGCTGGTGATGTGGAATCAGGATGGTTTTCATTATTAAAAACATATCCGATGACACGTAGGCAATATATTGCAGGAAAGTATATTGCCTCTGTACTTGCTTTTTTATTGGTCGTTGCCGTAGCGTTTGGCGTAATATTAGCGCTTGGTGGATTTCTTGGTGGAGTGCGTTTACCATTTATCTTCATTATTCTAACTTTGTTATGCATCTTCATTTTTGTGTCATTGGCCATTGCAGTGGGAGCCTTTGCGAAAACAAGATTATTTGCACTGTCGTTATCACTTGTTTTTTGGTCCGTTTTTTTATTGCTAATCTCTTACGCTTTAATGGCTATTGGAACTGTCGTGGCGGGGCATATTCTTCAAAAACTGACGATTATAGCGATACATATTAATCCTGTGGAGTGGCTACGCTTTGGTTACTTTATTTTTACAGATCAGGCGAGTGTTCTTGGACCAGCATTTTATAAAGTAACGCAGTTTTATTCGTCGCCACTAGGTTATGCAGTATACGTAGCTGTGACATTGCTTTGGATAGTATGTCCGTTAGCTTACACTAGCTTACTATTAAAGAAAGGGGATAGAAGATGATGCTATTAGAAACAAAGAAGTTATCGAATATCTATGATAATAATAGAGGTCTTCATGAAGCCTCCTTTTCTTTACAGACGGGGCGTATTTTAGCGCTTGTAGGGGGAAATGGTGCTGGAAAGAGTACTTTAATTCGCCTGCTAACTGGGCAGGAAAAGCAAAAATCAGGAGAAATAATATGGCATAAACCACAAGCCATTCGATACATGCCAGATGATGTGGATTTTCCGTCTATGTTAACAGCAGCAGAAATTGTGCAGCTACTTGCCTCTTTGAAGAAGATTGGTAAAAAGGAACAGGAGGAGGTACTGAGGCGCGTTGCTTTATGGGATGTTCGAAAGCAAAAAGTGAAGCATTTCTCAAAGGGGATGCGTCAACGACTTAATCTCGCTCAAAGTTTACTCGGTGAAGGCTCTTTGCTTATTTTAGATGAGCCGACTAATGGTCTTGATCCTTACTGGATTGCAGAACTGAAAAAAATGATGCTAGCGGAAAAAACAAGGGGCTGTACTGTCATATTTTCTACGCATTTGCTTGCTTTTGCGGAGGAAGTAGCGGACGATGTGTTAATTTTACATGAAGGAAACATACTTATTTCTGGTGAATTAGAGGAAATACTTTTACAAGAAAATTCATCTTCGTTAGAGAATTTATGGTTAAAAAAATTAAATCTGTAACATTCTGATAGGTAATGACGTTATACTAAAAGATAGGTTTGCTTTGATTGTTCAGGCAAGCCTTCTTTTTCATGCTGAAGTATTATTACTTTTCTCGCTAAGTGCTCAGATTACAGGGTTAAAGCAATAGATGAGCGTCTCATATAATTGTGTTACTAAACATATTTCGTTATTCTTAAAGAAGTTATCATTCAATTCAAACAATTTTTGGGTGAAATAGGAGGTTTTTGATTGGTGAATTCACAAATACAAGATGTATTAGAAAATATAGAAAAAGTAATGATCGGTAAAAGAGAGGTTGCAGAGCTCAGCATTGTCGCCCTGTTGGCAAAGGGACATATCTTGCTTGAGGACGTACCGGGTGTCGGTAAAACAATGATGGTACGAGCATTGGCAAAATCCTTTGATGCACAATTTAAAAGGATTCAATTTACACCGGATTTATTACCGTCAGATGTAGTTGGAGTGTCAATCTATAATCCGAAAACGCTGGAGTTCGAATTTCGACCTGGTCCGATCATGGGAGATGTAATTTTAGCGGATGAAATTAACCGCACATCTCCAAAAACGCAATCTGCTTTACTTGAGGGGATGGAGGAAGCATCTGTCACGATTGATGGTAAAACCTTAACGATCAATCAGCCATTTTTCGTTATGGCCACTCAGAACCCAATTGAGCACGAAGGGACATATCCGTTACCAGAAGCACAGCTGGATCGTTTCTTACTAAAAATAAAAATGGGCTATCCTTCAAGGGGACAAGAAGTGGAGATTCTTCGTCGTGCTGAGCATGGTAAACCGATTGAAAAAATTGAAGCAGTGCTAAAAGTTGAGCAATTAATTGAATTGCAGGAGCTTGCACAGGGTGTGTATGTTGCAGATTCAGTCAAAAACTATATGGTCGAATTAGCGACTCAAACAAGGGAAAATAGCTATGTACATTTAGGCGTAAGTCCTCGCGCAACGATTGCTTTAATGAAAGCTTCACAAGCTTATGCATTTATAAAAGGGCGTAGTTATGTTACTCCTGATGATGTTCAATATTTAGTACCATTTGTCTTTAGCCATCGTTTAGTATTAAAGCCAGATGCTCGCTATGATAACGTAACGGCAGAGGAAATTATTGAGCGAATTATTGCGAAAATACCTGTACCAACAAAGAGGATTGCAGAGCAATGAAGAAATGGCAAGCTTTAATAGAGAAAAGTAAACATTTCTTATTAGTTTCTTTGTTAATGATCATAACGTTTTGTTATGCCATGTTCCAAGGTGGATTTGTCAGTTGGTTTGTATTTTTTACAGTTAGTCCGTTTTTGTTATACGCAATTATTTTCTTACTAGTGAAAGAAGATATTTTACTGGTGGAACGCAAAATTGAGCCCTCCCGCGTTGAGAGTGGTCAATCTGCAAAGGTAACAATTACGGTAGAACGAAAAACACGCTTTCCGTTTGCTTATATGATGATGGAGGAACTTGTGAACAGTGAAGTCCTTATTCAATCGAGGGTACAAGGAACGAATACCATTATGTTCGTTGGCTTTAGGAAAAAATTTAGCTGGAATTATGTGCTGGAAAATATGTCCCGTGGCGAGCATCGTTACTTAGGTGTTAATATTGTTTTCTGTGATTTTTTTGGCTGGGCAAAAAAGCGAGTTGCGGCAGAAAAGGAACAAGTCATTTTAGTTTACCCGAGAGTACGCGAGATGAGATATGCCGCGCTTCGAACAAAATTTGATGTTGGTACAATGATGTCACCTTATTCAATTGTTAAGGATACATCCATGGCTGTTGGTTTACGTGAGTATGTTCCAGGTGACCGTTTTTCGTGGATTCACTGGAAATCATTTGCGAAAACACAAACGTTGCAATCTAAGGAATTTGAAGATCGTCAATCACAAGAGTTAATGTTGGTACTCCATGCAGGAAAGTCTCCCTTATTTGAAGAAAAAATTGAGCTTGTAGCATCGATGCTACAAACCATTGTCGAAGAACATGGAGATATTTCATTTGTTTCAGCTGGTTCTAAAACGAAGGTCTTTCCGATTATCCAAGGTAATAAGCAGCTAGACCAAGTAATGCATCATTTAGCTGCTATAAAACCTGCTGAAACTGTCAAATTTCAATTACGAGATCAGCAAGTGTTTAAGCATGTTGCAACATTACTATATGTTACGAATGAAGTATCGGATGAATTACTTCATTCTCTAGCCAATATGGTGAAAAGCTGTATTTGTTTTGTAGTAGCGGAGCAGCCACCTATGCAAACAGAGCTGGCGAAGCGTTATAAGCAAATCCAAGTTGTACATGTAAATCCAACAGATTATTACCATCTGTTCACGGAGGTGATGAAGCCGTGAAAAAATCACTAGGAAATTTTATAGAATTAGCAATAGCATACGTAATAATTTTTCTAATTTTACGTGAATGGCTTATTCCCGTAATGCAGCTAACAAATACAGGCTTGGTTCATTTATTTTTAGTGTTTATCGGTTTATCATTGGTACTCAGTTTATTTCAAGTGCATCCAATATTGTCAGGATTAGTTAAATTTGGTTATATTACTTGGTTTATAGTGTTTGTTTATAGTGAAAAGCCCTTTTTTTCTGGACAGACAATACCATTTTTACTGCATGAGTTGAAATGGAATATGTCTACTATTCTTTCGGGCGATTTTGGACAAGTATCGGATTCATTTAGAACGGTGCTATTCGTTGCGCTTATTTGGATGTTAATATACCTAATTCATCACTGGATAACTGTGCGGAAAAATATATTCTATTTCTTCGCGTTAACAGTATTCTTTATTGCCACACTTGATACATTTAGTGACTATGATGGGAAGATGGCAATTGTTAAAGTTATAGTGCTTGGATTAATAATGACAGGCTTGCTTTTTGTTAAGCGTTTATGGCTTCAAACAGATGCACCGAGCAATGTCATAGGAAAGTGGAAACTGGTTATTCCAATGATCGTTTCGGTAATGCTTGTTAGTGTAGTGGCATTTTTTTTACCTAAGACAGGACCGACTTGGGCTGATCCAGTACCTTTTATTAAAGAGGTTACGGGGCAAGGGAACTTTGGAACAGGCGAAAAAACAGTTGGTTACAGCGAGGATGATAGCCGATTAGGAGGACCGTTTCAAGGTGATAACACACTAATTTTTACTGCAGCTTCCCCTGATCGTCATTATTGGCGTATAGATACAAAGGATACTTATACTTCGAAGGGCTGGATTCTTTCGGAGGGGAACTTTGGCAAAAATGTCTACCAGACCGATACCCCTATCCAAACTTCGTTACAAGTTGGAGCTCCTGAAACCGAGCGGCAGGTTCAAATGGATATTGCTGTTCCAATGCCTTTTTTAATTCAAACATATGGCATGATATCTGTTTCTACCCAAGATTCACCGCTATTTATTCAAGATGGACAAACTGAAAAAATAGCAATAGAACAACAGAATGGCGGGTCAAAATTATTATCTAACTATACGATATCTTATAGTGAGCCAGTATATAGCATGGAACAGCTCCAAATGTCTAAACCATCCACACTAAAAACAGTTGATTCGTCCTTTGACCGTTTTTTACAATTGCCAAATACACTTCCACAACGTGTAGGGAATTTAGCGAAAGAAATCACACAGGATAAAGCTTCGGTTTATGATCAAATAAAAGCAGTTGAAAAATACTTTTCATCTCATGGCTTTAGATACGATAAAAAAGAAGTAGCCATCCCGGCTGAGGGTCAAGATTATGTTGACCAGTTTTTATTCGATACTAAAGTGGGCTACTGTGATAATTTCTCAACATCAATGGTCGTGCTCCTACGTTCGGCAGGGATACCTGCACGCTGGGTGAAAGGCTTTGCACCTGGTAATCCTGGTCGAATATCAGATGGTTTACAGGAGTATCGAATTACAAATGATAATGCACACTCGTGGGTGGAGGCATATGTACCTGGAACAGGCTGGATGGAATTTGAACCGACAATCGGATTTTCAGGAAATGTGAATATCGATTATGATATTGAGCAAGACACTCCTCAGCAGGATCAAGTACTGGAGTCAGAAAAAGAACAAGAGCAAGAGCAACCAAAGAAGGATGAGCAAGAGCCGAAGAAAGAAACTTCTAGCTCAACATCGTTTAGCTTTGAGTCTGTATGGACATGGGTGAAAAAACTTACTTATGTATGGATTGCTCTAGTCATTTTAATGATCATCGCTGGTATCGCTTTGTTTATGCAACGTAAAACGTGGATACCTAAAATGCAAGTACGCGCATTTCGTAAAAAAGAAGCGGACTGGACAAATTTCGATGCTTCGTACCATGTTTTAACGAAGCAATTATCTCGTATTGGATTACGCCGGAAAGATGGCGAAACATTACGAGCATTTGCTACAAGAGTAGATGAGTCGCTAGAGACAGAAGAGATGCAAAAACTGACTGCTGTATATGAGCAACATATTTATGGCAAAGATAAACAAGAAGTTGATTTTATGAAACTGAAAGAAAGTTGGGAAAATTTAATCAATCGCACTATCGGTTGATTTTGATGGGTACAAAGAGTAAAATGAAAAAAATTATATATGATGAGGATTGCTTTCATATAAGTTCGATAATAAGGTTCGGATGTTTCTACGAAATCACCGTAAATGATTTCTCTATGAAGGTGAATGTTTTGGTTAGGTGAGAAGGTTAGTAAATCACTTTTCTTTGTTACGCATTCACCTTTATAAATTTAGAGCTTATGAACGCGTAGGAAGTTTTTACTTTCATACGCGTTTTTCTTTGAACATATGAAAAGTCCTTTAAAAATAGTAGAAGAGGTGGAAATATTGTCAGCAAGCTTATTAGAGCAAGAAAAAATCGTCGTTCTTGATTTCGGTAGCCAATTTAACCAATTGATTACGCGTCGTATCCGTGAATTTGGTGTTTTCAGTGAGTTACATCCTCATACGATTACAGCAGAAGAAATTAAAGGTATGAACGCAACAGGTATTATCTTTTCAGGTGGTCCAAACTCAGTTTATGACGAAAATGCCTTCCATGTAGACCCAGCTATTTTCGAATTAGGCTTACCAATCCTAGGTATTTGCTATGGTATGCAATTAATGGCACATACGCAAGGCGGTAAAGTTGAAGGTGCTGAAACACGTGAATACGGTAAAGCAGAAATTAAAGTAACAGCTTCAAACAAGTTATTCGGTAACTTACCAACTGAACAAATCGTATGGATGAGCCACGGTGACCATGTAACAGAAGTACCTGCTGGTTTTGAAGTAATCGCAACAAGTGCTGCTTGCCCTATCTCAGCAATGGCAAATGTAGAGCGTAAACTATATGCAGTACAATTCCACCCAGAAGTACGTCACTCTGTATATGGTAACGACTTATTACGTCAATTCGTATTCGATATTTGTGGAGCAAAAGGTGATTGGTCAATGGCAAACTTCATTGAACTTGAAATCGCAAAAATCCGCGAATTAGTAGGCGATAAAAAAGTATTATGTGCTCTTTCTGGTGGTGTAGACTCATCAGTTGTTGCTGTTCTAATTCATAAAGCAATTGGTGATCAACTAACTTGTATGTTCGTTGACCACAACTTAAACCGTAAAGGTGAAGTTGAACAAGTTATGAAAACATTCACTGAAGACTTTGACATGAATCTTATTAAAATTGATGCACGTCAACGTTTCATGGATAAACTTGCAGGCGTTTCTGATCCAGAGCAAAAACGTAAAATTATCGGTAACGAATTTATTTACGTATTCGATGAAGAAGCGGATAAACTTGAAGGAATGGACTTCCTAGCACAAGGTACACTGTACACAGATATCATTGAATCTGGAACATCAACTGCACAAACAATTAAATCACACCATAACGTTGGTGGTCTTCCAGAAGACATGCAATTCAAATTAATTGAGCCACTTAACACGTTATTTAAAGACGAAGTGCGCGCATTAGGATTAGAGCTTGGCCTTGACGAAAAAATCGTTTGGCGTCAACCATTCCCAGGCCCAGGTCTAGGTATCCGTGTACTTGGTGAAGTAACAGAAGAAAAACTAGAAATCGTACGCGAATCCGATTTCATCTTACGTGAAGAAATCGCAAAAGCTGGTCTTGATCGCGACATCTGGCAATACTTCACGGTATTACCTGACATCCGTTCAGTTGGCGTAATGGGCGATGCACGTACGTATGACTATGCAATCGGTATCCGTGCGGTAACATCTATCGACGGTATGACTTCTGACTGGGCACGCATTCCTTGGGATGTACTAGAGAAAATCTCTGTCCGCTTAGTAAACGAAGTAAAACACGTTAACCGCGTACTGTATGATATTACATCTAAGCCACCTGCAACTATCGAGTGGGAATAATCCCCTTCATTTGATTTCGAACAAAAAGCTAGTCTGATTTTTTCAGACTAGCTTTTTATTTCCTTTTTTAGCATTAAAAATAAGAAAAGTACACCCATTTCTACGATAAGCGGAACAAAAATAATATTTAAATTGAATAAAATTATACTTATCGAAATAGCTATACAAATAAATATTGAACTATATCGATAACTTTTTGATTGATAAAAGAATGAGTATGGTAACAAATGTGCACCGTAAATAATTGCATATACAGGTAAGACCCACATTGGTGCTTTAATCAATAGAAGAATACAAATAATTAAATATAAAATTTGATTGTTTGTTGCAATCAATAGTCCATTAATCAATGGGTTTTCTTTATAAAATAAATCAACATTTAATATTTTGGCACAAAGAATCGAAACAGGAAACAGCAATGCACCACAAGATAAAATACCAATATTTTTCATCATTAAATCTAAAGGCAGCAACGTGATTGTTGTGATAACTCCCCAAATAAATATTGAGGCCATTATAAAAGGAAGCCCCTTCTTTTGTTTCTGAGCAATATCTTTTAATAGTACTTGTAAGCTAGTATTGAGGTTCATTTCAGTCTCCTTAATTTTCAAGTGATCTATTCAAACTATCCGCTATTTTTTTATTTTCATATTTTGAGAAAAAGTAAAATCCTATGATATGACCAATCAACGTTATCACTAAAATTAGCAATAAATAAGGTTTGATAATTGCAAATACTTTCAGTGAAAAAAGATATACACTTCCTATACCACAGAAAAAATTCAAAAAAGTACTAATAGTAATTTTAGATGTTACTTTTAATGTTGAGTAGTTCCACAAATATGGATAAGCTATACCAAAAACAATCCCCATCAGAACACTAATACCAATTAAATTCCAAATATAAAGAAAGTTGACTATTTCTTCGTGAAGATTAAAAATAGTAATTAAAAAAACAATCCAAATCAACCCCAAAAATGAAACGTAAAAAAAGCTATTTTTTAAGTCTTTTATCATATCAATTTCTCCTTAATAGATTTTGCATAATGTCTACTGACAATATACTTATTTTGTTGTTTTGTAATAACTTCCAATCTAGCATGACTTCCCGAAGCAAATGAGCGTATTTGATTCAAATTCAAAATCATCGAATTGATTCTAACCAATCCGAATGATTCCAAGTAAGATAATTCTTTTAAAATCTTATTCAACAATAGCTCTGTACCATCTATTAAAAGGATTTTGGTAAAATGACCGGATGCTTCAACTGCTTCGATGTCATTGAGTTCAATCATAACCTGACGATTTGTTTTGAAATCTGTTGCGCTTAATGTTATAGATTGAAAAAAATGCTGTTCAATTGTCGAAAGCAATTCTTTATTCGATGGATTACTGATAATCTCAATTTCAGAAGATGATTGATTGTTTTTCCAAATATAGTTGAATTTCATGTTGATCTCCTTTCTGTTTTAATCGTAGCAACACTTCTCAGAACTTACGATGATTTTTCGTTTTGTTGCAAAAAAAATAGGCTTTGTTACAACGCTGATTCAGTAAATTTAAAGCTACTGTTTTCACACCATCAAAAAACTTAAAGATTTTCAATTGGTGTTTAACTTCTTTCAGCAAATGTTTTTTGTAGCGAAAGCGAAGCGTCAGCTACAATTTTTCTCTGTAGCGAAAGCAAAGCGTCAGCTACAAATGTCTTATGTACTGAAAACGAAGCGACAGGTACAGAAGTCTCCCACCTCTATAGCTGGTGAAATGAAAGCGGGTTTAAGTTGCTTTTCAGCGGATGTGTGGGCACCCGCTGAAAGAAGTTAAAGTGACTGTATGTTTTGATGGAATGAGGAGTTGAGAAAGTAGAGGATATTAAGCCGCAATATATTACAGTTCTTGAAATTCTTTCTTTAAGGATAATACTTTCGAAGCGTTAGGTATAGTAAACTAATGAATATAAATAAGACTCTATGTCGTTGTTTAGTTTAGGGGGATGGAAATGGAAAACAATATTGCGATGATTCATACACTTGCTATTGGTATGCCGAAAGAATTGCATTATAGTAATGGGCGCTCAATGATTACAGGGATTGAAAAACGAAAAGTACAAGAAGTTTATTTGTCCGCTCGTGGATTTGAGGGGGACGATGTAGCAGATAAAAAACATCATGGTGGTCCTGACCGTGCCATTTGTTTATATCCTGAGGAGCATTACATACAATGGGAACAGGAACTTGGTAAACCGTTGCCGACTGCAGCATTCGGTGAAAACTTAACAGTAACGAATATGTTGGAAGCTGATATTTGTATTGGCGATATTTATAAAATAGGTGATGCTGTCATCCAAATTACCCAAGGACGTGTACCGTGTAGTACGATTGATAAATATACTGAGGCGAACATTTTACTCAAACGTTTAATTGAAACAGGTTATACGGGCTTCCTTGCACGTGTACTGGTAGAAGGGACAATCTGTGCAGATTCAAAAATTGAGTTAGTGGAAAAGCACCCTGCACGTGTTTCGGTTTTGCATTGCAACGAAGTGTACTTTAAAAACAAAGACGCACTTGCGATGAAACGTATACAAGCGGTTGATGCATTAGCAGAAGATTGGAAACAAAAATTAGAAAAAAGGATTCAGCTCTTGCAAAGTAAAGTGATGAATTAAACATATGTTGATCAAAGGAGCTCCCTGTAATCACTATATTAAAATCCTCTAGAATTCGAATGGATCCTAGGGGATTTTTTATTTTATAACTAACAATAAAACGTTCAGTCCTAACCTATTTATGCAACGATTTCTTAAAATGTGAACAATAAAAAAGAATTTTACACGAACTTTCGTATAACTTTTGTGAGAAATGTTCGGAAATAGGGTTGAAATCTGAAAAGTGAAATGATATATTACGATTGTAAATTAAATATGTCGTCGTATAATGTCGGGGATAAGGCCCGTGAGTTTCTACCAAGTTACCGTAAATAACTTGACTACGATTTTAGTTATATATACCAATGTATAGACACTAATTAATTTCTCACAATAACTGTGATGAAATGTATCGTAGACATGCGACTAGTAGAGTAGTCAGTGTGTCTTTTTTGTTTTCGATATTGAAGACGACCATACGGAGGATTTCTTTAAAATGAAAAAGTATTTCATGTTCGATGAACTAGGAACTAATTATCGCCGCGAAATAATAGGTGGTTTTACTACATTCCTTGCCATGGCTTACATTTTAGCTGTTAACCCTGGTATGTTAGAAAATGCAGGAATGGATAAAGGTGCTGTATTCGTTGCTACAGCATTAGCAGCTACAGTCGGTTCTCTGATTATGGGTATATTCGCCAAATTCCCGATTTCACTTGCTCCTGGTATGGGCTTAAACGCATTCTTTGCCTTCACTGTTGTCGGAGCTTACGGTATTCCTTGGCAGACTGGTTTAACAGGTGTTTTCTTCTCAGGGATTATCTTTATCATTCTTTCGTTAACGGGTATTCGTGAAACAGTAATTAATGCAATTCCAGTACAACTTAAATATGCAGTTTCAGCAGGTATTGGTTTATTTATAACTTTTGTAGGTTTACAAGGAGCAGGCATTATAGTTGCTAGCCCAGCTACATTGGTGACTTTAGGAACATTCACTGGTGCAACTTTACTAGCTGTATTCGGGATTGTCCTTTCAATTATTCTTATTATTAAACTACGTAGTATTGGTATTTTCCTAGGGATGGTTGTAACAGCAATTGTTGGTATGATTACAGGTGTTATTGATCCTCCTACAGCAGTTGTTTCAGCAATTCCAAGTGTGGACTCTACGTTTATGGTAGCTTTAGATCCAATTTTCCATGACTTCGGTTCATTATTAAACGTTAAATTTTTAGTAGTTGTCTTAACATTCTTGTTTGTAGATTTCTTTGATACAGCAGGAACTTTAATGGCAGTTGCGACACAAGCAGGATTAGTAAAAGATAATAAATTGCCACGTGCAAGCCGTGCATTGATGGCGGATGCTCTTGCAACAACGATTGGTTCTTTATTTGGTACATCAACAACTACAGCTTATGTTGAGTCAACTTCTGGTGTAGCAGCAGGTGCTCGTTCAGGTTTCTCTGCTGTTGTAACGGCGATGCTATTCTTGGTAGCATTATTCTTCTCACCGTTACTTGCTGTGGTTACTCCAGCAGTAACAGCGCCTGCTCTAGTTATAGTAGGTGTTCTGATGGTATCTTCATTACGTTTAATTGATTGGGATAAATTCGAAATAGCAGTACCGGCTTTCTTTACAGTAGTAATGATGCCTCTTGGTTACTCAATTGCTACAGGTATTGCAATAGGTTTTGTATTCTATCCAATAACAATGCTTTTAGCAGGTCGCAAAAAAGAAATTCACCCTATGATGTACGGATTATTCTTTGTCTTCCTTGCATACTTTATATGGGTACGCTAAGTATAAATACACAATAGAAATATAAAAAGCACCTACAATTGTTAGAAATGAAACTAACAATTGTAGGTGCTTTTCTTATAAAAACTATAAAAATATAAAACAATTTTATTGATAAAAAATCTTCATCAATTTCTGCAGTAGAAAAGGGAAGTCGCTAATATGAGAAATCAGGAGGAATTTAAATAAGCGTTTATAGTGTAAATGTAGAACTTATAACATTCATGTGTAGTAGATTTATATACTATAGAAGAAACTCGCTTTAGCTCCTTTCAGTGGGTGTTTGTACACCCGCTGAAATAGAGGAACTCAGTCTAAGAACGCCGCGTACTGAGGCAATTTAACTGTGCGAAGCGACAACAACAACAACAACAACAACAACAACAACAACAACAACAACAACAACAACAACAACAACAACAACAACAACAACAACAACAACAACAACAACAACTAC
>NZ_JBHJTF010000026.1:0-406 GCF_042267565.1 Lysinibacillus sp. NPDC056232 | reverse complement strand
CACGCGACTGAGTAACCAACAACACGTTGGCCTAAAGCCTCCGACCGATTCCGGACGCAATTATGCCGAGGTATAATTGATTTATTTAAAATAGTTTTACTTTAATAATTCACTTGCAAACTTAATATTAAGGTGATATATTTATAAACGTTGTTACGAAAGAAACAACAACAACTAAAAAATACTAACATAAATAGTTGACATAGAGTTAACTACATGTTAAAGTATAGAAAGTCACTTAAATGTGACAAACAAATGAACCTTGAAAACTGAACAAGCAAAACGTAATCAATAAAGTTTTTAGTAACTAACCTTGAGTTGGTGAACGAAACAAAATTTTGGACATCAAACATGATGCCAGCAAAACAATTTGAGCTAATCAAATTTCTTTTTATGGAGAGTTTGA
>NZ_JBHJTF010000025.1:41775-82010 GCF_042267565.1 Lysinibacillus sp. NPDC056232 | reverse complement strand
GCAAAGCTTCCTGGGGGCGTCGGGCTAACACGATGTTAGTCACGAAGGCGTTATCACAGGACGTGATGCTTTTAGCCTTCGTTCCCCTAATCGCTGCGCTCCAGGGTCTCGGGCCAACAGATGTTTTTTGCGCGAAAGCGTAGTGCTAACGCAGCGTCAGCAACGTGTTTTGTCTGTGCGATAGCGTAGCGACAGCAACAGCACCGATGTTGGTCACGAAGGCGTTATCACAGGACGTGATGCTTTTAGCCTTCGTTCCTCTACCGCTGATCCCTAAGGAGTCGCCCAGTCTCCACTCCAATCAACCATTTTACATAAAATATATATTTTCTGGTATGTCACTATCATTTATAGTGATAAAACAAAATTCAGCAAATGTATGCGAAAAAGTAGCGGCAGCAATAACAGATGTTTTTGTAGCGAGAGCGAAGCGACCCCTTAATTTCAAAATAGTTTTTCAACAAAAAAGGAGCCATTTTCATTCGTATGAGATGGCTCCTTCTGCTTTTTAATTTTTGTTGAAAGCGTAATTCAAGCACGCTTTTTCCACATCGTATAGCGTTTCTTTACCTGGTATTTCACCTGAGTAAAGTGAAATTGTAACAGGTGCTTTTTCTGCTATACCTTGTTTTGTCAAAACATAATTATTGCCCTTATATGTTAAAAACATATTTTTTGCAGGTCTTTTTCCGAAAGTACTAGTAGATGAATCGAAAAATCCTTTTAATTGACTGCAGTATTCATTGTAGAAATCACTTTTATAGCCAGAAAGGGCCTCGAATTTTTTACTATCAATAACTTCATCCTCATTCGCTAATTCGAAAATCTTAGCCGAAAATTCAGAAAAAACTTCTTTTACTTTTGCGCGAATTAATGCTTTTGTATTATAACTGTTTAAGTCATCAGAAAGAGTGACTTTACTCATTGAAATAGCCTCCTGCATAAAAAAACCTTTAATACTTGATAACATAAATGTATAAGAAAAATAAGGGAATTTCAATATACTTAAACAATTTTAAGATAATAGCAATGCTAGAAATAGTAAGAAATAGGTATATTTATACAGTGGGAGTATGAAAAATATTACTTTTATTAGTCGTAAACATGGTACAACATAAGCTCGTGAATCATTTTTTTTACTTCCTCTTCGTTAGGAGGAATAGGTCCATTCCAATGTATAACGCCATCTTTTAAGTACTCCGCTGTATAACGTTCACGTTGATAAAAGAACGAAATGGACCAACCAGGAAGCTGGGAATTTTCAAATAAAGGCCTAAAGCTAAAATGCTGAATCATAACCAAACCCCATTTCTTTATATATGTAGTTAATATTATTCAAGGATAGTGGTCATTTTGCAACTCCAAATGTTATTCCTATCGTAAGAAGCTGATTAAAGGATATTTTGTTGATATATTTTGCTTATGTGTGTCCATTTAAACTGATTGTAGCTTACAGCGGACATTAGCACCTTCAAATCAATGAAGATGGATAAAAATAGTGAATCATCATACTTTAACAGGGGGTATTTCTTTCGTAGAAAATCATTGCTCTGCTATAATGAGTGCATTAGGCGACAAAATACGCCAATAGTGAATACAATTGAAATGAGAGGATACTAATGGATAATTTTCTAGTGACATTAATATTTATGGCCGTTATCGGTGCTGCAATCGGTGGTGTAACGAATCACCTAGCTATTAAAATGCTTTTCCGACCGCACAATGCTATATATATTAAAAATTGGCGAGTGCCTTTTACACCAGGTCTTATTCCAAAACGACGTGACGAATTAGCAAAGCAACTTGGGCTAACGGTTGTGAATTATTTATTAACACCTGAAACTTTTAGAAAGAAATTTTTCTCAAAGGATATTCAGGAAAAGGTAGAACAGCTTGTACAAACAAAGGTAGAAGAAACGATTTTTACAAATGATAAAACAATTCAGGATTGGCTATCATTAGCTGGATTTTCCGGTATGTCAGCAACAATTGAACAGAAGGTAGAAACGATTGTTGAGGGACAATTTGAATCAGTTAAGAATACACTATCAACGAAATCAATTCGTTCACTATTATCAGCCGATATTCAACATACAATTGATGCAAAGATACCAGTAGCGGTTGATCATATTTTAGAAAAGGGTGAGGATTATTTTTTATCACCCGAGGGCGAACTGACAATTAAGGCGATGATTGATGACTTCTTATCGTCAAAAGGATCACTTGGTGGAATGATTAATATGTTTTTAGGTGATTCTTCGTCGCTCATGACAAAGGTTCAGCGTGAGCTTATAAAATTTTTACAGAAACCAGGAACATCAGCATTATTAACGAAAATTTTTACGCAGGAATTGGAGAAATTAAAAGATCGTCCAGCAATGGATTTCTTACAGGATATTCGTTTTGAAGAAATATTATCGAAATTGCAAACTTACGTAAAAGAACAATTAGCAGTTGAAGAGCGCTTAAATTATCCTATTTCACATTACTGGCCAGAAGGTAATTCATGGATGAAGGAAACAGTGATTCCACAAGCCATTGAAAAAGCTTTTGTAAAAGCTGAAGAGAAATTAGAAGATGTGTTGAAACGCTTAAATTTACAAGAAATAGTACGTGAGCAGGTTGATTCTTTCCCTGTAGAGAAATTAGAGGAACTTGTACTAGGTATTTCTAAGCGTGAGTTTAAAATGATTACAGTACTTGGTGCAGTTCTTGGTGGATTGATTGGGATTGTGCAAGGGTTAATAGTTTACTTTATTTAAAAAGGAGAATTATGTTTATGATTAATATTTACAATGAAATTAATACGTTAGAGGCAACTTTTCGTAAAACACCTGAATTTGAAGTGTTAAATAAAGCTGTGACAGTGGTTAAGGAAGATGAAGAGGCATTAAATCTATTCAAAAATTTCCGTAAGGTTCAAATTGACTTACAGAAAAAGCAATTAAATGGCGAAGATATATTGGAAGATGAGCTTGTATATGCACAAAAAGCGGCACAGCTTGCACAGCAAAATGCAAAAATTTCTGCAATGCTTGAGGCAGAAATGAATGTAAGTAAGATAATTGAAGAAGTAAACCGCATTTTAATAAAACCTATTCAAGCATTGTATGAAGAATTTTAACAGCGAAGAAGAGCATCCAAACAGCGGAAAAGCATAATCTAGCGGCGAAGTTCAGCATCTAAGCAGCAGAACAACAGGTTCTAGCGTTGCAAACGAGAGCCCCGAAAAAGCAGATGTTATCATCGAGCTGATCAAACCGCTTTCTTAGGCATAAAAATACTAATAGTTGCACATATAACAAGTAAAAAGAAAACGTGTTTCCGCAAGCCGGAGCACGTTTTCAATTTATGGCTCAATATCTATTGGAGGTTATACTATGCATGTAATCATTGAATGGACCTATAAAGCGCAAAAGGGTGCTGAAACTGTTTTACGTTCAGAAGAAATGCCAGCAGCTCAAGCATTACTACTTGCAGAGGACATGGAGCGAACAGGGAGAGTAAAATCACTGCATTGTATCGATCGACAGGATACAAGTTGGTCTTTAAAGGAACTCAAGGCGTATTTAAAGGAAATTGACACGGAGCCACACAATATTACAGTCTATTTTGATGGTGGCTTTGATCGTGCAATAAATCAATCGGGGCTAGGCTGTGTGATTTATTATGAACAAAATGGCAAGCCGTATCGATTAAGACAAAATTCTTTTTCGTCAGAGCTTAAATCTAACAATGAGGCAGAATACGCAGCGCTTTATTTAGGGTTAGTTGAACTTGAGTTATTGAATGTTCACCATTTGCCCGTTTGTTTCACTGGTGATTCCCAAGTCGTTATCAATCAATTGAGTGGGGAATGGCCAGCACTAGAAAAGAATTTATCTAGCTGGGCAGATAAAATCGACGCAAAGCTAGAGGAGCTTAGTATCCAGCCAGAGTACAAGCTGATAGCACGTAAAGAAAATTCTGAAGCCGACCGCCTTGCCACGCAAGCATTAAACGGCATCGATATTACAGGTTTAAAGGAAATTATAAAAGAGTGAGCATAGACCACCAGTTTTTTACTGGTGGTTTTAACTTTTTTCAGCGGGTGTCCAAACACCCGCTGAAAGAAGTTAAAGCCTCCGGTAGATGTCATGCAAATGGACTTTTATCATAAATTTTCCTGTTTTTAATGAAACTTTTACCAGTCTGAAACTACTACTACTATGAACCTAATAATAAGGAGAGATTTTATGAACATGAAAAAAATTGCACCCGTAGCAATGACAGCATTATTATTTGGAAGTGTAGTAATACCAGTCGCTTCAGCAAATGAAAATCAGACAGACGCAGAACAACAAGTACCACAAATCCAAATTGATCCTGTTCACATTTTCAACACTACCTATGGAACGGTTGAAAAAGTCAATTCAAGTGAAAACATTACATACTTCACAGTACAAGATGGCGATCAAACAAACATTTTAGAAATAACAAAGGATACACTTGTTTTCGATAATACAGGTAAGAAAGTAGAACTTAAAAAAGGGGATAAAATAGTAGCTTATACATTTGCAAACAAGCCACAAAAATTAATTTATCCACCACAATTCGATCCGGATGTTGTCATTGTTGAAACTGAGGAAGCTGGATTTGTTGAAGTTGATTACTTCTTTGAAAACTTAACGAACACTTACGATATGTTAAAATTAATCATTGGTGAAAACACGGAGCTTTTAAATACGAAGGGAGAAAAAGTTGCAGCTAAAGATTTAATAGAGAAAAATTTAGTAGTTTTCTATACAGCTTCAACAAAAAGTATCCCGGCTCAAACAACACCTTCGAAAGTAATTGTTCTTGATGACAAGTCTGAAAATCCAACAGAAAATACTGTAGAAGCGGAAATAGCACAAATAATCGCGACAGATTACTATGAAGTAGATGGAACAAAGATGGTTCCGTTGCGTTTGATTGCCGAAAAACTTGGCTATAAAGTAGAGTCAACAAGTAAAGGGGCAATTGTGTCAAAAGGTAATTTATCTTATACAATTACTCGTGGAGAAAAAATGTTTGGATATAACAAAGCATTACGCCCACTTAATGCAGCACCCGCTTTGCTAGAAGCATCTAAAACATATGTACCAGTTGAATTTGTAGAGGAATATTTAAAATAATTCAAAAACCCATATAAAGGTCACTACCTTTATATGGGTTTTTGCGCTTTTTGGAAACTCACTTAGCTGTTATTTTTAATGAAAATTTGATTTTATTCCCAAACATAATCATTATAGGAAACTTGAAAGAACTTTTATCGTCTTAATCAATGAAGAGGGTGACTTTAACAGAAGAGAGGATTTTATGTGGAAAGAAATTCAAGACGATCTAAAAAAACGAAGCCTAAAAATAAAGTTCTAAAAATAACCTTACTAGTTATGTTAATTTTACTATTAACCGTAACTAGTTATGGAGCTTATGCGTTTGTTAAATTTAAAAATGCCTATGATAGTTCAAAGGTCGATTTAAATAGAGATGGAAATAAATCAGAGCTAAGGGAAGAGGATGTTTCATTTAAAAAAGATCCTATCTCCATTCTATTATTAGGTGTTGAAGATTACTCTAGTCAAGCGGAGAATGGTCGAGCAGACACTCAAATGGTCATTACTTTAGACCCGGATACATCTGAAATTAGCTTAATTACAGTGCCTCGAGATGCAAGAGTAAAAATAGAAAATGCAGGGGAATATACAGGTATACATAAAATCAATGCCGCTTATAGTTACGGATCAATTACAGGCTATGGGGCAATTAAACTTCAATTAGAGACAGTTGAAAAATTACTTAATATACCGATAGATAACTTTATTGCAGTAAACTTTGATGGCTTTAGAGATATTGTCGATGCTCTAGGTGGAGTAACAATAGATGTAAAAGAGGATTTTTGGGAAGATAATATTTACGATAAAAAACGGATAGAATTTCATAAAGGAGAGTCACATTTAAAGGGAGAAGAGGCACTTGCATTTGTAAGAATGAGATACAGACCTATTAATGCTTCATACTCACGCGAAGAGAGACAAAGACAATTTTTGACTGCAACAATTAATCAAGCAAAATCGACGAATACAATATTTAAAATTGGTCAAATTGCAGATATTTTAGGAGAAAACGTAGAAACAGATTTAAACCCTAAAGAAATCTACGCACTTCAAAAGCAATATTTGAATTCTAAAAACATATCTACGAAAACGATAGAAATAAAAGGAGAAGATCAGTATATCGACAAAGTATCTTACTTTATGCCTGATATGGAAAGCTTGGAGAAAGTAAGCACGGAATTAAGAAAAATTCTTAAACTAAAAGAAGAGAATTTCAAAACAAACGCGGTTATCGAAAGATAAAAAAATAAGAATCCATTTTGATAAATTTTTTCAAAATGGATTTTTTGGATTATTAAACTGAATGTTCTGTTATTAATTGTAGCTTTGCTTAACGTTATAAAAATTTGTTAAACTATTGGTGCTGTAATTTTTGAGAGAAAAGAGCGAAGACAATGAAAATTATTCACATAGATCAAAAATATCCTGAGGATTGGATTCGCGTATTAAATCATATTGCGAATTTATTTTTTGAGGATTCCAAGCTAAAAGTAGAGTCTGAAGGAACAGATATGGCAGTGTCATTCGAATATAACGTTGGGGATGATTCTTCAATTTCTACAAAAGCTGTGCTTGAGGTAGATGGTAAGCGTTATACGAATGATTACCGTATTCAATACGAATCTGGGGCTGAAGGACGTGAGCTAAATATTCGTATGAAGCGTGCTTTATCACACGTGTTTTTAGATGTGTTGGAGCAACATACGGGAATGCAACAACAATGGGGAATTTTAACAGGCGTGCGTCCGACTAAGCTTTACCATAAATTTCGAATGGCCGGGAAGAGCGAGGAAGAAATTGCTGATATCCTTATTCGTGATTTCCGTCTGTCAGAAGAAAAGGTAGCGTTACTAAAAGAAATAGTTGCTCGTCAGTTAGTGACGATTCCTGATATAGATGAAATCGGTAAAGAAATAAGTATTTATATTGGCATTCCTTTTTGCCCGACTAAATGTGCCTATTGTACTTTCCCAGCGTATGCGATTGGCAGCAATCGCAAGCAAGGGCGAGTTGCAACATTTTTAGATGGGTTGCATATTGAATTACGTGAAATGGGGAAATGGCTGAAGGAAAATAATATGAAAATCACGTCCATTTATTGGGGTGGTGGTACACCGACATCTATCGAGGCGCATGAAATGGATGCATTGTATCAGACGATGTATGACTCTTTCCCACATCCTGAAACAATCCGTGAAGTAACTGTCGAAGCGGGAAGACCTGATACGATTACGCCTGAAAAACTTGAAGTGTTAAAAAAATGGGGTATTGACCGAATAAGTGTGAATCCACAATCGTACACAGATGAAACCCTTAAAGCAATTGGTCGTCATCATACGGTACAAGAAACTATTGATAAGTTTTGGTTAGCGCGTGAATCAGGCATGAATAACATTAATATGGATTTAATTATTGGTTTACCGAATGAAGGAATTGAGGAGTTCCAGCATTCATTAGAGGAATCTGGAAAAATGCAGCCAGAATCGCTAACAGTACACACATTATCATTTAAACGTGCATCAGAAATGACACGTAATAAGGATAAGTACAAGGTAGCAGACCGTGATACTGTTGCACAAATGATGCATATGGCACAAGTATGGACGAAGGAAAATGAGTATGTACCGTACTATTTATATCGTCAAAAAAATATTTTAGGTAATTTAGAAAATGTCGGCTACAGTAAAGCTGGCGAAGAGAGCATTTATAATATCGTCATCATGGAAGAAGTACAGACTATTTTAGGAATTGGCTGTGGAGCTTCCTCTAAATTCGTTCATCCTGAGACAGGGAAGATTACGCAGTTCCATAATCCAAAGGATCCTGCTGCCTACATCATGACGTTTGAAGAGGCAATCGGTAAAAAAATTGAGTTTTTAGATGAATTATATAAGGCATAAACAAGATGGCAATCTGATATTTTTCAGGTTGCCTTTTTTATTCCGATAAATCAGCATAATGTTCCGATAAAATTAGAAAACATCCCGATAAATCCACAAAGTGTTCCGATAAAACTAAAAAACATTCCGATAAAAGCTCAGGAATGTTTTTAGTCTGAATTATAATGATGATAAGCACCTAACTTAAATGAGTGGAGGTATTACATGAAAGTCGTTATTAGTCCAGATTCCTATAAGGGGACTTTGTCGGCCATCGAAGTAGCTAGTGCAATGCAGGCAGGGATCTTGGATGTTGATCAATCGATTGAAACCATCCTTTTACCAGTTGCAGACGGGGGTGAAGGTACACTAGAATCACTAGTTACTTCAACAAATGGTCACAATATGTCACACCATGTGCTGGATCCATTGGGGAGAGAAATCGAAGCGAGATATGGTGTGCTTGGTGATAATGAAACATGTGTGATTGAAATGGCTCAGGCATCCGGAATTATGCTGATACAGGATGAAGAAAAAAATCCCGAACTTGCATCGACGTATGGAACGGGACAGCTAATCAAGGCTGCTCTTGATAAAGGCTTTAGAAAATTTATTATCGGAATCGGTGGTAGTGCTACAAATGATGTTGGTATTGGCATGTTAAAGGCACTTGGACTGCAATTGAAAAAAGAAGACGGCACTTTAATTGCTGATGGGGTGTCGGCCTTATTAGATTTAACTTTAATTGATACTAGTCAGCTAGATCCCCGATTGGCTGAAGCAACATTTAATATTGCATGTGATGTTGATAATCCATTGATTGGAGAGCGTGGGGCAACAGCTATTTTTGGACGTCAAAAAGGTGTAAAAGAACATCAAATTGCTTATTTTGATGGCTGCTTAAAGCAGTTTGCAGACATTGTTGAAATGCAAATTGGCATTCGACTGCACGACTACAAAGGGGCAGGCGCAGCAGGTGGAATGGGAGGTGCATTAATAGCTTTTTTAAACGGCAGTTTTCATGCAGGTATTGAGATTGTAATGAATGCAGTACAGTTAAAAAAGCATTTAGAAGGTGCCGAGTTTGTTATGACAGGTGAAGGACAATCAGATCGCCAAACATTACATGGGAAAGCGCCAATAGGGGTAGCGAAGACTGCAACATTAGCGAATGTACACGCTGTGTTATTGTCGGGGACAATAGAAGAAAATGATAAACCTGCATTACTTAAATATTTTACTGTTGTTGAATCATTAGTAGATGAAAATATTAGTATTCAGCAGGCAATGCAGGAACCTTATTATTTTATTCGCATGAAAACAAAGGAAATGTTTAGGAATTATATACAAAATGGATGAAAAAATTAAGTCTGTCACTAAGAGTTAGGGATGACATTAGCAATTTAAATAAGTTGATTGGAGTGGAGACTGGGCGACTCCTTGGGGATTAGCGTCACAGATGAGACCCTGGAGCGAGCAAAGCGAGTGAAGCGGCTCAGCGGACGCCCCCAGGAAAGCGCCCAGTCGGAACGGAAATCAACCCCATGTGATGGATTTTAGTTTAATTGAAAAAGGGAGTATATCATCTCTTTTTTGTATAATAGAAAAATAGAAAGGAAGTTAGTAAATGAAAAAGTTAATAGTAGTGCTTCTTTGTATTTTTTTATTAGCAGGCTGTACGGAGACATTAAATACGGAGAAAGTATCCGTCACTGCAGGACATGAAATGCGCGTACATTTTATTGATGTAGGACAAGGAGATTCGATTTTTATTGAATCGCCAAACGGTAAAACAATGCTTGTTGATGGAGGCGTTAAAGGAGCTGGTCAAAAGGTTGTTTCATATTTGAAGGAGCTCGGTGTGAACAAGCTTGATATAGTGGTCGCAACCCATCCTGATGCAGACCATATTGGTGGTTTAATTCCTGTGTTAAATTCGATAGATATTGGACAATTTTATGATTCAGGGAAGGTACATACATCTCAAACTTTTGAAGAGATGCTGACACTTATTGATACGAAGAATATTTCTTATAATGTTCCAAAAACAGGCGATCGTATAGCGTTTGATGATGATATTAATGTGAAGGTTTTAAACGCCAATGAAAATGCAACAGATAATAATGATGCCTCCATTGTCTTAAAACTTGCTTATGGTAATGTATCATTTTTATTAACAGCCGACGCGGGAATGGCGTTAGAAAAAGAGATGATGCAGGACGATGTGAAAGCAACGATCTTAAAAGCAGGTCATCATGGCTCTAACACGAGTAGCTCTGCGGAGTTCATTCAGAAAGTACATCCTGAAGTGACAATTTTAAGCTATGGAGAGGGCAATAAGTACGGTCATCCTCATGCTGAAGTAGTTGAGCGATTACAAGCAATTGGCAGTGAAATTTACTCTACTGCAGAAGCGGGAACTGTTATCGTATCAACAAATGGGGTAGACTATGAAGTGAATTCGAAGGAATGGTCTCCACCAAGTGTCTCAACACCACAGACAAGTGCCTCAGCACCAGCAACAACTAGTGCAAGTATTGAAATTGTTAGTAAGGATTTAATAGAAGAAATTGTAGGTATTAAAAATAATGGTAATGAAGCAGTGTCCTTAAAGGATTGGCAGCTTATATCAATTGAAGGGCATCAAGTTTTTAATTTTCCAAATGTGACATTACAGCCAGGGAAAACGATGTATGTCACAAGTGGCTCAAATGCACGAGAAGGTCAAAATTATTTAAAGTGGACAAAGAAACAGATTTGGCTGAATGATGGGGATGCTGCACAATTACGTAATGCGAAAGGGGATATCGTTAGTGAACTCGACTAAATACACCTTAGACCGTATTGAAGATGGATATGCAGTTTTTTTGAAGTACCCAGAGGAAGAGGAACAGCTAATCATTTTACAATCAGCTATGAATAAACCAGTACAGGTTGGCGATCGTGTGCTAATTGAAGAAATGGACGGCATCTACCAAATTGAAATTTTAAAAGAAGAGACCGAACAGAAAAAGGAAGAAATACAAAGCTTAATGGATAGATTGCGTAGGAAAAATCAATAGTTATAGAATGAAGAGTAGGCTAGGATTAGGCTAATCACTAAAAGTGGCGGATGGCATTTGTTAAAATGGATACCATGTAATATGTTGATTGGAGTGGAGGCTAGGCGACTCCTTGGAGATCAGCGTCACAGATGAGACCCTGGAGCGAGCACATAGGGGAACGAAGGCTAAATGCATCACGTCCTGTGATAACGCCTTTGTGACCAACATCGTGTTGGCCCAAGCGGCTCATCGGACGCCCCCAGGAAAGCGCCCAACCGCAACGGAAATCAACCACACGTTATGGTGATGAGCCTAAATTTTACTGGTCAACTCGAGCACGAAAATGCCTAAAACGCTATGCTAAATATTTTGAATATATGCTAAAATAATTATACTAATAGGAAGCTAGGAGCTGACACGATGTCAATTAACACAATTATTTTTGATTTAGATGATACGCTATTATGGGATAAAAAATCCGTCAAAACGGCATTTGAAAAAACGTGTGAATATGCAGTAACAATACATAATGTAAATCCGGATGAGCTAGAGGAATCGGTGCGTAAAGAAGCACGTGCACTTTACGAAGGTTATGAAACATATGATTATACGGTGTTAATCGGTATTAACCCATTCGAAGGACTTTGGGGAACATTTGATGATCCAACAGAATATTTCCAAAAACTGAAAAATATCGTACCAGGCTATCGTACAGAAGCATGGACAAAAGGCTTAGTAGCTCTTGGCATTGATGATACACAACTAGGGGCGGAGCTAGGGGAGCGCTTTGTAGCAGAGCGTAAAGTGTCTCCATTCTTATATGAAGATACTTTTGATGTGCTAGATAAGCTGAAAGGAAAGTATCAACTCGTATTACTGACAAATGGAGCACCAAGTTTACAAAATTTAAAGCTGGAAATTACACCAGAAATCGCGCCATATTTTGATCATATTATTATCTCTGGGGACTTTGGTAAAGGGAAACCAGATGCTTCTATTTTCGAGTATGTCATGGAGAAAGCAGGTATTACAGCAGAGGATGCGGTAATGGTTGGAGATAACTTAAATACTGATATTTTAGGCTCATCCCGTGTTGGTATGCGCAACGTTTGGATCAATCGTGAAAACAATGCACCAAATGGTGTTGTCACTCCAACATATGAGGTTGATTCTTTAACTGCATTATTAGAACTTGTAAATAAGCTATAAGCAAAAATGTACGGATTTGGGTGTATCCATCAACAAAGGTTGATTTTCAGAGTTGACGATTTCTGCGGGGCTTTTAGCGCAAGCTCATCCTACAGAAGTCGCCACTCTCTGTGAAAAACCAACGGCTCCTTATCATTGGAGCATTCGATGAAGAGTATTGTTCAACCTTAAATAAAGTTTAATTAAATTAACCCTATGGATCTTAAAAAAGAGCAAATAGAAAAAGCGTATTTTGAAAAAAAGGTTGTTCAAAATACGCTTTTTTTAGATTCAATTGAATTAAAATACGCCATTAAAACGCCCGATTGAGTAATACCTCAAAATTTTTACTGAATGTCAACTTCTTATCTTGTACTTAATTATTCACATAAAAACAAGCATGATTTCTCAAATCTGTTAACATCACTTGATACGAAATACCAGTGATTATCTATTTTCTTGTAATCACTATAATAATCAAACTCTTTAGCAGTCGGAAATTCACCTGTGGATGAAAAAATAAATCCTTCCTGTAAACCTTGCATGTCTAAAAAGGGTTGGTCAGCCGATTGAAAATAGACAAAAAAATGATCTTTCGAATGCATACCTACTCTGATCGTCTCAGATTTAACCGCATCTATATATTGCGGAGGAGTGTAATACCAGAAAAAACCTTTATTTCCGTATCTATTTGCCTCTTTTTTTATTTCCCCATTGACTAACATGCGAATGATTTCTTCTCGATCATCTTTATAAAAATAAAAATTCACTTCTGTTCTAATCAATGGTGGCAATATAATCACTATGAGTAGTGTTATTAATTGAATAATAATTGGAACCCATTTCTTTTGAAATAAATAAATGATTGAATAAATAAAGATGACCGTAAATGACCCATATGTTATTAATGCCAACTTAGAAGATTCATTCCCGATAAGCTTAAACACTGTATAAAACAATAATAAAATACTACTTCCTATTGCAAAGAAGATTATATGTTTTTTCATATTTGTTACTCTCCTAAAACAATATAAACTTTTAAAAGCAACCAATGGTTTCAAATTCATTGCTTCAAATTACTTTCTTATTTTAACATATCCTGTTTTCCTAACATTTCGCACAGACAAAACCATGTTGTTGCTGTCGCTCCGCTTTCGCACAGACAAACCATGTTGTTGCTGTCGCTCCGCTTTCGCTGCTTATCGGACGCCCCTAGGAAAGCGCCCAGTCGGAACGGAAATCAACCCTACGTTTTGGTGATGAGCTCAAAAAATAAAAAAGCAGAGAGCAAATACTCTCTGCTTATAAAGCAATATATTATAGGTTAATCGCTTTTACTTCATCAATATTTTCAAGCTGTGCAACGAATGTTAGATCTTCTTCTGTTACCGTATTGTCGATTGTTAGCATCATGACAGCTGTACCGCCAACTTGTGCACGACCAACTTGCATTGTTGCGATGTTAATATCTTTTTCTGCTAGCTTCGTTGCTACGCGGCCGATCGCACCTGGTTTGTCAGTATTTTTAATGTAAAGAAGGTGACCTTGTGGAATAACGTCAACAACGTAATCTTCTACTTTAACAATACGTGCACCTAAACCATTTAATAATGTACCAGCAACTGTGTGTGTTTCGTTTACTGTTTTAATTTCAATCGTAATTAAGCTAGTGAAGCCTTTAGCAGTTGTTGTTTTATGCTCATTTATTTTCATGCCGATACGTTCAGAGAGGTAACGAGCATTTACGTCATTCACATGATTACCGTGATTTTTAGATAATAAGCCTTTTAACGCGTTTGACGTTAATGGACGAACATCATAATTTGCTACTTCACCAGCATAAGATAAGTTGATTTCTTTCACAGGCTCAGTTGTTAGTTGAGATAAGAATGAACCAAGTTTTTCAGCTAATTCAAAGAAAGGCTCAACTTGTGCAAGCAACTCTTTTGGAATAGATGGCATGTTCACTGGGTTAGTTACAGTACCTGTTTTATAGAATTTAATGATGTCGTTTGAAACGTCTACCGCTACAGATTCCTGCGCTTCAATTGTAGATGCACCTAAGTGAGGTGTTGCGATTACTTGCGGTAAAGTAAGTAGTTTATGATCTGTTGCTGGCTCAGATACGAAAACGTCAAGAGCAGCACCCGCTACTTTACCTTCTACGATTGCATCATATAAATCATCTTCATTGATAATACCGCCACGTGCACAGTTAATGATACGCACGCCATCTTTCATCATAGCGAATTTTTCTTTGTTAATAAGGTTGCGTGTCTCAGGAAGAAGTGGTGTGTGTACGGTAATGAAATCTGCAGCTGCACAAATTTCTTCAACTGTTGATTTTGTTACCCCTAACTCTTTAGCACGTTCATCTGTTAGGAATGGATCGTATGCCATAACATTCATGCGTTGACCTTTAGCACGATATGCAACTTCAACACCGATACGACCGAAGCCTACAACACCTAAAGTTTTATTTTTAAGCTCAACACCAACATAAGATTTACGATCCCATTTACCATTTTTAAGTGTATTGAATGCTTGTGGGATGTGACGAGCAAGTGAAGTCATCATGGCAATAGTGTGCTCAGCAGCAGAGTTCGTGTTACCGTCTGGTGCATTTACAACGATAATCCCATGTTCTGTTGCAGCAGTTAGATCAATGTTGTCTACACCTACTCCAGCACGTCCGATAAGTTTTAAGTTTTTAGCCGCTTCAATTACTTCACGAGTTACTGTTGTTTGAGAACGTACTAGTAAAACATCTACATCCGCAATTTTTGCGATTAATTCTTCTGGCGCAAGACCAGTATCAACAATGATATTTAAGTCTAAATCTTGTTCTTGGCGTAGAGGGAAAATACCATCTTCACTTAGTGGGTCAGCGATAAATACGTTAATTGTTTTTGTTGCAGTAGTCATTTGTAATTAGCTCCTTTTAATTAAAAAATGTTAGTGTTCTTTATATACGAAACAGTCTGAATTTTGTAAAGATAGCACATCTTACAGCATACAAACAATCTCCTTTCTAAAAATGAGAAAAATATCAATTTCGCCTTGGCCTAATTGTTGCTGTCGCTTCGCTTTCGCACAGAAAACATTGCGTCCGGATTTTGTAAGTGTTACAAAATGAAGATAAAAAAAGCCTTTCACGCCTTACAAACACAGATATTGTGTTGTAAGGGGCGAAAGGCATAATAAACATTGGTTCGCGGTACCACCCTTAATCACTGCTTAAAAAATTTCTAGCAGTCTTAGCTATATGCGTAACGTGCATGTGACGGATAAGCTTACTTTGGAGATGTTCGGCTTATCTATTCAGGAGTGGAACTATTATCGTAGAAATCACTGATTTACACCAACCATCAGCTCTCTTTGGATTTTCTTGCGACTAGCGTGTCTCCGTCGTTATATTTTCGTGTAATTAAATTTGTTAACATCATAATCCTTATTGTTCACCTTTGTCAATAATATTTCTGGAAAAGATTAAAATTCATAACTTTAGAAGTCTGTAAAACAACTAAATACGAACATTTATTAATTTTATATTTTTAATCGTTCGTGTTTTAAGGGAGGACAATGAAAGCGCTACCGATATATGTTAAGTCAGATTACATGGGCGTTTAACAAATATTCGAGGTCGAAAATTATACGATGGTAACTTTCTTGGTTTAGTGGAGGAAAGCGAACATTTTTTTCTTGTCACATTTTTGTCAAAATTACGATGTGTAGAAGGTAAACTGTCAAGTAGAGAAGAATGTAAGTAAGGGAAGATTGATTTTTAGGGGGTGTAGAATGATGTATGATGTAGCAATTGTCGGTGCAGGACTGGCAGGGTTAGTAGCTGCCTGTGAGTTAGCGGATGCAAAGAAAAAAATTCTATTAGTAGATCAAGAACCTGAAAATTCAATGGGGGGACAGGCATTTTGGTCCTTTGGGGGTATTTTTTTAGTGAATTCACCCGAGCAAAGAAGGCTTGGTATTAAGGATAGTAAAGAGCTTGCATGGCAAGATTGGCAAGGAACGGCCGGCTTTGATCGCTTGGAGGATGAAGATTCGTGGGCGTATAAATGGGCCAAAGCTTATGTAGAATTTGCAACTGGTGAAAAATATAGTTGGTTAAAGTCTCTGGGTATTAAGTTTTTCCCTGTCGTCGGTTGGGCAGAACGTGGTGGATCATTAGCAGGTGGCCACGGAAATTCGGTTCCTAGATTTCATATTGTTTGGGGCACTGGACCAGGCATTGTAAAGCCTTTTGCTGAAAAAGTGAAAAAGGCCATAAAGGATGGATATATAGATTTTAAACCAAGACATCGTGTAGATGAGTTTAATCAACAAGATGGAAGGATTACAGGGATTAGTGGAACAGTGTTGGCTGAAAGCTATGCAATTCGCGGCGAAAAAAGCTCTAGGTTAGGTATTGGCGAATTTTCTTATGAAGCGGGAGCGGTTATTGTGGCGAGCGGTGGGATAGGGGCAAATTTTGATTTAATCAGAAAAAATTGGCCTGCTCGACTTGGTACACCACCCAAAAATATGGTCAGTGGTGTACCTGCTTATGTAGACGGCAGAATGTTAGAAATTACTGAGCATGCGGGGGGACGTATCGTTAATCGAGACCGTATGTGGCATTATACAGAAGGCTTGAAAAATTGGGACCCTATTTGGCCAAATCATGGCATTCGAATTTTGCCGGGCCCTTCATCATTATGGTTTGATGCGGAAGGCAATCGATTTGGAGCACCAAATTTTCCGGGTTTTGATACGTTAAGCACATTAGAGGCAATTCAAAAAACTGGCTATGATTACTCGTGGTTTATTTTAACGGAAAAAATTATTGAAAAAGAATTTGCATTATCGGGTTCTGAGCAAAATCCTGATTTAACAAATAAAAGTATTACGGATGTTCTGAAACGTGTTTTACCAGGACCACCAGCTCCAATTCAGGCATTTAAAAATTATGGTGAGGATTTTGTTATTGCTAATGATTTAAAGGAGTTAGTTGAAGGGATGAACAAGTTGGCTGGCAATGATCTTCTTGATTTTATCAAAATAAAAGAGCAAATTTTAGCAAGGGATCGTGAAATGGACAATAAATTTACAAAGGACTTACAGGTTAATGCTATTCATGGCGCAAGAAACTATGTAGGTGATAAATTTGTGCGCGTTGCGAAGCCCCATAAAATTTTAGATCCAAACAATTGGCCACTTATTGCGGTCCGCTTAAATATTTTAACGCGTAAAACATTAGGAGGCTTACAGACAAATTTGAATGGTGCTGTGTTAGGAACGGATGGTCAGCCTGTACCGGGTTTATTTGCAGCTGGGGAAGTTAGTGGTTTTGGTGGTGGCGGTGTACATGGTTACCGTGCTTTAGAAGGGACATTTGTTGGAGGTTGTTTATTTAGTGGCCGACAGGTAGGGCGTTACTTGGCAAAAGGGGAATGAAGAAAAATTAAATGAGATTTAGAAAGCCGTAGAGAGAGAGGGAAATGCTCGGGTGCCGTGGGAAATCGCTCGGGTGAGCCTAGAAAGTGATCGGGTCCCGTGGGAAATCGCTCAGATAAGCCGAGAAAGTGATCGGGTCCCCTAGAAAATCGCTCGTGTACCAAAAATATCTGCTCAGGTAAACACGCAATCACTCACCCTTTACAGGCAAGGAAGATTAACTCAAAAAAATATGAAAGAGCATCACCACAAATGGATGATGCTCTTTTTTTTATAAAGAAGAATTTTGAACTTGAGCGATTTTAGCGATTTGTTCCTCAATCTGCTCTTTTGTCCAACCATTCTCTTCAACGAAGAAGTTGTGTTTTGCGCGGCGGCATTCGTCTGAACAGCTACGCATATAAAAGGCCTCATGCTTTTCCTCGCAAAGCATTAATTTATGGCATTCAGGATTCGCACAGTTAGTATAACGTTCTGACGGTTCACCAGTGAAGAAATCCTTACCAACAATCACATGCTCAACCTGATTAATAGGTACACTGCGACGTCGATCAAAGACAAACATTTGTCCATCCCATAGTTGACCTTTTACTTCAGGGTCTTTAGCATACGTGGCGATTCCACCATGTAATTGACCAACACTTTCTCCATAGCCTTCACGTTTTAACCAGCCAGAGAATTTTTCGCAGCGGATACCACCTGTGCAGTAAGTTAAAACTTTCTTGCCAGCAAAATCTTCTTTATGGTCCTCCATCCAAGCTGGTAGGTCACGGAAGCTTTCAATATCTGGACGAATAGCGCCGCGGAAATGTCCAAGGTCATATTCATAATCATTACGTGCATCAATAACTATCGTATTGTCCTCCTGCATACGTTCCATAAATTCCTTTGGCGATAAATAATCTCCTGTTATTTCTAAAGGATTAATATCATCTTCTAAACCAAGGTGAACAATTTCTCGACGAGGGCGCACATGCATTTTTTTAAAGGTATGCCCTTCGGCTTCGTCTATTTTCCACATAATGTCGCTAAAACGAGGGTCTGCCTTCATATGATTCATGTAAGCATCAGTTTGCTCGACTGTACCTGAAACGGTTCCATTAATGCCTTCATATCCAACTAAAATACGACCAAGAAGCCCGATTTCTTTACAAAGTGCTAAATGTTCCTCTGCGAATGCCACAGGGTCTTCAATAGCTATATATTTATAATAAAGTAATACACGATAGTCTTTCTGTGTCACAATCATTAACCACCTTTAAATCAATATTCGTCATTAAATATAGCATATCAAGTGCAATTTTGCGTAGGATAGAAGGAGTTTTCTAAAAAAACACGAATAGTACATAGTGAATGACTATTCATATTTGGGGGTGTTAGGATGGAATTTTCAACAATTACATTAGAAAAGTTAGATCGCCGTGCAACATTAACATTAAATCGACCACATGCCATGAACGCCATGGATGATGTGATGATGCGTGAACTAGCAGAATGCTTTGAAGCTCTACAGCAAGAACAAGAAATACAAATTCTCGTTATTCGCGGGGAAGGAAAAGTTTTTTCCGCAGGTGGCGATATTAAAGCGATGCTAGATCCAAATAAGCCACTAAATATTAATGAGGCAATGGTTTATTTATCACGTATTGTTAAAGCGTATTACCAGCTACCGATGATCGTCATTGCAGCAGTTCATGGAGCATCAGCTGGATTAGGCTTTAGTCTAGCGTTAGGGGCAGACATAGTTGTGGCATGTGAAAATAGTAAGCTGGCTATGAATTTCATAGGTATAGGGCTCATCCCTGATGGTGGCGGTCATTTCTTTATGAAGGAACGTGTGGGTACTGTCAAAGCGAAACAAATGATTTGGGAAGGTAAAGTATTAACTGCATCGGAAGCTCATGATGAAGGGTTAATTGACTACGTTGCACCAGATGGGACTGTTTTTGCGATTACTGACCAACTAGTTGGAAAAATGCTGGCTTCTCCAATTGCATCAATGATTACGACTAAAAAAATTCTACATGCTCAAAATTTACCTCAATTAGAGAGTATTTTATCGATGGAAGCAGCGGGGCAAGCAGCGATGCGTAAAACGGCCGATCATTTAGAGGGAATCCATGCGTTTGTAGAGAAAAGAGCACCTGCCTTTGTAGGAAAATAAAATTAAATAAAATTAACTACTTATTTCAGTGGGCGTCAAAACACCCGCTGAAAGAAAAGGAAAGAAAAAAGGCGCGTAGAAAAGTATACTACGTGCCTTTTACTAGCCATTTTTAGACATGAAATAAGATTAATTTACCCGAAGAGTTAACAAGGCGATGAGTTTTGTTGGCAACACCTTTTTCTTCAATCTGCTGTAGACCGCTGATTTTTGCAGTCTCATCGTTTTCGAAAGTCCATGTTTCATCAAACAACGTTTCCCCAGTTTTTTCAAAAGCCGTAAAGCGATAATTCTCCATACAAACCCCACCCTTTACTTAAATATATATCCATTATACATAGAAGATTTATAAACTTCACGGTAAAACTAGCTAAAATTTCGATAAATTATGAAAGTTGTGGAAAATTTGAGGCAATACTATTAATGAACATTCTTTGAATACATTTCTCAACTAACGTGAAATATGATAAAATAGAACAAATATTCGGTTTCGGCGTGATTCACGAATGTCTCATTATAGAAATGAGACAAATAGCAGTTAGTAAATTATTGAAGTAGCAATTCCAATGTACTGAATTAATTACTGCATTGTGAGTGATGAAAGAATAACGACAAGGTATAGATTATTTATTACTTGAGGTGATTGGATGTCAGCAATTCGTTTTTTCCATATGGCAGATTTACATTTAGATAGTCCATTTAAGGGCTTATTTGGTTTGCCCGAACAAAATTTCAAAAAGATTCGAACAAGTACTTTTGAAGCTTTTGATAAAATTATTCTGAAGGCTATTCAGGAGAAGCCTGATTTTTTACTGATTGTTGGTGATATATATGATGGTGAAAATCGAAGCTTACAGGCACAAAGACGATTTCAAGAGGCTATGGAAAAACTCTTTCAGCATAATATCCCTGTCATTTTAAGCTATGGTAACCATGATCACTTAAATGGTGCTTGGACACGCTTTGCTTTACCAAGCAACGTTTATGAGTTACCAGCTGAAACTAGTGTTGTGCAATTAAACATACGTGGTCAGCAAGTCAATATTTATGGCTTCAGCTATAGTGACCGTCATATAACGAAATCAATGATTGATAGTTATCCTGTTGCACAGGACCAGCATGTTATTCATATTGGTATGCTTCACGGTAGTGAGGCTAGCGATACTTCACATGCTGTTTATGCTCCTTTCACAAAAGATCAACTTCTTGAAAAAAACTATCATTATTGGGCTTTAGGGCATATTCATAAACGACAATTTTTACATCAAAATCCACCGATTGTTTATCCAGGCAATATTCAAAGTCGACATCGGAAAGAGCAGGGAATAAAGGGCTTCTATGACGTAACTTTGACACAAACCTCTACTGATTTGGAATTTGTACCGACATCTGCTGTTGTTTATAACACGGTAGAGGTGGATTGTACGAATGTGTTTCATGCAAATGAACTACTAAAAAAATGTGAGGAAGCACTGATGCTTAATCGTCAAGAGTATGGGGCATCTGTTGTGGAACTCCATTTGAAAAATATAGATGAACAATCACAATCTTTATTTGAACATGCTACAGTTGATGCATGGCTAGAAACTATTCGAGAAGCCGAGGATGGAATTGAACCGATGTGCTGGGTCCAAAAGCTCGTGTTACATCAATCGTCAGTATTGTATGAGCATACTGCTGTGACTGAATCGGTGATGAATCTAATGGAGCAATGGGATATTTCTGAATGGAAGGATATTTTAAAGGAACTGTACCAACATGCTGGTGGTGCAAGGCTGATTGAACCTTTAACAGAGCAGGATATTAAAAATTTAATGCATAACGCACAAGAATTATTAGCAGAAGAAATTCAAAGGGCGTGATTAACATGCTAACGATACAAAAAATCCAGATTTATGGCTTTGGCAAGCATGAAAACATCACCATTACTTTACGTGAGGGTGTCACTATTTTTTATGGTTTGAATGAAGCGGGTAAAACGACCATTCAACAGTTTATTTTACAAATGCTTTTTGGATTTCCTACGAGGCAGCAGGCACAACGTAAATATGAGCCGAAAGTATCGACTAAATTCGGTGGTCAGCTGACGATTTGGCATCCAACGTATGGACAATGCACGATCGAACGTATGAAAGGAAAGGCGTCTGGAGATGTCACAGTTTATCTAGAAGACGGAACAATGGGGCATGAGGAGCTTTTAGCAAAACTATTATATGGTTATTCAAAAGCTTCCTTTGAGTCCATTTTCTCCTTTTCATTACATGAACTACAGGGCATTGAAAAAATGTCAGAGGAAGAGCTAACACATTTGTTACTTGCCTCTGGGACAACAGGAATCCAACAGCTATCATCTTTAGAAAAGAAATTGGACAAAGATGCTAGTGAGCTTTTTAAAAAAGCAGGCAAAGTGCCACTCATTAATCAAAAAATAGAGCATTTAAAAAGACTAGAACGCACAATTAAACAAGAGCAAGGTAATATTCAGACCTTCGAGGATAAATTATTACAATTACAGCAGCTCGATCAAAAGCTAGAGGGGTTATATAGTCAGCAAAAAACACAGCAACAAAATTGGCAGCAGTTCACAATTCTTAAACAAGCTATGCCACTTCTAAAACAGCAAAAAGCTTTCGAACAGACGCAAAAAAGCTATGAACATGTGCAGTTTCCTCCAGAAGGGATCCGACGTTATGAGCAATTAAAGGATCGACTTATGCATGAAACACTACAAATGGAGCAACTGAAGGAGCAGTATCAGGGACTACAACAGAAGCTACAATTATCATTGGACGAGCAAGCTATTACTGAAATGTCTCGTCTTGTGAACAAGGAAGCAACATGGAATCAGTTAGTTGTAAAGGAACAGAACTTAATGGATGAGCTGTATTTAATCGAGCAAGAAATAGAAGCTCAGTTCCGTTTATTAGGTGTTCAGGACAAAACAGCGCAGGATATTTTGCTTGAAGAAACCGTATCATTACAGCAAGAGGAACAGTTTCAACAACAGTTAAGCCTATTAGAAGAAGCAGAAGAAGAGCTGAAGTTTCATTTGCGTTCGTTGGAGCAACTGCATGCAGAATTAGATACAATTGCTCAACTGAAACAACAGCTTCAACAGGAGTCATTAACTGCGGAGGAAGAACATATTTTAGCACAGTGGCCACAGCGTAAGCGAAAGCTCGAACAATTTCGTTATGGAAGGTCACAACGCTCGAAACAACAACAACCAAGTGTTTTTATATTTATTGTATTAGCCATAAGTGTACTTTCATGTATCTATGGTGTGATGGAAAAAAATATGGCGGTTATCGTTGTAGGAGCGGTTATGTCACTCATCATTATTTTATATTTAAAATTTGCTAGACAAGCTCATGAAGCGCCGAGTAAACAACAGAGTCAGCAAATACGGGAGTTAGAGCAGGAGGAGAATATGGCTCAAGACATCCTGCTAAAAAAACAAAAACTTGAGGATCGCTTGTTACATGCAAATGAGCAACAGCAAGAAAAAGAACATCAATATGTGAAACTTGAATATAAAATTCAAAGGGCTGAGCAGGTAAGTGAAGTGGCCACTCAGTCGCTTCACCATTTTTTAGGGCGCTATCGGCTAGAGGGAAATATACCAAAAACATTGTTACCAGAGCTGTTTATGCGCATTCGTGGTGCTCAAGAGTTGGCAGCAAAAAAGAAGAGTACATTTACGCTTCAACAAACGGTACAAGCGGAGAAAACTGAGTTACTAGAACAGGTTCAGCAAGTCTTAAAGACTGAGTATAGTGAGCAAGAAATCTTTATGCATTTACGTACTACATTCCTTACTTTTCAGCAGGAGCAACAGCTATCCAAACAAGTAAAAGAGCAGTTGACTAGCCTTCAGACCAAAATGCAAGGAGTGCAATCACATATAGACAGCTATGAGGCTGAAATCACTCAGTTATTTAAAGCTGCGAATGTTCAATCAGAGAAGGGGTATTATGAAACTCATGAACAATTTGAACAACAACAAAAAATGAAAAAAGAACTTCAAGCCATTCAGAGTCAGCTAGCCTCGCTGAATGTAGACAACAAACAGTCGTTGCTAGAAGAGGAACAGCTAAATGAAAAACTGCTTACTTTAGAAGAAGAGCGAGACACAATGCAGGTAGCGATCGATCATTGCTTAGAACAACGAGCGACACTGCAAATCCAAAAAGAGAATCTTCTAAATGACGAGAAATATGGTCAGTTGCTTCAACAGTTTGAAGAAGAGAAATCAGTGTTGCAACAGCTGATAGGGCAATGGGCTGCAAAAAAAGCATTGTCTACGGCGATACATGAAACATTGTTCCGCCTAAGAGAAGAAAAACTACCTCATGTTTTGACAGAAGTTAATGCAATATTTAATTTGTTAACAGGTGGGCGTTACGATAAGCTTTTAATTAACGATGAAGGCTATTTTGTTGCACAGGATGTTTCTGGATTACGTTATCAAATGGCAGAATTATCACAGGCTACAAAGGAGCAAGCTTATATTTCATTGCGTATGGCACTAGCAAAAACGCTAACAACTTCTGCTCCATTTCCATTTATTATGGACGATCCTTTTGTCCATTTTGATCGAAACCGTACAGACAAAATGGTACAATTAATGAAAGAAGTAGGATATGAACGTCAAATTTTATATTTTACTTGCCATGACGCGATGCTCACTCATTGGCAGAAAGACCAAATTGTCGACGTAGGAGCACTAGCAAATGAAAGGGGAGTGGCGTCAACATGAAGGGTATTACGACGCTCCAGGTTGGAGAACCAGTAGATCAATTTTTATTAATTAAACAGGCGACAAAAGGGGTTACCACAGTCGGAAAACCATTTATTTCACTGTTATTACAAGATAAAAGTGGAGATATTGAAGCAAAGCTATGGGATACAAATGAAGATCATGAAAAAATGTATCACGCTGAGGCAATTGTCCGTGTAGGTGGAGAAATTCATGACTATCGTGGCAAAAATCAATTGCGTATCAAGGCAATCCGAGTTGCAAAACCAGAGGAGGGAATTGCTATTAATGATTTAGTTCCTTCCTCAGCAACTCCAAAAGAAGAATTATATGAAGAATTGACGCAATTTTTCTTTGATATTAAAAATCCGAATATATCACGAATTACACGTGCAGCTATTAAAAAACATCAGGATGCTATTTTAGTCTATCCAGCTGCTACGAAAAATCATCATGATTATGCGTCTGGTCTACTAGATCATATGGTGTCTATGTTGAGACTAGGAAAAGCAATTGCTGATTTATATCCTACATTAAATCGAGATCTATTATATGCAGGGATTATTCTGCATGATATTGGTAAAGTAGTTGAGCTATCAGGGCCTGTTGCAACAATATATACGGTTGAAGGGAATTTACTTGGTCATATTACGATTATGGTCAATGAAATTGCCAAGATTGCCAGTGAACTAGAAATCGAGGGCGAGGAAGTCATGCTATTGCAACATATGGTGCTATCTCACCACGGTAAAGAAGAATGGGGCAGCCCGAAAAAACCGATGATTCAAGAGGCGGAAATCTTGCATTATATTGATAATATTGATGCAAAGATGAACATGCTAACACGAGCATTAGGCAAAACAACGCCAGGCGAATTTACGGAAAGACTATTTCCACTTGATAATCGATCGTTTTATAAGCCGACTATTAAGTAAATGTAGATTTGATGTTCCTCATCAAAGGTTGGGGATTACATTCGTCTTCATTAGTGGATTCTGTAGAAAAAGGGTTACGCCTGTATCGGCGTAACCCTTTTTCATATAGTAAAGTAACAACTAGTAAGATTATTTTTCAGTATCTTTGTCGTCTTTATCTGTGTTTTCTTGAGCTTTCTTAGCTTGTTCCTCAGCTTTTTTAGCTGCTTCTTCAGTAGCCTTAGCTTCTTCCTCACTTGTTGTTGTAAGGGTTTTTATAGCAGTTTTTAATTCTTTATCAGATGTTTTTACATCAGCATCTTTTGCCAATTTTGCAACGATATCTTTAAGGATTTGTTGATCTTCACCTGTTTGCTTTAATTTAGCTAGCATTTGTGAACGGATGTTTTTCTCTTCGTCTTTGAATGAGCCAACACCTTTTACATCACGCTTTTCCGTAACTTCAATAACGTGGAAACCATAGCTTGATTTAACTGGTTCACTTAATGTTTTTACAGGAAGGGCGTAAGCAGCATCACTAAATTCATCTACCATTGCACCAACAGAGAACCAACCTAGTTCTCCGCCTTTTTCAGCAGAGCCAGTATCAGTCGAGTATTCTTTTGCTACATCTGCAAAAGAAGCGCCACCTTTAATTTTGGCAATGACTTCATTAGCTGTTTTCTCATCTGCTACTAAAATATGACGAGCATTTAACTCTGTTTTCATTTGCTCATAATGTTTTTTTACATCTTTGTCTGTAAATGCTTTATCTTCTAAAGCCTTTTCTGAAAGAAGCTCAACACGTAAAGCATCTTTATAGCTTTCTTCAGTTAAGCCACTCTGAGAAAGTGCATCGGCAAAGCTATCGCCGAATTGTGAAGCAGTTGCGTCATAAGCCTCTTTGATTTCTTTATCTGATACTTTATATTTATCAGCTAATAATTTTTCAGTCAACATTTGTTGAAGTATATGAGGACCTGCTAATGTTTTTGATGTTTTGTTAAAGTCAGAAACTGTAATGTCGCCTACTTTTGAAGTTGCGATTGTTTTGTTGTCATCTCCGCTACATGCACCAAGTGCTAATACCGAAGCAGCTAATGTTAAAGATAAAACTGTCTTTTTCATAGTGGATATTCTCTCCTTATATGGTTTCGTCCATTTTTTACTATAACATAAACGATTTAAAAACAAAATGGTTCCCCCTTGAGTATAGCCTATATTTCAGATTTTCAAGCGCATAGGATATAGAAAAGAAAGGGGGTGAAGTTATGAGCAGCGGAGGATACGGTGGTGGCGGCGGCTACGGCTCAGGCTCAGGCTTTGCTTTATTAGTTGTGCTATTTATTTTATTAATTATCGTTGGTGCAGCGTTCCTATACTAATTAATAAAAACGGCAAAAGCTAAGGGTTTAACATCCTTAGCTTTTCTTTTTAACTACACTGCATATAAAACTTCAATATAAAATGAGACAAGTAATATTGTAATAAGTATATTTATAGTTCGGAATACTTTTGGTTGGTTTTCTTCGGGAATTTCACGTCGCATGCACAGCGCATAAGTCATGCGGTTTATTTGAAATAAATAGAATACCGAGAATAGAACTACAATCATTAACAGCAAGTCTATTCCTCCCCTCTTTCAGTATTAATAGCATAACAAAAAACGTTAATAAAACACAAGTACAAGCAATTTAGTGAATAGTAGGTGGTACTAAAATTTCATAGCCCTTAGGCGTCTCCTCAATCTGGGAGTCTTTAGGCGAATTCAATAAGTATTTTACATATAAAATATCTATTACACATAGACTACAATGGTAAGCTAAAAGTAATGTACCATAATGGGTATACGCAGGGAATAGTAGTGTACCTAATAAAATGCTTGTATTTAACACAATAAATGGTGTGAGTAAGGCTAAAATATAACGATTTTTCGATAAAGGTTCACGGATACGCATGTGAAGAACAGGAATAACATAAAATTGGGTACGCACACGCAATTTTAAATGCTGACGTAGATCATATAATGCTAGAAAGTGTAAGCATTTATGAATTGGATAGATTGCAAATATAGCAATAACAAATAGCCAAAACAAACGATCTGTATAGTGCTCGTCATTAAATAAATTTAATGACACATAGGAAAGAGAAAAGACAGTAAAAAAAACAAGTACAGACATAATCATAATACGCGTTGTTCCGTAATGATGTTCAAGATTTAATATTTTCCAACAATGCATGATTATCAACTCCGTAATATGAATGGTCCTATTTAATTTAAATTGATTTATATTAGAATGCAAGAAAAAGGAGGTACCTCAGAAATATTTCTGAAACACCTCTTTTAACTTCTTTCAGCGGAAGTCCAAACACCCGCTTAAATAGGGGAACTCAGTCTAAAAACGCAACGTCCTTTGGCGACGACTAAGTGACCAAAATCTTGTTGCTGACGCTACGTTAACACTACGCTTTCGCACAGACAAAACCTTTTGCTGTCGCTAAAAGCCTAGTTTCACTTTCATCCTTTTACAGTTGGACGTTCTTCTACCTTATCAAAGGAATCACGGAAGTGTTGGAAGGAACGTTCGAAAATGTCGATGAAGTCCTCTCCATATATATTGCGAATAACAGCCATAACATCTAAAAATTCTGGGAAGCGACCGTATAGGTCTTTTAAAGCTAATGAACCTTCTAGCACAGAATGATACGTATTATGATAATTACTATTCATTTCAACAATAAGGTCTGTGCCTGCATCTGTTAACTCAACATACGTATTCCGCTTGTCGTCATCACGCTTTGAAAACTTAAGGAATCCACGTTCTTCTAATTTTTTTGAAAAATTAAATGCAGTAGAAACATGCATTACCCCAAATTTTGCCACATCAGAAATTGAAGCCCCTTTTAAATGATACGAAATCCATAAAATATGATGTTCGTTAATATTTAAATCGTAGGGTTTAATCCATTGCTGCCAATCTTTTTCAACTGCTTTCCATAAAGCTTTTGATATTTGCGCAATTCTTTGACTATAAAGCATCGCTTCTTTTTGAGTGTATAATTCCTCTGACAAAGCCATCACCTACTGCTTTCTTTAACATTTTAAAAATATTATAGCAATAAAGGAAAAAAGTTTAAAGTTAGAAAAATTAAAAAATTGAAAAGTGGTTAAAAAACAACATTTTATCAATCAGAATTAATAAAAATATAGAATTTTTATCAACTAGAAAGGACTTTAGTCGCTAACTTTTTCTTTCGTTTTTTTCTTTTTTTCTGTAAATTGTGCAACGTTTTTCTCGATTTCGCTTATTGAATTCTGTAATGCTTCTATTTCTTGTTGTAAGTTATTTTTTGACGGTTCGATTTCTTCAGTGAATGTAGTAATAGTTTGTTTTAAATCATTTATTATTAGTGGTATATTATTTTTCATTTCATTAGTAAGTGAATGAACAGATTGTTTAACTGTGCCTGCTTGCTGTTTTACATCTAAAAGTTTGTCCTTGGTGCTTTCAGCATTTGATCGCAAATTAGCACGTAATTGTTGTCCTGATTGAGGAGTAGAAAAAAGTACAGCAATTGTACCGCCAATGATCCCAGCTCCAAGTCCAAATAAAAATGGTTTTGCTTTCATATCGATTACCTCATTCCTGTAATTATCATGTGTTACCTACTATTAAACCATGAAATGCACCTATACAAAAAGAAAAAAGAAACTAAACGAGTGATTTTGAATCACGGTTTGGTTTCTTTTGAAGATAAACGTGCATTTTCTAAATGTATGCACCTTTTATTAAATTGAAATAGCTGTTTGGAATTTAGAGCGCTTCACTAATTTTGCAACTATAGGATAAATAATTGCAAAAGCAATGACATTAAATGCTACAGCGGGTAATACAACCCCTACAAACAGAACAGCGAATGTTGCACCAACATTTGCATTGAATACAAAAAGTGCAACTGCTAAAAAGACAGTTCCAGATAAAATTGTTCCTAAACCAACTAAGACAGCAGATACTGCGAAATTACTTGCCAACTTTTTCAATACCATTAAGGCTGCTAAAAAGACAAAGCCTGTTACTGCTTTATCGATAATATTTGGAACAAGGCCAGCTGGAAACGTTGTAAATAATCCTGAAAGTACACCTGTTGCTAAAGAAAGTAAGAACGTTTCTTTAATAGTAGGGAACAATAAAATACCAATAAACATCATTGTTAGCATGAAATCAGGCTTCATGCCGTTTACCATACCTGGTGTGACCACATAAAGGGTAGCACCAACACCAACTAAAAGTGCCATTAATACTAAATTCTTTGTATTCATTTCTAATCTCTCCTCGACTATGCTAATCTTTTTTGTCTCCTAACGTGTCCTCATGACCGTTAGCGAAACTTATTTGTGATTGTACGCTATAAATTTGAAAATTGCAATAGACAATTCTGACAATTAGAGTGAGTCAGAATTTCAATTATTTAAGGTTAGCTTTAATGCTTTCCGCAACTTCAGTTAATTGCTCGGGTGTATATTTTTGTGTTTGCCAAATTAAGCCCAAGCCTTCTTTTTCGTCGTAACGAGGAATAAAATGTAAGTGATAGTGGAAAACAGTTTGTCCAGCTGCAGCGCCATTATTATTAATTGTATTAAGTCCAATTGGGTTAAAAGCAGCTTTTATAGCATTCGCAATTTTGGGTGCTGCTGCATATAAATTACGAGCTACATCCTCAGGCATTTCGAATAGATCCTTACAGTGATGCTTTGGAATTAATAGGGTATGCCCCTTTGCTACAGGTGAAATGTCAGTAAATGCATAGACATGTTCGTCTTCATAAATTTTTGTACTTGGGATGGATCCATCAATGATTTTGCAAAATAGGCAATCGCTCATTCGAAAATTCCTCCTTATTTTATATGTAAATACATTCTATCATACTCATAACTGTATCATTTGCTAATTTTTGATAAAATATAAATGAGAAGAGGAGTGATGGCATGACGGTATTAGAGGTACAGCATGTAACAGGTGGTTATACAAGAAAGCCGGTTATTAAAGATTTATCATTTACGATTGAAAAAGGGGAGCTTGTTGGCTTAATTGGCTTAAATGGAGCCGGTAAAAGTACAACGATTAAGCATATCATTGGAACGATGCTTCCAAAAGAAGGAGACATACGTTTAAATGGTGTGACGTTAAAGGAAAATACGGACAAGTATCGTACAGCATTTTCTTATATTCCTGAAACACCTGTATTATATGATGAGCTAACATTACGTGAACATTTAGAATTAACCGCGATGGCTTACGGTCTAGATGAAGCAACACTTGCAGCTCGTTCACAATTATTATTAAAAGAATTTCGAATGGAAAAGCGACTGAATTGGTTCCCTTCACATTTTTCAAAGGGGATGCGTCAAAAGGTTATGATTATGTGTGCCTTTTTAGTCAATCCAAGCCTTTATATTATTGATGAGCCTTTTGTGGGGCTCGATCCACTTGGAATTCAATCCTTGCTTGATCAGATGGATGAAAAGAAAAAAGAAGGCGCTTCTATCTTAATGTCTACGCACATTTTATCGACCGCTGAAAAGCATTGTGACCGCATTATTTTATTGCATGAAGGACGTGTGCGAGCACAAGGAACAATGGAGGATTTACGCAAGGTATTTGCGATGCCACATGCGACATTGGATGATTTATATATTGCCATGACAAAGGAGCACGACCATGAAGAACTTGCGTGATGTATGGTCCTCTCGCTTCATGCACTATATAGGTGAAGTGCAAAAATATATGCGATTTATTTTTACAGGGCATCTAGCGATTGTACTAGTATTTCTTATTGGAGCAGGGGGCTATCAGTATAGTGAATGGCTGAAAAGTGTACAGCCCGATTTTCCAGCAGAGGTATTAATCGCAGTGTTTGTAGGGATTTTACTTGCATTAAGTCGTCCAACTTCACTTTTGAGAGAGCCAGACCAAGTGTATTTATTACCATTAGAATCAAAAATGTCACAGTATTTTAAAAAGGCGTTAGCGTGGACGTTTTGGTCACAGGTTTGGATTGTGGCAATTGTTTATATCGTAAGTATCCCTTTACTAAAAGCTATTACTGAATTAACAACATTTGAAATTTGGTCAGTGTTTCTACTTATTATTATATTGAAGTATTTGAGCGTTCAAGGTGAATTTAGTTATCGTTATAGTGAACGTGGTCAAATGATTTGGGTAGACAGGCTAATTCGAGCTGTTATCTTTAGTGTTACTGTGTACATGGGGCTTCATATGCAGCTTATTTTAGCAATTGTGGCTGCTGCAGTTGGGTGTGTGTATATTGTAATATTTAGAAAGAAATGTGCAGGTGAGCCTGTACCGTACGAGCATTTTGTAAAGCTGGAACAAAATCGCATGATGAGTTTCTATCGTTTTGCTAATTATTTCACGGACGTTCCACATTTACGTGGTAGCATCCGTCGTCGTGGTTGGTTTGATTGGCTTTACAAATTTGTGCCATATAAGAAGGACAATGCTCAAAAGTACTTAGTGTTCCGTACATTCATCCGAACAGATGATCATTTTTATTTATGGCTCCGATTAACAGTGATCTCAGCCGTTATTGCAGCTTTTGTAGATATCCCAGTCGTTACATGGGTTATTGCTGGTGCATTGAGCTTTGCTACAACTATTCAATTAAAATCTGCTTTATTATCAAGCGGTGAATTTCGCATGGACATGCTTTATCCTTTGCCTGATGAAGCACGTAAGGTAGCAGTCAATCAAATTGTGCGTCTTGCGATGATCACTCAAGCTATTATAGTGGGTCTATGTGGTATTACACAGCCAATGTTCTATGTAACCTTTATCATCATACTGGTTGTAAGTGAATTGACTGCTAAGGCCTCAAAATCTTGAATATAGTTAATTTCGACTTTTGTTAAAACGTATGTCATGCGACTAAGTTGATTGAAGTGGAGACTGGGTGACTCCTCGGGGATTAGCAATAGAGGAACGAAGGCTAAAACCATCACGTCCTGTGATAACGCCTTCGTGACCAACATCGTGTTAGCCCGACGCCCCCAGGAAGCTCTGCTCTGCGCGAAAGCGAAGCGGCAGCAATTGTTTTATCTGTGCGAAAGCATAGCGACAGCAACAACAAAGCACCCAGTCGCAACGGAAATCAACCACACGCTTTGGTGATGAACCTTTATTTTTTTCTAATTATAAAAGCTCATTTCTCCAATAAAAGAATTGGAAAAATGAGCTTTATTTTTTATTCAACTAATTGATAGTCTAGTGCTGCTGTTAATAATACCTTTGCAGCAATGAGCATCCCTTTTTCGTCTATATCAAATTTTGGATGGTGATGTGGTGCATATTTAGCTGGGCGGGCTCCTGTGAAGAAGAATGTACCTGGCTTTTCTTCTAAGTAATAAGCGAAATCTTCAGCCCCCATAGTTGCTTCAACCTCAGTAACATCGCAAATATCCTGTGCTATATTACGCACAAAGAGTGTTTCCTTCTCATGATTTACAACTGCAGGGTAGCCACAACGATAATCCAGTTTAATTGTACAATCATGTGCAATTTCTGTACCTTGGATAACTCGTTTAAACTCACGTTCCATCGTTTCACGAACATCCTTATCAAACGTTCGAATTGTGCCATTTAAATAGGCTGTATCGGCAATAATATTGTCAGCATTAGATGCCACGAATGAACCAACTGACAAAACAGCTGATTCAGTTGGGGCAACACGACGTGCGACAAGCTGTTGTAAATTTATAACAAGCTGAGAGCCAATAACAATCGCATCCTTAGTTTGATCTGGATGAGCGCCGTGACCGCCCTGACCTTGAATTTTTATTTCAAAACTATCAACAGCGGCCATTGTCGGCCCTACGCGGTAGCCAATCATGCCTGTAGGATGGTTAGAAGAAAGGTGTGTACCAAAAATAGCATCAACGCCTTTCAAAGCCCCGGCCTGTACCATCCCAATTGCTCCACCCGGATCAACCTCTTCAGCATGTTGATGAATTAGTACATATTCTCCTACTAACTCATCGCGCATTTCCCACAATAGCTTACCGACAATTAACAAAGTAGCTGTATGACCATCATGCCCGCAAGCATGCATAACACCAGACACAGTTGATTTGTAAGGTACGTCTTTTTCATCTTGTATAGGAAGCGCATCAAAGTCTGCTCGTAAGGCAACCGTTTTGCCAGGCTTGCTCCCCTTAATCCGCGCAATTAAACCGTGACCACTGACATTAGCTTCAACCGGTACGCCGAGATTTTTATAAAACTGAATAATATAATTAGCAGTTTCTTGCTCCTGAAAGCTTAGCTCCGGATACATATGCAGATGACGGCGAATCGCCACCATTTCATCAAAATGAGCATCAATTTTTTCAAATAGATGTTGGTTCATAGTAAACCTCCTTAAACAAATTATCCTAGATTTTTATGAATAACATAATAGTTTTACAAACTGGATAAATAGAGGGTTAGCGCGTCTCATCAAGAATATCCTTGGGAAAAGTAATGAATCTCCGCACGTCACGGGAGAATACCCGCGGAAGAGCATCAAATACCCGCGAAAGCATCAAATACCTGCGCCTCTCAACTAATCTTCGTTTTCTTCTTTTGGAGCAGCACTATAGGTTGTGATATAGGAAGCGGCTGAGAAAATATTCTGTTGATTCACGCCTGTTGATTCTTTGCGTTCAGCATGTGCTGATGCAAAGGCCTTTGAGCTTTTCCATGCTTCGAACGAATGAGGACCGTTCCATTGTGTCATGACAATGTATGTTTCACTATTTAATGGACGAAGAAGTCGAAACGCTACAAAACCTGGTTCATCTTCGATAGCACGTGCTCGATTTAAAAAGCGATGTTCGAAAACTGGTCGACCTTCATCTGTAACAGGAATATTGTTGAAAACAAAGAAACCTCGTTCTTCTAGAGCATTTACTGAATCTAGCACTTCAAACTTACGAGGTGTGGCAAATACAGATTTTCCTTTTGTTTCATGTATAAGCACAGAGTTTCCTTCTCCGTGTATTAAAATCATGACTTCGTTTGGATATTTATTCTTTAATTGCTCTAAAAAATCACCTGTACCAGAAGTTAAATAAATATACACAACTATTGCCCTCCTTATGAATGTTCATCTTTTTAAAGGAATGAATTGTGCTTGCACAACGCACTACTTAGTCCCGCCATTACCTGCTCGAAAGCAACAAGTACGCTAAGGTGGAATTTGGAATATAGCGTGATTATCTCCATTTAAGTGTAAGTATATAGCTTTGTCAAAAAAGAAAGCCCTTAGAAAGAACAATTTTATGACATTTCCCTATGAAAACTATACAATAACAGAGGAAGCGTTTACTATTGAAAACGGATATCAATAATAACGAAATAAAAACAAAAGAATTTTACGATATGAATTTTAATGAGGGGAAGGAACTATTCATGACAACTTTTAATGATACACTTCTACGTGCTGCACGGGGAGAAAGAACGGAACATACACCAGTATGGTATATGCGACAAGCAGGACGCTCTCAGCCAGAATATCGTGCGATTAAAGAAAAGTATTCTTTAGAGGAAATTACACATCAACCTGAACTTTGTGCATATGTAACGCGATTACCAGTAGAAAATTACAATGTTGATGCAGCGATTTTATACAAAGATATAGTAACACCACTCCCTGGTATTGGAGTAGATGTAAAAATCAAAGCAGGAGTAGGTCCTGTCATTTCAAATCCTATCCGATCAGTTGCTGATATAGAAAAACTAGGTGAATTCAATGCGAAAGAACATACACCATTCGTTTTAGAAACGATAAAAATGTTAACAGAAGAACAACTGAATGTACCTTTAATTTGCTTTGCAGGTGCGCCATTCACTCTCGCAAGCTATATGATTGAAGGTGGACCTTCAAGAAACTATAATAAAACAAAATCATTTATGGTATCAGAGCCTCAAGCTTGGTTTGCATTAATGGACAAGTTAGCTGACATGATTATTTCTGATATTTCTGCTCAAGTCGAAGCGGGAGCAAAAGCTATCCAAATATTTGACTCCTGGGTTGGTGCTTTAAATGTTGAAGACTATCGTGTGTTCATTAAACCAATTATGACACGTATTTTTGCAGAGCTACAAAAAGAAAATGTGCCACTTATTCAGTTTGGTGTCGGTGCAAGTCATTTAGCGAAAGAGTGGAATGATTTACCGATCGATGTTGTTGGCTTAGATTGGCGTTTACCGATTAAAGAAGCTCGTGCTAACGGTATAACTAAGCCAGTACAAGGGAATTTAGATCCATCACTATTACTTGCTGATTGGTCCATTATTGAAAAACGCACGAAAGATATTATCGATCAAGGCTTAGAAATGCCAGGACATATTTTTAACTTAGGTCATGGTGTCTTCCCAGATGTTGACCCAGAAGTGTTAAAACGTTTAACAGCTCTTATTCATGAGTATAGTGCTCAACAAATCCAAGCACGCTCTTAATATAGATATGAACAAGAATATTTTCTTTTCTATGAATGATAATCTCGATTTCATCGTAGAAAGGGTGCTGTCCAACCTAATGAATTGGACAGCTTCTTTTTGTCACATACTATACGATTAAAGATATATTTAACTATTATTTAGAGGTGAAAAGGTAATGAAAGAAGTTAAAGGCTTATTAGTTATGGCATACGGAACACCTTATAAAGAAGAAGACATCGAACCTTACTATACGCATATTCGCCACGGTCGCAAACCATCAGAAGAGCATTTAGAAGATTTGCGCGGCCGTTATGAAGCAATCGGTGGTTTATCACCACTTGCTGCTGCTACAAAAGCGCAGGCTGAAGCTTTATGTGCACGTTTAAATGAAGTACAAGATAATGTGGAATACAAATTATTTATCGGTTTAAAGCATATTCACCCATTCATTGAAGATGCAGTAGAAGGAATGGTAACAGAAGGTATTAAAGAAGCGGTTTCTATCGTATTAGCTCCTCACTTCTCAACGTTCTCCATTAAATCATATAATGGTCGTGCAACAGAAGCGGCTGGAGATCGATTAACAATTACTTCTGTAGAATCATGGTATGATGAACCAAAATTCATTGAGTATTGGAAAAACAAAGTAAATGAAACATTTGATGCAATGTCTGTTGAAGAGCGTGAAAAAGCGTGTCTAGTCGTGTCTGCACATTCACTTCCAGAGAAAATTAAAGAGTTGGGCGATCCATATGAAGATCAATTAATTGAGACAGCTCGACTAATCAAAGAAGCAACGGGTATCAATAATGTAGAAGTTGGCTGGCAATCAGCAGGACAAACACCTGAGCCATGGATCGGTCCAGATGTTCAGGACTTAACACGTGAACTTTACGAGCAAAAGGGCTTCCGTTCATTCGTTTATACGCCAGTTGGCTTTGTTACAGAACATTTAGAAGTTTTATATGACAACGATTATGAATGTAAAGTTGTTTGTGATGAACTTGGCGCGAAATATTATCGTCCAGCAATGCCAAATACACACCCATTATTTATTGATGCAATGGTTGATGCCATTCATAAAAAACTAAGCTAAGCGAAAAGAAAGTGATGATGTTGGTGACTCAGAAAAGACGAAAGGTAGTTGTTGTAGGCGGTGGCATTACTGGCCTCACAACTGCGTTCTATTTGCAAAAAGAAGCAAGCGCAAAAGAATTGCCGTTAGATATCGTACTTGTCGAGTCGTCATTACGTCTTGGCGGAAAAATACAAACACTGAGAAAAGATGGCTTTATTATCGAGCGCGGTCCAGAATCTTTTTTTGATCGTGAGAACTATGTGTATGCTTTGGCAAAGGATTTAGGCATTGAACAGGAAATGATTACAAGCAATACAGGACCGACCTACGTTGCCGTTGGTAGTCAATTGTATCCAATCCCGAGCAATCTTTTGTCTGGAGCAACACCACATGCCTCATCATTTATTACATCAGGTTTGTTTTCACTTAGCGGGAAAGTTCGTGCGGCGGGGGATTTTTTCATTCCTCGTTCGGCACAGAATGATGACCAACCATTAGGGCAATTTTTTAGAAGAAGATTCGGTGCTGAAATTGTAGAAAATCTCGTAGAGCCATTACTTGCAGGAACATTTGCTGGTGATATTGAGCAGTTAAGCATGCGCTCAACATTCCCACAGCTTTATGGATTAGAGCAAAAATATCGTAGCCTACTTATTGGGATGAAAAAGGCTGGTACGAATTTTTTAAGTAACGATCTCACTGCGAAAGATAAGGGCATTTTTCAAACATTTAATAATGGTCTTGAGACACTTATCGAAAAACTTGAAGAATCACTACTTCCTGGGACAGTTATGAAGGGTGTTAAGGTCGAGGAAATTGAGCATGGTAAGGATGGTACTGTTCAAGTTGTGTTAAACAATTTTACACAATTAAAAGCAGATGCAGTTATTATTGCTACACCTTTTAATGTGGCAAGAAAAATGTTCAGCAAACACCAGTTATTAACTGAATTGAGTACGATGAAGGCAGCAACTATTGCTACTGTGACAATGGCATTTAAAAAAGAGCAGTTAGGTGATCTAGATGCGTTATCATTTTTTGTCTCTCGAAATAGTGATTTTTCAATAACTTCTTGTACTTGGATGAATCGAAAGTGGCTAGGCACAACACCAGATGATTACGTGCTGTTACGCAGTTATATTGGCCGAGTGGGTGACGAGGCAATTGTAGCGCTATCCGATACTGAAATTGAAAAGACCGTATTGCAGGATTTAATGAAAACAATTGGTGTAGATGGAGAACCGTTAATGACTGTAGTTTCCCGCTGGAAAAATGCCATGCCGCAATATACCGTAGGACATGAAGCGAAGGTAGAGCGAGTAAAACAAGAATTACGTGAACATTTTCCCACTGTAAAGCTCTCGGGGAGTTCCTTCGAAGGAATATCAATACCTGAGTGCGTGGAGCAAGGTAAAAATGTTGCTGAAGAAATGTTAAAGGAAATGTTTGAGATTTGTGAGAAATAAATGATTATCAGTAAGTAGTACAAACTTGAAGATCAATGTTTGTACTACTTTTTTTATTTTGAAATTTGATAGTGCAAAGTACAAATTGCACAAGTTAGATAACTCAAATTAAAAACTGAGAAAGTAAGTTTCTACTTTCCCAGTAAAGATCTTAATGTTATGAAATTCGGTGACATGACCATACAATACCGCCGGAGTTAGCTCCTCCAAGAGTAAGTCCTAACGTTAAACCGTTAGCATTGTAGAATAAATCAATAACATCACCTGCATTTAAATCGGCTTCTCCAGCTAATGTTACTGTCCCATTACCAAGGATAGCGCGTAAAGTCAATACGGCAATAACATTTACATTTAATAAAGGGAATAGCCCGTTTATTAAATTTGTTGTAGTGTTTTGGCGAATAGCAAATGATGGGTTGATGCCAGCCCCTAAGGTTACGGAAATTGCAGCAGTAGTTGAGTAGTTAATTGTAGCTTCAAAAGCATATCTTCCGGTCGTTGGAACAGTGAAAATTCCGGTCGTTGGATTGAATGCTGGTGTTGTGAAATATGGAGCTGCCACACTCCAGTTAGTGATTGTAGTAGAAGCGCTTACTGTTATAGCATTATTAAATGCTGAGAAACCTTCTGTAAATGCTGGTCCGGTAGCCCCAGTAGAGCCAGTAGCCCCAGTAGAACCGGTAGAGCCAGTAGCTCCAGTCACCCCAGTAGAGCCGGTAGCCCCAGTAGAGCCGGTAGCCCCAGTAGAGCCGGTAGCCCCAGTAGAGCCAGTAGCCCCAGTAGAACCGGTAGAGCCGGTAGCTCCAGTAACACCAGTAATCCCAGTAGACCCAGTCGCGCCAATAACACCAGTAGAGCCAGTAGAGCCAGTAGAGCCAGTAGAGCCAGTAGAGCCAGCAGTTCCAGTAGCCCCAGTAGAGCCAGTAGAGCCGGTAGCTCCAGTAACACCAGTAATCCCAGTAGAGCCAGTCGCGCCAATAACACCAGTAGAGCCAGTAGAACCGGTAGCCCCAGTAGAGCCAGTCGCCCCAGTAGCTCCAGTAACGCCAGTAGAGCCGGTAGCTCCAGTTTCACCAGTAATCCCAGTAGAACCGGTAGCGCCAGTAGATCCAGTTTCACCAGTAATCCCAGTAGAACCGGTAGCGCCAGTAGATCCAGTTTCACCAGTAATCCCAGTAGAACCGGTAGCGCCAGTAGAGCCAGTCGCCCCAGTAGATCCAGTAACGCCAGTAGAGCCGGTAGCTCCAGTTTCACCAGTAATCCCAGTAGAGCCAGTCACCCCAGTAGCGCCAGTAGAACCGGTAGTCCCAGTTTCACCAGTCGCGCCAGTCGCGCCAGTAGAACCGGTAGTCCCAGTTTCACCAGTCGCGCCAGTAACACCGGCAACTCCAGTAGAACCGGTAGCGCCAGTAACGCCAGTAACGCCAGTAGCTCCAGTAGCTCCAGTCGCGCCAGTAGCGCCAGTCGTGCCAGTAACCCCAGTCACCCCAGTAGAACCGGTAGCGCCAGTCGCGCCAGTCACCCCAGTAGAACCGGTAGCGCCAGTAGCTCCAGTCATCCCAGTAACACCAGTAGAACCGGTAGCGCCAGTAATCCCAGTAGAGCCGGTAACGCCAGTAACCCCAGTAGAACCGGTAGTCCCAGTAGAGCCGGTA
>NZ_JBHJTF010000025.1:0-41680 GCF_042267565.1 Lysinibacillus sp. NPDC056232 | reverse complement strand
ACGCCAGTAACCCCAGTAGAACCGGTAGTCCCAGTAGAGCCGGTAGCGCCAGTCGCGCCAGTAACACCGGCAACTCCAGTAGAACCGGTAGCGCCAGTCACCCCAGTAGAACCGGTAGTCCCAGTAGAGCCGGTAGCGCCAGTAGAGCCAGTAACACCGGCAACTCCAGTAGAACCGGTAGCGCCAGTAACCCCAGTCACCCCAGTAGCGCCAGTCACCCCAGTAGAACCGGTAGCGCCAGTAGCTCCAGTCACCCCAGTAACACCAGTAGAACCGGTAGCGCCAGTCACCCCAGTAGAACCGGTAGCGCCAGTAGCTCCAGTCACCCCAGTAACACCAGTAGAACCGGTAGCGCCAGTAATCCCAGTAATCCCAGTAGAGCCGGTAACGCCAGTAACCCCAGTAGAACCGGTAGTCCCAGTAGAGCCGGTAGCGCCAGTCGCGCCAGTAACACCGGCAACTCCAGTAGAACCGGTAGCGCCAGTCACCCCAGTAGAACCGGTAGTCCCAGTAGAGCCGGTAGCGCCAGTAGAGCCAGTCGCGCCAGTAACACCGGCAACTCCAGTAGAACCGGTAGCCCCAGTCGCTCCAGTACTTCCTGTTGGGCCAGTTCTTCCAGGTTTAACAGGCCAAACAGGACAGCTTGGAGCACAAGGATTACAACAACACGGGAATGTATTACATTTGCTGCAGATTCTATTTTTAAATTGTCCAAAATGCATTGTTTCACCTCCTCTCTCAAATATCGTATTCATAGAGAGAGAAAGTGAAATAGACAGTTAACTACTTGGTTATTCTAAAACATCAATAGCGATAAAAGTATTTTTCTTCAATGTATAGTTAAAACCTATTACTAGAAATTGAAAATTACTCCAATGTACTAATTAATCCATTAACATAGAAGAAAATTAAGATTCTTCATTACTCTTATTTAAAATACGATCGAAGTATGTTTTATTGTGCAGTATTTTTTCATCATTTGGTAAAAAAGATCCGGCTAATTCATTATGTGCGTTGGCAGTTTCATATTGCTGTAACCGGTCAAAGAGGACACAAAGTTGTAAGTGGGGCAACCATGTCGTAAAGGTTTTATTTTGAAAAGGAGTGTTAGGATTTTGCTTGATGAGAAGCGCTTGTTCATACCAAAATATTGCTTCATAATTTTTGGCTTGTTCCATGAAATGAAAACCTAGTCTACAACACGCTTCCGGGCGTGGAATATCATATTCAAAGCTTCTTAAAATGGAAGTCAATTTGTTTTCTGTATCATTTATATAAGAATAACAATCCGCTAATTTGAAACAGGCTTGAATATTATCTTCTACCCAGCCTAATTTAGACGTTAAAAACGTTTCATAGTAAAATAGTGCATCTTCATATTGTTCATGATCTAGTAATTCATTGGCGTAATAAAATGTATCTCGTGGAGAGAGAGGTTCTCCTGATTCCACTAATTGCTTATAGATGTTAATATTCCGCATATGATCATGGCTAAGTGGTAAATGACTGACAGCTATTTCACTATCCAAAAGCTTCCCTCCGACTTCTAAATATTCATGTACAGCACCTATCCATTGGAATTGATTATCTCTTCTTACTAAACGATATCTCCTTAATAGAGAATTTACGTTTCCTTCATTATCAAAGCTTAAATTATAATTCATCGAAACAGCATCTATTTCAGGGTTCAAGGATTCTTTGAGTGCTTTAAATTTTTCCTGATCCTCTTCTAATAATACGTCGTCTGCATCTAGCCATAAAATGTACTCCTTTGTTGCTTGCTGAAAGGAAAAATTTCTTGCAGCTGCAAAATGCTGAATCCATTCAAAATCAAAAATACGATCTGTAAACTGTTTAACAATTTGCTTTGTATTGTCGGTAGAGCCTGTATCGATGATATTAATCTCATCGACTACTCCTTTTACAGATGCTAGACATCTACCAATGACATCTTCTTCATTTTTCACTATCATACATAAGCTAATGGACACCATAAAGTGGATTCCTCCTTACCGTAATCTATGTAGTATATGAGTTACTATATTTTTTGGTTTGGATAAATGCTCGTAGATGTAGTATTACATAGTAATAATCGTGAAATTTGCTGGTTTTCTTTGTCATAAATTTACCTTTCAAGTTTCACGCGAATTTCACAATTGTGAAGTATAGTTAAGAAACAGAGGTGATGATGTTGAAAAAATGGGTATTCTTCATTTTTTCTTTAGTACAGCTTATATGGCTAGCAGGGTGTACGGAGAAATCGTTTGATCCTATTGAACGCGATCAGAATTTTATTGCGTCCTTAAATATACAAGAGCCTTCGCTAGATTTTATAGATGGACAAGGGAATGTGATGGCAACATGGTTATTTGAAAAAGCTTACTCAGGGGCAATACTGCTTGATAATGATTGTGTGTTATTGTACGGTCATCAATTAGATGAAATAGATGTCTATACATTATCAACCGGAAAGAAGCTCTATTCCAAAAAAGTACAGCTTGGTACAACGAATGTGTATTATGCTGAAAATAAAAAACAGTTTTTTATTGCGAATAGCAAAACAAATACAGTGACAAGCTTTGATGAGAAGGGCAACGAACTGGCAACACAGAAGCTAGGTAATTATCCCATGTCAATGGCAGCCTATAACGATAAGCTATATGTGATTAATTATAAAGATACGAAATTATCGGTGTTAAATATAGAAAATCTAAAGGTTGAGCAAGAGTGGCCGATTCAAAAATCATCGCATGGAATAGCCATTCTCGAAGAGACAAATGAACTATGGATAGGTGGTCATGGAGAAGGAAGTAAACCGAATAGCTCTGTTAAAAAATATGATCTTATGACAGGAGTCAAAAAAGGGGAGATCAAAATGCCTTTAATGCCTGTTGGATTAACCAAAACAAAGGATGCTATCCTCGTTGTTAGTCATGGCCATAATAAATTATATGTTGCTGACTTTGATGGGAATGTGAAATGGCAGCAAGAGGTAGGAGCTAATCCATTTGTCGTAAATCAGTTTAAAGATTATATTGTTGTCGCTGGCTATGATGACCATACTTTGTATTTCATAAAAGAAGGTCAGGTGAAAAAAACAGTTGATGTGGGGAAAGGTGCATTTCAACTGTTAGTGAGGGAGGAAAAAATGTGACAACTGTATTAATTGTTGATGATGAGCAAGATATGCGTAATTTAATAGAAATGATGCTCAATAATTCTAAATTTGAGACCTTAACAGCAGCAAGTGGTACCGAAGCCTATGATATTGTTGTACGCGAAAAAATTGATTTAGTTCTACTTGATGTGATGATGCCGCATGAAGATGGCTTTGCGGTTTGTCAAAGTATACGTGCGATGTCGAATATACCAATTATTTTCCTGACAGCACGCGATGCCAATGAGGATAAAGTTAAAGGCCTAACAATTGGAGGAGATGATTATATTGTAAAACCCTTTACAAACGATGAGCTCGTTGCGCGAATTCATGCTGTGTTAAGAAGAAGCGGTACTAATATGGAAGAATTACAGCAAAAATATGTGATGTTTGGACCTATCAAAATAGATGAGACTGCACGTAAGGTATCTGTAGATGGAAAAAGTGTTCCGCTTACGTTAAAGGAATTTGAACTATTACATTTATTTATGAATAACCCTGGAAATGCGTATACAAGGGAACAATTACTAGAACGTATTTGGGATATTGATTATATAGGGGGGACAAGAACCGTTGACACTCATATAAAAACCTTACGTATCAAGCTTGGAAAGGAAGCGGCGGGGCATATTCAAACCGTCTGGGGAGTGGGCTACCGCTTTGATCCTGGCGAATGAAAAAGATTTCAACACGCATTTGGCTATTAATCTTTGCTTTTTTAATTATTACCGTTGTCTTCATGTATGTCCTGACTGATTATTTATATGAACGACTTTATGTAGAAGACACGGAAGAGATGATGGTAGAAGTAGGGACAAAGCTACAAACGATGTATACCGGTAGTAAAGTAACGGATGAATTTATTGCAGATATTGAACATTATACTAATTATTCGAATTTGAATATTTTTGCCGTAAGAAATCCGCGAGAACTAAGTGCCTGTGTGCCGTTTGATATTGATTTCGAAACATTAATTGGTCCAGAAGAGCGACAGCAATTACTTGCAGGTGAATATGTACAAAAAATTGGGTATGAGCCTCGATTTGATAGACAGTTAATTTCTGTAGTACTTCCGCTAGTAGACCAAAATAGGCTTGAAGGGATTATTTATATTTACTTCCCTTTAGCAAAAATTAGTGAGTTAGCGAATAATGAAGTTATTTTTTTATTTGTCAGTGCTTTTATATTTTTGATTGTCATCAGCTATTTAATTTATAAAGGGATCCGTCATATTATGCGACCACTAAGTAATTTGCAAAGAGCTGTTGAGCAAATGTCATACGGAAACTATGGAACACGCGTACCAGTTAAATCGAAAGATGAAATTGGAAGATTATCTAGCACCTTCAATAAAATGGCAGAGGTGATCCAACAAGAGGACGAGGCTCAAAAAACATTTTTAGCAACAGTCTCGCATGAACTAAGGACACCGATTAGCTATGTAAAAGGATATAGTGAAGCGATGCAAAAGGGCATTATTCCAGAAAGTCAAAAAGAGGAAACCATCCAGCTGATTGTACGTGAGGCAAATCGTATGGAACGTTTAACGAATGAATTACTTCAACTTGCTCGTATGGAAAATGAACAAGCAGAAATTACTTTATATCCAATCCCTCTCGCCGAAACATTACGTGAGGTTCAAAAAATATTAACCCATCAGGCAGAGAAGAAGAGCATTGCACTTCATTTAGATGCTGATGATGCATTAATCATCAAAGCTGATGAAGTAAAGCTGAAACAAATTTTTATTAATATTATTGAAAATGCCATTAATTACTCGTATGAGCAGTCAAAGGTTGAAATTACTGCTTTTGAGGACAATGGTAGTGCTCAAATTATCATTAAGGATTATGGCATGGGTATCCCACAAGAAGATTTATCGCATGTAACGGAGCGCTTTTATCGTGTTAACAAAGCGCGGAGCCGAGCAGATGGTGGCAGTGGACTAGGCTTGTCGATTGTTGAACAGTTGTTGAAGCAGTTACATGGCAAGATAGAGATTGAAAGTGAAGTTGAAAAAGGCACAGTTGTAAAAATCACATTACCGTTAATGGAGGAATAAAACATGAAAAAATGGTTATTGGCATTAGTTGCAGTACCTGCATTATTAGTAGGTTGCGGAGAAAAGAAAGAATCAACAGCTTTACCAGAACCACAAGAGCCACAAATGTTGGAGGTTCAAATTTTAACACCAAAAGAAGTAGCAATAAATGAAACAGTTGAGCTTGCTGCCCAAGTTGAACAAGGTGGCAAAAGTATCGATGATGCAGATGTGAAATTTGAAGTGTGGGAATCTGGTAAACGAGATGAAGGGCAAACGATTGAGGGTAAATTAGAGAAAGATGGCGTTTATAAAGCGAAGACTAAGTTTGACCACGATGGAGTATATTATATGTATGCTCATACGACAGCTAATGGTATTCATAATATGCCGAAGCAACAAATTACTGCTGGCAGCCCGGATATGACGAAAGTTTTACCAGAGGATGAAAAAGCAAATAACAACAGCATGGATCATAACATGATGGATCACGGTAATGATACTTCTGAGCATAGTGATCATGAAAAAAGTGAAAAAAATCACAATTAAATGCTTGCATTATTTTTAAAATAGGAATATGATAATGACCAGATGACCGAAACGGTTTTCTGGTCATTATCATTTTCGTGTACAAAGGCATGTACATAATAGAACAGGAAAGGATGTTACTAATGGATCGTAGGCAGGAAATTCTTGAAGCAGCTACAAAATCCTTTACATTGTTTGGGTACAAGGCGACAACAATGGAGCAAGTAGCTAAAATTGCGAATGTCGGTAAAGGGACGATTTACACATTCTTTGCGAATAAAGAAATTTTATTTCAAGAGATAGCTATGTCACTTGTACGTGAAATGCAAGCAGAAGCGGATGCAGTGTTGGATGCATCAGCTAGCTTTATGGACAATGCGCACAATGCTTTAATGAAAATGCTACAGTTCCGTGAAAAACATCTTTTATTTGCGAAGTTATTAGAGGAGGAAAAGGAACTACGAACGCCAGTAGTTAAACAAGCTTTAGCTCGCATTGAGACTGAAATTTTATCCTACGTTACTGAATTAATTCAAAGACGTATCGTAAAAGGAGAAATTAGAGACTGTGATGCAGAATTAGTAAGCTTTTTGTTGCTAAAGGCGTATCTAGCATTTGTCGTTGATTGGCATGAGCTACATGGCGAAATTATTCCAGAAGAAAAGATACTAAATCTTTTCAAGGAAACAATCTTCCGTGGGCTAATTTTAACTTAATTTAGCTGAGCTAAAAGGTGAATCAATGACAGTCTAGCGGTTTTACCCCCCTGAAAACTTAGTTTTTTTTTTGAATAAAAATGACCGACTTATATTTTCGGTCAAATATTATAGGAGTGAAGAAAACTTATGATTAAAGCTGAGTGGCTGAAAATCTTTAAAACAAGAAAAATGCTTGTTTCAATAATCGCTGTATTATTTATCCCAGTCATGTATGCCGGTATGTTTTTATGGGCATTCTGGGATCCGTATGAAGGCCTTCCGAACTTGCCAGTAGCTGTTGTCAATGAAGATAAGGGCGCTGAAATGGAAGGAGTTAAATTAGATTTAGGGAACGATTTAGTCGATAAGCTTGTCGAGAGTAACGAGTTTAAGTTTATTGACGTTTCCAAAGAAGAAGCTGAAAAAGGCTTACATGGCCGTGATTACTATATGATTCTAGAAATTCCAACAAATTTCTCTGAGCACGCGACTACTTTATTAGATGACAAACCTTCTAAACTAGTTATGAATTATATTCCGAATGAAGGAATGAACTTCCTTGGTGCACAAATTGGTGAAACAGCAATGGACCGTGTACGTGCGGAAGTAAATTCACAAGTTTCAGCAACTTATGCTGAAAAGTTATTTGATTCTATTACAACTCTTGGAGATGGCTTTACAGAGGCTGCTGATGGCTCGAATAAGCTAGATGAAGGTGCTAAAACTTTAGCTGATGGTACAAAGGATTTAAAAGGTTATCTTGAGCAACTAGCATCAAGTACAGTTGAATTATCAAGTGGTGCAGATAAAATTACTAAAGGTGCTGGAGACGCTGCAAAAGGTGCAAATGACTTAACTACTGGCTTAGTAAAATTACAAGACGGTACTGTACAGTTACAAAATGGTGCACAGCAAGCAGCAACAGGAGCAACAACTCTTTCGCAAGGTGTGTCACAATATACACAGGGTGTAGCGCAAGTTCAAACAGGTTTAGCTACGATTAGCGATAAACAAAAACAAATTACTGCAGGCGCAACTTCAATTGCTAATAGTGCAGGTCAATTAAATGGTGCAGCAGGTCAATTAACAGCGGGTTCTGCAAAAGTAGCAGAAGGCATCACTGCTTTATCTAAACAATTAGAAGGCATGATGGGTTCATTGCCTGAAGAACAAGCAGCAGTATTAAAACAAACATTAAATGAGCTACAAGCAGGAAGTGCAAGCGTGCATACTGGATTAGGTGCTTTAACTGCTGGTACAAAAGAATTACAAACTGGTGCTAACGGATTAAGTTCTGGTGCATCGCAAATTGCAGCAGGTCAATCACAAGTGTTAGCGGGTGCAAATGCGTTAACATCAAAAAGTGGTGCATTAATCGAAGGTGCAAAAGGTCTTCAAGCTGGTAATGCAACACTTTCTCAAAAATTAGGTGAATTAAATGCTGGTGTTAAGACAGCCGTAACAGGTTCTAAAACATTGGCTTCAGGTTTAAATGAGCTAGCAAGTGGTTCAAAAACATTGAATCAGGGTACATCAACACTTGCATCTAAATCAGGTGAAATAGCAGAGGGTTCTTCAAAGATTGCTGATGGTTCAACTGAACTTGCAGATGGTACATCAACTTTATCTAGCAAACTAGGTGAAGCAAGTGAAAAAGCAAAAGAAGTTCATGCAAGCAAAGACACATATGATATGGTAGGTAGCCCAGTTGAGGTTGATAAAGAATCTGTAAACCATGTACCTAACTATGGTACAGGTTTCTCACCATACTTTATTTCTCTTGGTTTATTCGTTGGTGCGTTATTAATCTCTATCGTTTTCCCACTTGTGGAACCAGCGATTCGTCCAAAAAATGGAGCAACTTGGTTTGTGAGTAAAGTCTCAGTTTTAGCAATAGTCGGCTTAATTCAAACTATATTAACAGTGGTTATTGTAAAATGGAGCTTAGGCCTTGAAGTAGACAATTTTGGATACTTCTTCCTAACAGCATTATTAACAAGTTATGTTTTCTTAGCTTTAATTCAAATGTTAGTATCTATTTTCGGTGATCCAGGACGCTTCATGGCGATTGTTGTATTAATTTTACAACTTACAACAAGTGCGGGTACATTCCCACTTGAGTTAATCCCATCACCATTACAAGTATTTAATAAACTATTACCAATGACTTATACTGTTTCAGCATTTAAAGCTAGTATTTCAACTGGTGATACATCATACTTAATGCAAAACTACGGAATTCTAGCAGGCTTCCTAGTAGCATTCTTAGCTATTACTTTCGGTTATTTCATGTTACTACACACAAAACGTTACTCAAAAGTAGCCGAAGAAAACTAAAAAAAGAATTTTTACACCCACCGATATTGGTGGGTGTTTTTTTGCGGTTGGATGATTGTCTGGCAAGGGAAGAGATGCTCGGTAGCGGGGAGAACAACTCGGGTAGGTTCGAAAACTGATCAGGTACGAGGAAGAACCACTCGGCTTCAATAAAAAAGCTCATATGCAAAAAAACATACAAAAAACAGCAGCTGATATGAGCGTATCAGCTGCTGTTTTTTAAGTGTAAGAGATTTAATTAAGGGTTCATCAAAATATGATGAAGGGTGTCATTATTAGTACGTGTGGGGCACGTATATGACTATTACAGAATAGGCAAATGCTTATAGGTGGTTACATTTTTCACAAGTGTTGCTGTAGCATTCACTTTGTTCTTCAATTTTTTCACCGCATTCTGTACATTGCTTTGCAGGTAGGTTCTTGAAAAATTCAACTACATTTTCTAACATTGTGGACTCCTCCTTTAAGTTCATCTGTACTATTACTGTTTTGATATTTTATAGTGTATTATAACAGATGCTTTTCGTCAACACAAAATGCCTAATTTACGTTAAAATAAATATGGATATTTTGTGAAGGAGGAAACGTAACTTATGATATTCGTTGATAATAAAGGGATTCATGATCCACGCATTAACCTTGCCATTGAGGAGTATTTATTGAAAACGATGGATGTTGAAAAGGAGCCAGTGCTACTTTTTTACATAAATCAGCCTTCAATCATCATTGGTAAAAATCAAAATACTATCGAAGAGATTAATACAGATTATGTGGAGGACAATGGCATAATCGTTGTACGTCGCCTTTCAGGTGGCGGCGCAGTGTATCATGATTTAGGAAACCTAAACTACAGTTTTATCACTAAAGACGATGGCGACAGCTTTATGAATTATAAAAAGTTCACGCAGCCTGTTGTCGATGCACTTGCAAAAATGGGTGTTCATGCGGAGCTTTCAGGCCGCAATGACATTTTAGCGGAAGGACGTAAGGTTTCTGGGAACGCGCAGTTTTCTACAAAGGGCCGTATGTTTAGCCACGGTACGTTAATGTTTGATACAGAAATTGATGCTGTTGTATCTGCATTAAAGGTGAAAAAAGATAAAATTGAATCAAAGGGCATTAAATCGATTCGTTCAAGAGTAGCTAATATTTCTGAGTTCTTAAAGGATAAGATGACAGTCGAAGAATTCCGTCTAGAAATTTTAAAATCCATTTTCGGTGGTGAAGGAAATATTTGCTATTACGAGCTAACAGAGGAAGACTGGGCAAATATCCACAAGCTATCGGCAGAGCGTTATCAAACATGGGAATGGAATTATGGGAAATCACCACGCTTTAATATTCAAAAAACACATCGCTTCCCAACTGGAGGCATTGATATTCGCTTAGAGGTGAATCACGGAATTATCGAAGAAGCACATATTTTTGGTGATTTCTTCGGTGTGGGCGACATGGCAGATGTTGAACAACGATTAGTTGGGACAAACTATGATCGAACTGCAATTGCTAATGCGTTAGCGGATATTGATATACCAACATACTTTGGTGGAATTGCGACAGAAGAGTTTTTACAATTAATTTATTAAGAAAAGCTTAGCTATAAATTGGCAAATGTCCTTATTGAGGGTTCAATATTAAAAGAAGAGGATGACATTTGTTAAACATATGCGATGTTTATATGTTGATTGGAGTGGAGGCTAGGCGACTCCTTGGGGATCAGCGGCTCATCGGACGCCCCCAGGAAGCTCTGCTCTGCGCGAAAGCGAAGCGTCAGCCGGAACGGAAATCAACCTCACTCTTTGATGATAAGCACTACAAATGATTTCTAATAAATAGAATCGTGTTAACTTTTCTACAAAAGGTTCGCTGACAGTTATGTCGGCGGGCCTTTTTTTGATACAATATAAGATAGAAAGGAGTGTTGGTATGGAGAAGCATCGAATATTTATTGTCGAAGATGATGTAAAGATTGCATCATTGCTCGCAGAAACGCTTAGAAAATATCAATACGAAGTTGAAACGATCAAAGAATTTGATCATCTCATTGAAGAATTTACAGCATTTAATCCACACATGGTGTTGCTTGATATAAATTTACCTTCGTACGATGGCTACTATTGGTGTCGCCAACTACGTCAACATACAACGTGTCCAATTATTTTTATTTCCGCTCGTTCTGGGGAAATGGATCAAATTTTTGCGCTAGAAAATGGGGGCGACGATTTCATTACGAAGCCATTTAATTATGAGATTGTGCTGGCTAAAATCCGTAGTCATTTGCGTCGTACATATGGTGAATATGCAACAAGACAAGAAGAACGGACAATTAAACAAGGACAGCTTGTTCTTCATTTAGAAAGAATGGAGCTTCATAAAAATGATTTAGAGATCCCACTACAGAAAAAAGAATGTATCATTTTAGAACTGTTAATGGGAAATGCCCCAAAAGTAGTGACGCGTGAGCAACTGTTAGAAGAGCTTTGGGACGATCAGGCATTTGTCGATGAGAATACGTTGAACGTCAATATGACACGAGTGCGCAAAAAGCTAGCTGATTATCAAATTATGTCTTCTATAGAAACGGTACGTGGAGCGGGTTATCGCTTTATTTTAAGTGCGGGTGAGTTATAGTGGGCTGGAAATTATTTTTGCGTGATTACGCATCGTTCATTGTATTCCAGTTCTTATTAGTCGGTTTTATTATGGTCTTATATTGGCTGGACGGCTTTCGAAATGTTGATACTGCTATTTACTCCTTCTGTATTAGTTTAGTGTTGTTGGCCTCGTTTTTACTTATCCGTTATTTAATGCGTCAACGTTATTTGATAAAAATATCGCAGCTTCCTAAAACAATGGAGGATGTGTTACAAAAAAATGCTAAAACACCTGAGGCGATACAGGCTGAAAAATATATGCATGAACTATATCGACTATATAAGCATGAACTTCAATCGTTATATGCAGGCCAAAAACGACATGATCAGTTTATGAATCAATGGGTGCATCAGATGAAAACACCAATTGCTGTTATTGAGCTTTTATTACAGGATGAGCGTCCTCTCGATAAAAAGAATGTGCAGGAGGAAATTGATCGCTTGCGTAGAGGCTTAGATATGGTGTTGGTGAATGCTCGATTAGAAAATTTTGAAGATGATATGCAAGTAGAACAGGTTGCTTTAAAAACGATCGTTACGGCAACTGTAAATGAAAATAAACGTTTATTTATTACGAAGCGTGTCTTCCCAGAAATTCATATAGAGGATGATATTATCGTAGCAAGTGATTCAAAATGGCTTCACTTTATTATCGGACAATTCGTTACTAATGCGGTTAAATATACGTTTGAGGCAAATAAAAAAATAGTGATATCTGCCATTAAAAAAGATGACCACGTACAATTAGCCATTTGTGATGAAGGTATTGGTATTCCTACTTCTGATCTTTCTCGTGTCACTAAAGCCTTCTTTACTGGTGAGAATGGGCGTAAAACTGGGGAATCCACAGGGATGGGCTTATATTTAGCGAAAGAAATCTGTGGAAAACTCGGTCACGAATTAAACATTACATCAGAGGTAGAGAAAGGAACAATTGTTACAGTGACATTTACGAATTAGGGGGATCGGAAATGACAGAGGTATGTTTAGCAGAGTGGATTTTAAATGTAGAGACTGAGAAAACAGAGGCATTATACGAATCACATAACGAAGTTTGTGAGTGTTTATCCTGCAAAAATTTCCGTAAGGCTAGTCTTTTTCTTAATGAAGAAGTAATGCATTTTTCGAATAAGCTTGGGCTAGACTTATATAAACCAACTTTACTTAACGCTTTTCCTGTAGAAGGGGAACAAGTGATGTACAGTGGACATTATACGATTTGTGGAGAAGTAATTGAAGGTGAAATGGATGCCTGGGATACAATTGTTGGTTCGCATTGCTTTAGTCTAGTGGAGGAGGATGGTAATGAGTCAGCTGAATTTTTAACGGGGCCGCATTTTCAAATTGGCTTTGAAGTAGTATTGCAGTGGCTTTTACCAGAATCTATGGAATTAATGAAGAAATAAGGTGAACAAGATATGCCTATTTTGCAAATAAAAGACGTGACGAAGGTCTATGAAGGAAAAGTAACCCATCGTGCGTTAAATCAACTAAGCTTTGAGGTGGAGGAAGGCGAGTTTTTAGCAGTCATGGGTCCATCAGGAAGTGGAAAAACAACATTATTAAATATTATTTCTACGATTGATGAACCTACGAGTGGAGAAATCATTTTAGATGGCATGAACCCTCATATGCTGAAAGCAACTGAGTTAGCCTACTTTAGAAGAAGACAGCTTGGTTTTATTTTTCAGGATTTTAATCTTTTGCATATGTTAACAGTGGAAGAGAATATTGTGCTGCCATTGACATTAGACCAGCAGCCATTAGAAGTGATGGAGGAGCGTCTTGCAAGCATTGTGGAAAAGCTCGATTTAACGTCATTCTTGCATAAACGCCCAAATGAAATATCAGGTGGACAAGCACAAAGAACAGCCATTGGTCGGGCACTTATCCATAATCCAAGTCTCATTTTAGCAGATGAGCCGACCGGAAATTTGGATTCGAATTCTTCGCGTGATGTACTTGAACTTTTAACAAATATCAATCAGGAAAGACGAACAACGATTGTCATGGTAACACATGATCCAATTGCAGCTAGCTACTGTGATCGTGTGTTATTTATTAAAGATGGAGAATTTTTCAATGAAATTTACAAAGATGACCGTCGTCAAATGTTTTTCCAGCGAATATTAAATGTGTTGAGCTTACTAGGAGGAGGACAAGTAGGTGACCTTTCGACAATTCGCTTACCGTAATGTCGTACGGAATAGCCGTATATACGGTGCCTTTTTCATGGCAAGTTTTTTTTCTGTGGCTGTGTTTTTTATCTATTCAATGCTCATGTTTCATCCGGATATTGAACAAGGGATTTTAGGAGAGGCATCGTTAATTGGGATGGTTGGTGCAGAAATCGTACTCGTCCTTTTCACACTATTCTTTTTATATTATTCGATGAGTGCCTTTTTAGAGGCTAGATCACATGAGTTTGCTATTTTATTACATTTGGGAATGGAAAAACGCCAGATGAATAAGCTTGTCTTTTTGGAGACAATGATTATTGGATCTGGCTCTATTATGGTTGGGATTATATTTGGTTTCTCATTTTCGAAATTCTTTTTCATGATAGTCCGAGAAATTTTACATTTAGATAATTTACCCTTATATGTTTCATGGCAGCCATTTTTACTGACAATTGGTGTCTTTACAAGTGCCTTTGTGGTTATTTCTTTTATTAGTGTGTATTTTACACGTGAAAGAAAATTGCGTGATCTCCTTATGGGAAGTGAGTATTTAAATAGTGTTTCAACCTATTCTAAAACCCGCGCAGTATTTGGTATTGCCTCTATTTTATCAGCATACTTACTAGCATTTATCGTACCGAAAACATCTTTCATTGGTTTAACATTATTAATTCCGTTTTTAGCGACCTTTGGAACGTATTATTTTTTCAGTGATTCTTTACCTTGCTTTATAGATAAAGCACGGGGGAAACGAAAATTTCATTGGCAACGCTATCGCCTTCTGTCGTTAGCTGAGCAAAGTCATATTATGATGGACAATGTGAAAATGTTTTTTGTAGTCACGATGGTGTCAACAATGGCCTTTTTATCGGTCGGTGTTTTAGCAACGATGTCATCATATACAATACAATATGATCGTTTAAATCCACTAGGGCTTGTCTATAAGGGAGACGTCGACAATCCATATGAGAGAAATCATATCGCCTCTTTACGAATGGAATTAGAGGAAAAGGGCTTGTCCTATCATTTATCTCGCTTTGTTGTGATCAAGCAAACCTCTTCATATACGCACAATGAGGTTGAGGTTTTTAGGGAATCAGACATGAATGTATTGCTTTCTTCCTATAGTTACCCATTACTTGATATGGCTTCAGGAGAGGCAGTGTTTATTCCATATTCGGAAGAGTCCCTAAACAAACTAAAAAATAAAGTTGTTCATACAGTATTAGAGGAAAATTCTATCCCGATCACCATTGATAGCGTATATCCTAAAATAGTATTCCCAGGGTCAATCGTTAGTGTAAATTCTATAGTGATTAGCGATGAGGATTTTGTAAAGCTCATAAAGCCGATTACCGATAAAAACGTTGAGCAGCCAATCTATCATTTATTTACCTTCTATATCCCTCAGTGGATGGAAACGAAAGATATCGGCAAGGACATAGAAGAGTTAAAAGCATCTCAATATTTTTATAAGAAGAATAGATTTAGCCCATTTTTCTTTGAAAATGCAGGATTAAATTATTCTTATATATTAGCTACTTATTCTTTATTCACATTAGTAGGGGTCTTAGTAGCAACAGTCTTTTTATTAGCAGCAGGTAGCTTTGTTTACTTTAAACTGCATACTTCTCTTGAAAGAGAAAAGCGTAAATTTGATGTCTTAAAGCGAATGGGCTTAACAGATACGGAGCTCAAAAAGCTTGTGAATCGTCATTTATTCCCACAATTTTTCTTGCCATGGGGTGTTGCAATGATGCATAGCCTCTTTGCTTTTCTGATGGTTCAAGGTATTTTAAAGGATATTGCTAATATTTCCATTGTAAAAGAAGTTGTCTTATCTTTTAGCTTTTTTGTTTTAATACAAGTAGTCTATTTTTACTTGATTCGTTGGCGATACATCTCGCATATTCGTTCGTAAACAAGACGTACGAGAGAGAAAAAAATGAATTATTTGACGTAATTTACGACATGAAATAAAAAGTTTCGTTGTCTTTTAGATATATTTCTTATATAATATTACTGAATAATGATTCATTTTATACGATAAGGGGATGGTGTAATTGAATTTAGTTTCAAGTGTTCGTCAACAAGCATTAGAGCAACCGGATAAAATTGCGTATCATTTTATGGGGAAAGATACGACGTACGGTGAGTTTGAACACACGGTTGGTCGCTTTGCAAAGGGGTTACAAGATTTAGGGGTAGAAAAAGGGGACCATGTGGCGTTTTTACTCGGCAATACACCACATTATTTAATTGCGTTATATGCAACAATGCGTTTAGGGGCAACGGCAATTCCGATTAATCCAATCTATACACCGGATGAAATTTCGTATATTTTGCATAATGGTGATGTAAAAGCTGTTATTGCACTTGATGCACTTTTTCCGTTAGTAGAAATGGGTGTACATGCATTTCCAAAAGTAAAAACATTTGTTGTTTGTGAAACAACAGAGGATGTTGCTGAAAAAGTAACGACTTTATCCGATGAGGCAAAGGCGAAAATTCATTTATTTTCACAAGTAATTGCTAGTGCATCGGACTCTTGCCAACCAGTAGAAGTAGCTGACGATGATAATGCAATTATTTTATATACTTCAGGAACGACAGGTACTCCAAAGGGTGCAATGCTGACTCATAAAAATATCTATTCAAATGCACGAGATGTAGCACATTATTTAGGCTATAAAGCAGATGATCGTATTATTGCTACGTTACCAGTTTTCCATGTATTTGCGTTAACTGTCGTAGCCAATGCGCCTTTATTGAGTGGAGCAACGGTTTTGCTTGTACCACGTTTTAGTCCAACTGAAATCTTTAAATTAACGAAGGAACAAAAGGCAACAGTCTTCGCGGGTGTGCCAACTATGTATAACTTCTTGTATCAATTACCTGAAAGCAATCCTGAAGATTTCTCAACAATACGTTTAGCGATTTCAGGTGGCGCGTCTTTACCTGTAGCACTATTACATAATTTCGAGAAGAAATTTAATGTGCGTGTTTCAGAGGGCTTTGGCTTATCAGAAGCATCACCAGTAACGTGCTTTAACCCATTGGATCGTGAGCGTAAGGCAGGTTCTATTGGGACATCCATTTCCAATGTTGAAAATAAGGTGGTGGATGTTAATGGTCAAGAAGTGCCGGTTGGCGAAGTAGGGGAGCTAATTGTACGAGGGCCTAACGTTATGAAGGGCTATTATAAATTACCTGAAGAAACAGCGATGGCTATACGTGATGGCTGGTTATACACAGGGGATTTAGCTAAAGTTGACGAAGAAGGGTACTTCTACATCGTTGACCGTAAAAAAGATATGATTATTGTAGGCGGATTTAATGTATACCCAAGAGAGGTTGAAGAAGTACTGTTTGCACATAATAATATCGTTGAAGCGGCAGTTGTAGGTTTCCCAGACCCTAACTTAGGTGAGGCAGTTCATGCATATGTTGTCTTAAAAGATGCAGATGCAACTTCAACAGAAGATCTTCTCGCATACTGTGCAGAACATATGGTGAAATACAAGGTTCCTAAAGTAATTGAGATTCTGGATGAATTACCGAAAAATACGACAGGAAAAATTTTACGCCGTTCATTAAAAGAAAAAGTATAAGCCAAAAAGCTACTATTGAAAATAGTAGCTTTTTTTATCCCGCATAAATGAACAGTAGATTCACATTTCAAGATTTAAGAGAAGCAATGAATATTAGTTGGAGATCCACTGCCAGTAACCGTAGCGACAGCAACAATTGTTTTATCTGTGCGAAAGCGTAGCGACAGCAACAACAAATCGCCCAGTCGGAACGGAAATCAACCACACGTTTTGGTGATGATCCAATATTACAGCAATGTAAAAAAGTATGGCCACTTATTTAAATAGTTGAGTGTGTATGTCTGTAAGTGATAAAATCAAACTTGTGAAATCTACATACTTTTTAAAGGCTTGTCATATAGTGAGGGAGAAGTAACACTATAGACAGTAAACAAGAATGGAACCCTTTTTAGACTAGCTTCGTCAAAGCCTTTAGAAAATTAAATTGAAAGAGAGCATATGGAAAAATGATAGAACTCATCAAGGAGTTAATTAGTTTTATTATGCATATTGATGTGCATTTAGAGGAGATCATTCGTGAGTTTGGTAATTTGAGTTATTTCGTTCTATTTGCAATTGTTTTTGTTGAAACAGGTGTCGTAATTTTCCCATTCCTACCAGGCGATTCATTGCTTTTTGCAAGTGGTACATTGGCAGCAGCAATGGGCGCGTTTAACATGTGGATATTAATTCCTGTGTTTTTAGCGGCTGCAATTTTAGGGGATACGATGAACTATCATATTGGTCATAAAGTAGGGACATCCATTCCACCAAAGAGCTTCCTTGGTAGAGTCGTTAAAAAAGAACGTATGGAAGCAGCAGAAAAGTTCTTTAATAAACACGGTGGAAAAACGATTGTCATCGCACGTTTTATGCCTTTCATCCGTACATTCATACCCTTTGTTGCAGGGGCTAGTAAGATGAAGTATAGCTATTTCATTATGTATAATGTTGTAGGTGCGGTGTTATGGGTACTCAGCTGTACATTCCTAGGTTATTTCTTTGGTAATATTCCAATTATTAAAAATAACTTCTCAACGGTTCTTATATTAATTATCTTAATTTCAGTTGTACCAGCTGTTATTGGTGCTATTAAATCAAAAACAAGTAGAAAATAAAAAAGGACAGTCTAAAAGTGATAAAAAATCACTGAGGACTGTCCTTGTTTTTTTGCTATCTAAAAAAGACCTTGGGAATCTTCCAAAACTGTACTTCTTGGAATGTCGATAACGATGACATTTGAATAGGAATAGTTCATTGCGTGTTGTTCACGTTCTATCTCACGATTCATATCTAAAATACCTAATGTTGCATTTATACGAAAATAACTTACTTGTTGTCTAGAAAGAGATTCAATAAATAATTGGTTTTCCGCCACGTATACGTTAGGTAACGGTACTTCGTCATCAAGATCAATACCTTCTATAATGACAGGGAATTGATAATAGGTAACAAGAGCTTTTCCAGATTCGATATTGTCATTATAACGCACTCGAATATTAATGTTTGAACCACTGTCACCTTCATTTATAACAACAGGTAATGTATCTCCTTCATATCTTAGCTCCCACGTTTTCTTTTTGTACTCCTCTGATAAATAAGAAGAATCGTCTTCTTGATCGTACTTTTGTATTTGATCTAATTTTTTCTCAAGTTGTTTAATTTCAGAAGGAGAAAGTATTGGTATTTTTGATTCTGAAAAAAAGCTAATATAAATGAAGGCAGTAAGTCCAAGTACGATATAGCTAGTAATGCCAATTATAATACGCTTAGGGGTCCAAATATTTTTAGCTTTTTTCATTAATTTACTCAGTAGTAGAAAAATAGCAATTACAAGTAGTATTGTAGTAAAAAAGAATAGTGTAGTCGCCGTCATTTGCGAGTCACCTCCGATTTATCAGCAATCCAAATAGTGAGGCTAAAGCATAGTAGAGCCATAAGCAAATTAAGAACACTAATCATAAGATTGGATAACATTATTAATGACCTAAGATTTATAGACTCTGGTGACATAAAAAATAATATAAAGCCAAGCAGCATAAAAGTAGATACAAATATTTTGAACACTGCTGGCCCCTTGAAGCTGGTACCTAATAGTAAGCCGATTGCGCCAAATAAACAGAGGCTACTGAAACATAGTAGTAATATTGATGGTGAAATAAATAGATTTTCTATTACAAAAGATTTTTTTTCCACTAATAAAACTCCGAATACTTGTAAATAGTAAGTCGAAATCATAATGATGACCGCAATAAAACTGTAAATAATCATGACAAATATATTGGCAATGGCACTAGATGTTCGACTAGAAATAACGGATAAGTCATCAATACGATACGCTTTTGTCGTAAAGAGAAGTGCTACAATAAATGCCCAAATTGCTGTAACAATAAGAAAGATATCGAGTGAGTAAATAGAGAACTGAACATTTAAGTTTCCTCCTCCGTGACCAGAAGACCCACTCCCTGAGCTAGATGTTAAAATTCCAATAATGATTTGTACAATAACTAAGGAACTAAGGGCAGAAATATATAATTTTGCTTTCCATTTCACCTGTTTTTTTACAATTGTTTTTAATGAAATATTAGTCAAAGATTGCATCAATATCACTTCCTTTTTCACTTGTTAAATATTTACACACTTCACTTGCAGTAAGGGATGATACCGTGATGCCTTTTGTTCGAAGTATTTCTTCTGAGACGAATAGTTTACTAGCATCTACTATTGCTGAGGTCATCCCTGTCACAATCTTTTGAGCGTAAACTTCCGTTTCAGAGAGCAGATCCGCAAGTGCATCACTTGGCCCGCTAAGTGATATGAGCTGTTCTTTAAATTCATCCATTGGCGCGTGGGCAATGACAGAACCATCATCTATTAATAAAATTTCTTCTAAAATAGATTCCATCTCTTGCAAATGGTGACTAGTAATTAAAAATGTCCGTGGAAAGGCAAGGTATTCCTTTAAAATCGCTCTGTAAAAATCTGTTCGAATCACTTCGTCCATGCCATTCATAGGTTCATCTAAAATGGTAATTGCACAGCGACTTACTAATCCGTAAACAAGGTTAAAGGTTGCTAATTGACCTTTAGATAGTTGCTGATGCTTTGCTGTGAGGTCTATACCTGCATAATCGAGCATGCGATAAGCTAATTCATTTTGCCAATTAGGATAAAAATCAGCCCCCATCTTTAGAATATCTTCGAGCGATAAGTAATCAGAGAAACTTAAACGATCATCGATAAAAATCATATTGGCAGCAGTTCGAATATTATTAAAGGGATTTTCATTAAACACTTTGCATGATCCAGTTGTAGGCTTTATATAGCCTGCAAAAATATTAAGTAATGTCGACTTACCAGCACCGTTACGACCAATAATACCGATAATTTTCTCTGCATCAATAGCGCAGGTTACGCGCTGTAGTGCATGACGACGTCCGAAGCTTTTAGATAACTCCTCACATTGAATAATATTCATTCCAATCCCTCCTGTGTTTTTCTTATAAGCACTAGCAATTCTTCATCAGATACATGTAAACGTTTTGCCTCTAATACGATCTCTTGTGCCATTTTCGTCAATGTTTCGTTTCGACGTTTCATCAAAATTCGTTCTTTTGCATCCGTAGCGACAAACATACCTAACCCCCGTTTTTTATATAAAAGTTGCTCTTCAAGTAAAATTGTCAACCCTTTACCGGCTGTAGCAGGATTTATATTGAATAATTCAGCTAACTGATATTGTGAATAGACCTTCTCGTCTGTCTGTAATCGATCGGCAATGATCTCGTGCTGTAGCCATTCAGCAATTTGAATATAAATCGGTGCTGTACCATCTAGATGAACGTGCATCGAAAAACCCCCTTTCATCCTATGTAACATAGTGCGTTAGTGTTGTAATGTACTATAAATTAAAAATTGGTAAATGTCAATGTGAAAAGAGAATATCTTACAAATATGCTAAGGGAATATTGGAGAAAGGATTAAGTGAGTTTGAAAAAGATATGCCGGAAAAAAGGAATAATATTTTATATGAGTAATTTGGAGTTTTGGTAACGATTTTTTGGAGCTCATTGCAGAAGTTGGGGATGACATATAATGAGGATAAGTTGATTGGAGTGAGACAAGGCGACTTCTTGGGGATAGCGTCATTTTGGCTCATCATTCAGCTGGAACGAAAATCTACCACGCTATGTGGTGATTTATTTCATTGTATATAATGTTAATTATTGTTAGTCGATTTTTAGACAGTTACTTGAATGATAAGCAGATAGTACTGAAAAATGCTATAATAATGTTACTAAAAAATGGAGAAATGGGGGACAGCGAAATGGAAGTATTTATCGGCAGACAGCCAATTTTTAACCTTCAGGAACAAATCGTTGCATATGAATTATTATATCGCAGCAAAAACGTGAATGCTTTTCCGATGGTCGATTCAGATGCTGCCACAATTGATGTGCTAGTAAACTCATTTCTTTTAATTGGCATTGAAGAGGTAGCAAAAGGAAAACCTAGTTTTGTTAATTTTACAGAAAACTTGCTGATGAGTCCTTTAAATGAATACATAAATCCATCGCAAGTTGTTATTGAGATTTTAGAAGATGTCCCTATCACACCTCAGTTAGTTGAGAAAGTCATTGAGCTGAAATCATATGGATTTAAAATGGCATTAGATGATTTTATTTTAGATGATAAGGTACAAGTTTATGATGAGTTATTTCCTAATATCGATTATATAAAAGTTGACTTTTTATTGTCACCATTACTTGAGCGAATGGAAATTGAAAATAAAGTGAAAGAAAATTTCCCTCACATAAAATTGCTTGCTGAGAAGGTTGAGACACGTAATCAATTTGAAGTGGCGAAGCATTCTGGCTATGAATTGTTTCAAGGCTATTTTTTTGAACAACCTCAAATAATTTCAGCAACCGATATACCTGCTAATGCGATTCAATATTTATATATTATTACGCTGTTAAAAGAAGAGGAACCTAATATACAGTTATTAGCAGATAATATTGAGCGTGATATTTCATTAACGTATAAATTATTGCATATGGTTAATAATTCAGAGATGCGTTCTAAATCCAAGGTTCGTTCGATAAAACAAGCGATTATATTACTCGGAGTTCCAAATTTACGAAAGTGGATTTATTTATTGGCGATGCGAGAAATTGATAGGAATGCTGATAATGATATTTTTAAAGAAGTCATGCGTACATCTTTATTTAGAGCAAAAGTTTGTGAGAAATTAGCCAAGCTTTCCTATAAGAAAAACTTCTCTGAATATTTTTTAGTTGGAATGTTTTCATTAATAGACACTATGTTGCAAAGACCGCTAAATGTTATTTTACAGCAGCTACCTTTTTCAGAAGACATTATAGCAACGCTTTTAGGTAATCGAACTGAAATGACACCTTATCTGGAATTCAGTATTGCGTTAGGCAAGTTAGATTGGTCTACGTTAGAAAAATTAGCTCCTCAGCTCAATATTGATTTAGCCAATATTGATCTTTTATACAATGAAGCCATGGAGTGGGCAGAAAAATCTTTATAAAAACAAAGATTAATTCGAAAATCTGTTCTTGTAAAAAAAGGTCCTGTAGTGGAATTTGCAGTTAAGTATATATTTTAGTGAAAAGTCGAAAATAAGTTATCTTAAAATTCTTTTTAAGGTAGCTTATTTTTTTATTAAATTAATAAGCTTGCCATTAATATAGTTGATTGGAGTGGAGACTGGGCGACTCCTAGGGGATCAGCAATAGAGGAACGAAGGCTAAAAGCATCACGTCCTGTGATAACGCCTTCGTGACTAACATCGTGTTAGCCCGACGCCCCCAGGAAGCTTTGCTCAGTGCGAAAGTGAAGCGTCAGCAACAACAAAGCGCCCAGTCGGAACGGAGATCAACCACAAGCTATGGTGATGAACTAAATTATAAAAATACATATTCCCTTCATCAAGACGAAGTTCTCAATGCGAAAACTATTTGCTATAATCATTTCGTATTTAAAAAATTCTGATAGTTGAAGCGGGCGTGGGGGAAATGAATCAAATTCATGATGTAAGGGAAAGCATTGTGGAATATGTGTACGTCATCGTTGGAGCGGCAATTATTGCCATTGGCTTTAATGTATTTTTACTGCCAAATCAAGTAGCTTCTGGCGGAGTAAGTGGGATTAGTACAATTTTACACGGTTTATTTGGATGGAATCCTGGTTTTATACAATATGCATTTAATATTCCATTATTTATAGCAGGTATATTATTACTTGGAAAAAAGTTTGGAATAAAATCGTTTATTGGAACAGTGACATTACCGTTCATTGTATTACTAACGAACAGTTGGGGGCCTTGGACAGATAATCCTTTACTCGGTGCACTATTTGGGGGGATTGTGGTTGGTTCAGGAATAGGACTAGTTTTTAAGGGGAATGCTTCTACTGGTGGCACTGATTTACTAGCGCAAATTATTACGAAGTATACCGGAATAACGCTTGGTACAAGTGTACTTTTAATTGATGGGATTATCGCCATTAGTGCAGCAATTGTTTTTGACTTGGAGAAAGGTTTGTATGCCCTGATTGGACTTTATGTCACGACGAAAACGATTGATATTATTCAGCTCGGCTTTAGTCAGTCTAAAATGGTTTACATTATTACGATGAAACAAGATGAAGTACGTGATGCCATTTATGCCGAGATCAATCGAGGCGTAACAAAGTTGCCTGCAATAGGTGGCTATACAGGGGAAGAGCGACCAGTTCTGATGGTTGTTGTTTACCAAACAGAATTCACAAAGCTGAAACAACTCATTAAAAACGTTGACCCATCAGCGTTTGTGATCGTTTCTAATGCGTATGAGGTGTTAGGCGAAGGTTTCAAACGTGCATAATTTTGGTATAATGTCGGGGAAAGATACTTATTTACTTTGAGGAGGGGCCCTAATGAAAAAGGCAATGTTAACATTAGCGATTGGTTCAGCAATTTTCTTAGCTGCTTGTGGTGGAGGTAAAACGGCAACAAATGAAGGTACAAAAACAACTACTCCAAATGGCGAAACAATTGCTATGAAATCTTGTATTTCTTGCCATGGCGGTGAGCTACAAGGCCAAGGAAATGCACCAAAAATTAGTGATATAGGCTCTCGTTTAACAGAGGCGGAAATTTTAGATGTTATTAAAAATGGTAAAAATGGAATGCCTCCAAATGTTGTTAAAGGCGCAGATGCAGAAGCCGTTGCTAAATGGTTGGCAACTCAAAAATAAAACGATCATGAAACTAGCGGGCTGGAGAACCGCTAGTTTTTTATATTTTGCAGAATTTTTTAGTCAGATAGACAGAGTGTAAATATATTTCTTTTATACTTAGACATGCTAAAATAAAGTGAAACTGCAATCAGTAAAACTGATTGCTAGTTGAACCAATCGGGTGTTTACAGCCAGTTAAATGTCACGACTAGTGGAAATTTTACTGACTGTTAACGCGGATAAACATATTCAATTCCTTTGAATGGAGGCTATTAAACATTGGTCGTAGTATTAACAAGAGACGTTATGGAGAAATTTAAGTTAGAACTATTAGCTGGTGAGGAAGGAATAGGAAGAACGATTGTTACTAGTGATATTTCAAGACCTGGGCTCGAGATGGCGGGCTATTTTACGCATTATCCTGCAAATCGAGTACAATTGCTTGGAAAAACAGAACTTTCATTTTTTGAAATGCTACCTGCAAATGTGAAACTGGAGCGCATGCGTCTACTATGTTCGCAAGATACTCCAGCTATTATTATTTCCCGGGATTTAGAGGTGCCGAGGGAACTTATACAGGCGTCCAATGAAAAACATGTACCTGTATTTAAAACACATATGACAACAACGAAATTTTCGAGTAGACTAACAAACTATTTAGAAGGTCGCTTAGCACCGATGACTGCTGCACATGGAGTTTTAGTTGATATATACGGCATCGGTGTACTCATTATCGGAAAAAGTGGTGTAGGTAAAAGTGAAACAGCTCTTGAGCTTGTCAAGAAGGGGCACCGTTTAGTGGCTGATGATTGTGTAGAGATCCGTCAGGAGTCAGAGAATTTTTTAATTGGAAGTCCACCACCACTTTTAGAACATTTACTCGAAATTCGAGGCATTGGTATTATCGATATTATGACCCTCTTTGGAGCAAGTGCGGTACGTCCATATAAACGTATTACATTAGTTATCGAATTGGAAATATGGGATCCAGAAAAAGTATATGATCGTCTAGGTTTAGAGGAAGAGAAAATGAAAATCATAGATACGGAATTAACGAAGTTAACGATTCCTGTTAGACCTGGACGAAATGTGTCAGTAATTATTGAAGTAGCGGCAATGAATTATCGTTTGAAAAAGATGGGTGTTAATGCAGCCGAAGAGTTTTCTAGACGATTAGACGAGGTCATCTCATCAGCGGATGAATTAGATGATTAATTGTTCATTAATAGGATACAATAGCCTATATAAAAGATGAGAGGAGTTTAAGATGGATTTATTATTACTAGAGATTAATCCGATTGCTTTCCATTTAGGACCTATCCCTGTTCGTTGGTATGGGCTACTGATTGTATCGGGTATTATATTAGCTTATATTGTAGGACAAAGAGAAGCAGTTAAGAGAGGCCTACCGGAGGATTTTCTTGCGGATCTATTACTATGGGCTGTTCCTATATCCATCATATGCGCACGTATTTACTATGTAACGATGCGTTGGGATTATTATAGTGAAAACCCGGGGAAGATGATTGAAATTTGGAATGGTGGTATCGCTATTCACGGTGCACTTATTGGGGCATTTTTGACAGGTTACATATTTACTCGTAGAAGAAATATAAGCTTTTTACAAGTAGCAGATATTGCGGCACCGAGTATATTAATTGGACAAATCATTGGACGTTGGGGAAATTTTATGAACCAGGAGGCTTATGGGGGTCCAGTATCACATGAATTTTTAGAAAATCTAATGCTACCAGATTGGATTATTAATCAAATGTATATTGAAGAATTAGGAACATATGTACATCCTACTTTTTTATATGAATCCGTCTGGAACTTTTTTGGGCTAATTATTTTACTAGTATTACGCAAAGTAAATTTAAATCGTGGAGAAATATTCTTCAGCTATTTAGTTTGGTATTCAATCGGTCGCTTCTATATAGAAGGCATGCGTACAGATAGCCTGTATTTAGTAGGGGATTTGCGCTCGGCTCAGGTTGTTTCAATAATAGGCATTGTAGTGGGTCTTGGTGCGATTATTTTCCGACGCATAAAAGTAAAACCCGCAGTGAAATATTTAGATAGCAAATAGGGGGTTCGGAAAGTGGCTATAAAGGCATTACTATTTGATTTTGATGGTACATTACTCAATACAAATGATTTAATCATTCAAACATTTATGCATGTTTTAAATGAGCAATTTCCCGGGCAATATTCGCCAAAAGATTGCTTGAAATTCCTTGGACCGTCCTTAAAACAGACATTTAGTGACATTGCTCCTGGTGAAGAGGAAGCGATGATTGCAAAATATCGTGAATATAATGAAGTGCACCACGATGAACTTGTCAGTCAATATCCTGATGTGGTATCAACTTTAGAGCAATTAAAGGATATGGGTATTAAATTAGCGATTGTGTCTACAAAGCGTAATGGGATGATTGACCGTGGCCTATCTGTACTAGGAGCAAGTCATTTATTTGATACCCGTATTGGCACGGATGATGTAAAAAATGTAAAGCCTGATCCAGAGCCTGTTTTGCTTGCGCTTGAACGCCTTGGAGTAAACAAGGAAGAGGCTATTATGATTGGTGACAATTCCCACGATATTGAGGCAGGGCACAACGCTGGAGTTAGAGCGGCCGGTGTCGCATGGGCATTTAAAGGTGAGGAATACTTACAACAATTCAAACCGGAATATATGTTGCATCATATGACGGATTTATTTGAAATTGTGAAAGTGGGGTAAGTAAATGGCACGTAAAACAGAACGCTACCGTGTCGAAGGAGCAAACTCGCTTTGGAATATTTATGATACGGTGTCCTTTTGGAAGGTGATGAAGTGTTTCATTGTCATTCAAATTGGACGCTTCACACCATTTTTACGTGTGAAAAACTGGTTGTATAGAACTTTTTTAAAAATGGAGATTGGTGAACAAACTTCCATAGCTTTAATGGTCATGCCAGATACAATGTTTCCAGAACGTATTCACATCGGTGACAATACCGTGATAGGCTTTAGTACGACTATTTTGGCGCATGAATATTTAATAGAGGAGTATCGTCTGGGGGATGTTCATATTGGCAATGAAGTAATGGTTGGTGCTAATTCAACGATACTTCCAGGTGTAACAATAGGTGACGGTGCGATTGTGTCAGCTGCAACCCTTGTACATAAGGATGTGCCAGCTGGCTGTTTAGCAGGCGGTAATCCTATGCAAATTATTTATACAGCTGAACAAATGGCAGAGCGCAAACGCAATGAAGTAGTGGAATGGTGCACGCCCCAAAAATATTAATACCTACACTGTGCTGCTTTACTGTGCACAGTGTTTTTTTGTTGATAACAATTGTAAAAAAATTAAAGTATGACTCTCCGGCAAAACGAGGGGTTGACATGACATACGTTTTAACAAAATGTCATCCAACTTTTTAGTTTTATCTACTAACTTTCACGATTTATCACCCAACTTCTGAAGTTTATCTACTAACTTTCACGATTTATCACCTAACTTCTGAAGTTTATCTACTAACTTTCACGATTTATCACCTAACTTCTGAATTTTATCGACATCCACCTTCCAAAGAGTAAAAAAGATTCACACAGTTTTTTGTCTAAAGATTTACTAGTTTAAGGAGGAAAAAGCTTACTCTGTTGAATAAAGTTTAAATTATTTTATTTTTAAGTATAATTAACAGAATAATAAGTATTGAAATTGTTCAATAATTTAGAGGAGATCGCATTGACTAGCAAGAAGAAATAAGTTAGAATTCTTTCATAATCTAATTCTCTAATACTCTAGTGAGTTAAAGTGAAACGTGAGGAAGTGTCAAAATGTCATCGATTAAAATGTTTGAGAAACCACTTGGAATGCGCGATACATTTCCGCAAATATTTGAAAAGGTAGAGACTGTTAGAAATACCGGACGAGACTTTTTATGCAGAAGAGGCTATGAATTTATTAAAACGCCTGCAGTAGAGTATTTTGATACAGTCGGTAAAGCATCTGCAATAGCCGATGCGCATTTATTTAAATTAGTAGATAGCCAGGGCAACACGTTAGTATTACGACCTGATATGACAACACCGATTGCACGTGTAGCGACGTCAAAATTATTAAAAGAGATGATCCCAATACGTCTCGCTTATTTTGCTAGCGTCTTTCGCGCACAGGAGGCGGAAGGTGGGCGTCCAGCAGAATTCGATCAGATGGGGATCGAGTTAATTGGAGACAATTCTGTATTTGCTGATGCTGAGGTTATTGTAACGGCAATGGAGTTATTAAAGCAATATGGCTTAACAAAATTTAAAGTGACGATCGGTCATGCAGGTATACTAAATTGTATTTTACAAGATTATACAGAAAGCGTTGAACAACAAAATATACTGCGGGCACTCCTCGTGCAACGCAATTATGTAGGGTTTGAAGAAGCAGTAGAATCATTTGATTTACCTAAAACAAAATCCGATGCATTACTGCAGTTTATTGAAGAAGCTATGAATGTAAAAGAAATTCAAGATATTGAAAAATATGTACGGAAAAATGACGCATTAGAATATATGCAGCAGCTCGCTAAACTACTTGAAATTGCAGGCTTAGCGGATTATGTAGCCTTTGATTTTACACTTTCTAGTCATATGAGCTATTACACAGGCATGTTATTCGAAGTGTTTGCTACCGGCAGTGGCTTTCCATTAGGCAATGGGGGACGTTATGACGGATTGCTGGAGGTATTTGGCTCAAAAGTAGGCGCTACAGGATTTAGTATTCGCGTTGATCGCTTATTAGAAACACTGGATGAGCAATCTGATGATCGACAAGAAGCTACAGTCGTGTTGTTTGAGGAAGCGCAATTTGAAGATGCGATTGCAAAGGTACAGACGCTCCGGGCAGCTGGTAAACAGGCTACCTTGCAGTTAAGGAGTAGTCTTGTTGAAGAAGAAGCATTTTTAGCACACTTTACAGAAGTAGTTGTTGTGGGACAGGAGGACGTTGACGGTGAATGAATTAACGATTGCTATGCCGAAGGGACGCATATTTGACGAGGCATACCAGATGCTTTTAGAAGCCGGCTTTAATTTACCAGAAGAAGTCGAAATGTCCCGTAAATTAATGCTTGAAATTCCAGAAGAGAAAATTCGTTTTATATTAGCAAAGCCAATGGATGTTCCTGTTTATGTTGAGCATGGTGTAGCGGATATTGGTATTGCTGGGAAGGATGTTTTGTTAGAACAGCAACGAGAAGTGCATGAATTACTGGATTTGAAAATAAGTACTTGTTATATCGCATCAGCAGGCTTACCAAATACGACGATGAATGAAATTGCACCAAGAATAGCGACAAAATACCCCAATATTGCAATGAAATATTATAAAGGTATTGGCGAGCAGGTTGAAATTATTGAGCTAAATGGATCGATCGAATTGGCGCCCATGATTGGCTTAGCAGATCGAATAGTCGATATTGTTTCAACAGGCCGGACGCTGAAAGAAAATGGCTTAGTGGAGTATGAATTTATTACAGACGTATCATCACGATTAATTGCCAATCCCGTAAGCTATCGCATGAAGAGCGATCGTATTATCGATCTTGTGAAACGTTTGAAAAAATGCGTTAAATAAAAATTTCTACTGTCTGGAAGAGGCACATTCCATGATTTAAAGGAGATTAATCCTATGAAAATAACAAAGCTTGAAAAAGGTATTTCTTTAAAGAGACCACTGGAAGGTGGAAATGAAGAGCAGTTAAAGGTTGTACGTCAAGTATTGAAAGATGTTCGTGCACAAGGTGACGCAGCCATACGTTTTTATACAGAAAAATGGGATGGTTGTGCCCCTGATTATTTACGTGTAACGAAGGAAGAGTTAGAAGATGGCGCTAATACAATCGATCAACAGCTTTATGCTGATTTAACAGAAGCCGCTCAAAATATTCGCCTTTATCACGAGCAGCAAAAACGTTCAGGTTATCGCTTGGAGCTTTCAGATGGTTCATGGCTTGGACAGCGAATTACTGCGCTCGATGCAGTAGGTCTGTATGTTCCTGGTGGTACTGCAGCATATCCATCTTCGGTCTTGATGAACGTTATTCCTGCACAAGTTGCTGGTGTCAAGCGCATTGTTATGACATCTCCAGCAGGTCGCGATGGAAAATTACCTCCAGGTGTACTTGCTGCAGCGCATATTTTAGGAGTAGAAGAAATCTATAAAATAGGTGGAGCTCAGGCGATTGCGGCTCTTGCATATGGCACAGAGACCATTTCTCCAGTTGATAAAATTACAGGTCCAGGAAATATTTTTGTAGCATTAGCAAAACGTGAAGTATTTGGTGAGGTAGCAATTGATATGATTGCAGGCCCAAGTGAAATTGCCGTGTTAGCGGATGACACAGCATTTGCTGATGAAATCGCGGCCGATCTTTTATCACAGGCTGAGCATGATAAATTGGCTTGTGCCATTTTAGTAACGACTTCTGAGCAATTGGCTAAAAAAGTGGCTGACGAGGTGGAGAAGCAATTAAAGACTTTACCGCGTGAAGAGGTAGCGCGTGCATCGATAGAAAACTTTGGTGCCATTTATGTGGCTGAAACGATGGCGGATGCCATAGATGCCATTAATTCGCTAGCACCTGAGCATTTAGAAATTGTCACAAAAAATGCTGAGGCTGTAGCTGAACAAGTACGACATGCAGGTGGTATTTTCATCGGTCGTTATAGCTCTGAACCAGTTGGTGATTACTTTGCAGGGACAAACCATGTGCTGCCAACGAATAGCACTGCACGCTTTGCGAGTGGCTTAAACGTTGATGATTTTATGAAAAAATCGAGCGTCGTCTTTTATAGTGAAAAAACTTGGGCAGAACATGCACCGAAAATTGCACGTCTAGCACGTATGGAAGGCTTAGAGGGACATGCTCGTGCAGTCGAATCGCGTGGATGGGAAAAGGAGTAGTACAATGACTGAAAAAAAACGATATGCAAAAGTTGAACGTACGACAAACGAAACTCAAATTTCGGTAGCCATCGATTTAGATGGTGAAGGGAAGGCAGATATAAAAACGGGTGTTGGCTTTATGGATCACATGCTTGATCTCTTTATCAAACATGGGCTTTTCGATGGGACGATAGAAGCGAACGGTGATACATATATAGATGATCATCATACAACAGAAGACCTCGGAATTGTATTAGGCCAAGCTATTCGTGAAGCGCTCGGTGATAAAAAAGGAATAAAGCGTTACGGGACAGCATTTGTGCCAATGGATGATGCGCTTGCACAAGTCGTTGTGGATTGCTCGAATCGTCCGCACTTAGAATATCGTGTGCCACAGTTAAAGGAAAAGGTTGGTAGTTTCGATACTGAATTAGTACATGAATTTTTGTGGAAGTTTGCACTTGAGGCACGGATGAATGTACATGTCATTGTACCTTATGGACAGAATACACATCATATTATCGAAGCTATTTTTAAAGCGTTAGCACGTGCCATTGACGCAGCAGTGGAAATTGATCCACGTGTTAAAGGTGTACCATCGACTAAGGGGCTGTTAACGTGAAAATAGGTGTTATTGATTATGGAATGGGGAATTTATTTAGTGTTGAACAAGCCTTAAAACGACTTGGCTGTGAGGTTGTTGTCACGTCTAACGAAAAAGTGCTAGATGCAACAGATGCACTGTTACTTCCTGGTGTTGGGGCCTTTCCGGATGCCATCAAACGTTTAGCTGAAACGAATTTGGATCGATATTTACACAAGGTGAAAGCTGAAAATCGACCACTTCTCGGAATTTGTTTAGGAATGCAATTATTATTTGAGCAAAGTGAAGAAGTGACCACTACGAAGGGTTTGGGCTTTTTTAAAGGAAGCATTAAACGATTTAGTGGTGACAATGCAGGGCAGAAGTATCGAGTGCCACATATGGGATGGAATGAGCTCGCAGTGACAAAGCGTCCTTTATGGTTAAATGGTGAAGTAACGGCAAAGCATGTTTATTTTGTGCACTCATTTTATGCAACTGATATCGATGAAACAGAGCTTGTCGCTTATGCAGAGTACCATGGTATTAAGGTTCCTGGCATTGTGGCAAATGGCTCTATTACGGGCATGCAGTTCCATCCCGAAAAGTCAGGTGAGTTAGGTGTGTATTTATTAGAGCAGTGGTTGAAGGGGGTGGCATCATGTTAACAAAGCGCATTATTCCATGTCTTGATGTGAAAGAGGGACGTGTTGTAAAAGGTGTACAGTTTGTGTCATTACGTGATGCGGGTGACCCAGTAGAGCTTGCTAAGTTTTATGATGAGCAAGGGGCAGACGAGCTTGTGTTTCTAGATATCTCGGCATCACATGAAGGACGTGAAACAATGGTTGATGTTGTCCGGCAAACTGCAGCTACATTAGCCATTCCGTTCACAGTAGGTGGTGGAATTCGAACACTAGATGATATGAAACGCATTTTACGTGCGGGTGCCGATAAAGTATCAGTGAATACTTCTGCTATAGAGCGACCGGAGCTGATTAAAGAAGGTTCTGACTTCTTTGGCGCACAATGTATTGTTGTAGCTATTGATGCCCGCTTTAGTGAGGAAGATGCCACATGGATGGTTTATACGCATGGAGGCAGAAACAAAACAACGTGGCAGGCAACTGAGTGGGCGAAGGAAGCGGTTCGTTTAGGTGCTGGTGAAATTTTATTAACGAGTATGAATCAGGACGGTGAGAAATCCGGTTTTGATTTAGCCTTAACAAAAGCTGTGAGAGAGGCTGTGACAGTTCCTGTTATTGCAAGTGGCGGTGCAGGGGATGCCGAACATTTTTACGAGGTATTAGCTGAAGATGTCGATGCAGATGCAGCACTTGCCGCATCCATCTTCCATTACAAAGAAACGAGCGTAGCACAAGTAAAAGAGTACTTATGTGAAAAAGGAGTGGCTGTAAGATGATGGATAGCATTAAATTTGATGAAAAAGGTCTTGTCACTGCGGTTGTACAAGATGCGAATACAAAAGAAGTCCTAACTGTAGCGTATATGAATAAAGAATCTCTAGAAAAAACACTTGAATCGGGAGAAACATGGTTCTTCTCTCGTTCACGCCAAGAGCTCTGGCACAAAGGGGCAACAAGCGGCCATACACAAAAAGTTGTGTCAATCAAAGCGGACTGTGACAGTGACGCATTAGTCGTAGAAGTAATTCCTGCTGGCCCAGCTTGTCATAATGGAACAACTTCTTGCTTTACAGAGATTATTCAGCAAAATGCCAAGGTTGGATCTGTTGAGATAATTTCTAAACTTGTCAATATCATTGCGAAGCGTGAGCAAGAAATGCCAGAAGGGGCGTATACTACATATTTATTCGATAAAGGAATCGACAAAATCTGTAAAAAAGTTGGAGAAGAAGCAACTGAGGTAGTCATAGGTGCAAAAAATCGGGATGCAGAAGAAGTGAAATGGGAGGCTGCCGATTTAATGTATCATCTACTAGTGTTACTACAAGAGCAAAAAGTAAGTGTTTATGACGTGTTACATGTGTTAGAAAAACGTCACGAGGAGAAATAACGGCATATTGCTTATTGTATGGTATAATAGAAGTTACTGTGTAAAGGAACGTATGATACGTTCCTTATTTCTTGTTTCGGAGGAAATATATTGGAAAAGAAACGTCAAAAAGAGAATCAAACGAATATAGTGTCGTTCATTCCAACAGGCGACTATTATTATAAAAAATCAATTCAAGCAATGAATAGCGGACAAATGAATAAAGCCTATAAATATTTACAGCGAGCAGTTGATTTAAGTCCTGATGATCCAATGATTTTATTGCAATTAGCGATAGTAGAGTTAGAGGGTCAACGTTTCGAGGAAGCGTATGATCTTCTTCATCGTGCCTATCAGATAGATAAAGACAATCCAGAAATTATTTTTTACATGGCAGAGGTTTCCGGATGTATCGGTATTATACATGATGCTAAACGCTTTGCAGAGCAATATTTACAAATCGATCCAGAGGGTGCTTATGCTGATGAAGCTGCTGAAATATTAGACTTTGTTGATTTTGAGCAGGATGATTTTGAAGAGCTTGAAGGTTCTACTGAAGATTTATATCGTCAGGAGCAAGCAAGGCGTTGTATGGAAAAGGGAGATTTCCCTGAAGCTATTAATATGCTAGAAGAGTTAATTGAAGATAGACCGGATTTTTGGTCAGCTTATAACAACTTAGCCCTTGCTTATTTTTATGTTGGTGAAGCAGAACAGGCGAAGGCGCTTCTAAATAATGTATTACGTGATAATAAGGGGAATTTACATGCACTATGTAATTTAACGGTTATTGCGTACTATGAAAAAAATGAAGAAGATTTAAAGGATCTTTTAGAAGTACTTGTGAAAATTCAGCCATACTTATGGGAACATCGTTATAAGTTGGGTGCAACATTAGCGCTCGTTGGACAATATGAATTAGCATTTAAATGGTTGCGTAGCATGCAAAAAAGAGGCTATGTAGGTGATGCTGGCTTTTACTTTTGGTTATCACATGCAGCGTATTTCTCAGGACATGAAGAAATATCAAAGAGTGCATGGGAGCAGCTACTTGAGCTAGATCCTGAAAAAGAAGGCTTTGAACCTTGGCGTCAAGAAGAAAACATGTATTCACTGGATGCATTAGAACATGACCGTGATTATATTGTGGAGAAGCTAGAGAGCGATTATACAAGTGAACGCATATTTGGTTTATTTTTACTAAGTTGTACAGCTCATAAACAGGAAATCATCGCACATCCCAAATGGATAGATGTTGAACAATGTAATGCGTATGAAAAGCTATTCCTAGCTTATGCACTAGGACATCAATTTGATATGAAAAACAAAGTAGAGGCTAGCTTTATACGAGCAGTGAGTGTGCCAGAAATTTTACTTGAACAGTATGGGAAGCTTACGACATTAATTGCACCAATGTTCCAAATGTGGTTTGTGCTTTGTGAGCAAGCATTGATAAACAATTATCGATTCACAAATCCAGCGGCTATTGCAGGAGCAAATGACTATTTATTCCGTTCTTCTCGGATGCTCAAGGTGACAAAAAAAGAGATAGCTCAGCAATACGGAGTATCCGTGTCAACTTTATCGAAGTATATTGATGAAATTTTAAAGTTTTTACCAGACACTCATAATTAGACCGTGAGCAACATAGTTGAATAACTTTTTACTTTCACATACGATGAACATACTAAAGTTATTATCAATTTCGCCTTGGCTATGTCCGAGGCATTATCTTCATTCAGCAGGTGTTTGGGCACCTACTGAACGAAGATAGAAAAGTATTTGTTTAGGGGGAAGTATTTATGTCAGAAGAAAAAATTTATGATGTTGTAATAATTGGTGCAGGTCCGGCTGGTATGACTGCGGCTGTTTATACATCACGTGCCAACCTTTCAACTTTAATGATTGAACGTGGGATCCCTGGCGGACAAATGGCAAATACAGAAGAAGTAGAAAACTATCCAGGATTTGATACAATTTTGGGGCCTGAGCTGTCTACAAAAATGTTCGATCATGCTAAGAAATTTGGTGCAGAGTATGCATATGGCGATGTCACTGAAATTATTGATGGTGAAGAATATAAAACAATAAAATCAGGTACTAAAGAATATAAAACACGAGCAATTATTCTTTCTACAGGTGCGGAGTATAAAAAAATGGGCGTGCCTGGCGAAAAAGAACTTGGTGGCCGTGGTGTCAGCTATTGTGCAGTATGTGATGGTGCATTCTTCAAGCAAAAAAATCTTGTTGTCGTAGGTGGCGGGGATTCTGCTGTTGAAGAAGGTGTTTATTTAACTCGCTTTGCTGATAAAGTAACAATTGTGCACCGTCGTGATAAATTACGTGCACAAAAAATTCTCCAAGATCGTGCCTTTGCTAACGAAAAAATTGATTTCATTTGGAATGCAACAGTCAAAGAAATTAATGAGGCTGATGGTAAAGTTGGAAGTGTAACATTACAATCAACTGTAGATGGTACAGAATCTGATTTTGCTACTAATGGCGTATTTATATACATTGGAATGCTACCATTAACAAAACCATTTGAGTCTCTAGGTATTTTAAATGATGCTGGTTATATTTTGACAAATGATAATATGGAAACAACAGTACCAGGTATCTTCGCAGCTGGAGATGTACGTGAGAAATCACTTCGTCAAATCGTTACAGCAACAGGTGACGGAAGTATTGCAGCACAGGCAGTACAGCACTATGTGGAAGAATTATTAGAAAAAATTAATGCTTAAAATGGATAATTGATAAGGGCAGTTTCATCACCAGAGTTGTGGATGACATTTTTTTGAAATGTATGTCATTTATATAAGTTGATTGGAGTGGAGGCTGGGCGACTCCTCGGGGATTAGCGTCACAGATGAGACCCTGGAGCGAGCAACGCGAGTGAAGCGGCTCATCGGACGCCCCCAGGAAAGCGCCCAGCCGGAATGGAAATCAACCCCACATTATGGTGATGATTCTCTTTGATTAGTTTTTAAGGAAAAAAATACAATTTTAATACGGTCTTAATATAGTTGTAACTTGAATGACATATAAAAGGTGTAATATAAAAATTGTAATTAGCAATCCCCCTTTTATTTTGTTGAGTAGGTTGTTTCCGCCAAATAAGGTGGAGCAACCTATTTTTGTTGTAAACGGAAATTTTGAATTTTTTTGTGGCGGAGTTTCATATGCTTGAGTAGAGGTTAAAAACAGGTTTCCCCACATGTATCGGTTAAGTTAAAATTGCAATGCACCTAAAGTTTAGAATTGAGGACAAACCTTGTTTGGTCTTGCTATAATAAAAGGAAGAATGCAAAAGAGATTAGAGGTGTGCCTATGCAAAGAATTGCAAATTTAATAGCTGTAAAAGACGGTCAAGCATTATTACTTCAGAAGCCTAGACGTGGCTGGTACGTAGCTCCCGGCGGTAAAATGGAGAGCGGTGAGTCCATTTATGAGGCTGCTGTACGTGAGTTTAAAGAAGAAACAAATGTCACACCGATAAATGCTCATTTAAAGGGTGTTTATACGATGATTATTAAAGAAAATAATAAGGTAGTGGACGAATGGATGCTTTATACATTTGTTGCAAAGGATATAGAAGGCGTACCGTTTAAAGAAACTAGAGAAGGCAAACTCGCATGGCACCCAGTAGAGGATTTGAAGCATTTGCCAATGGCTGAAGGTGATCGAACAAACTTACAATTTGCTATCTCACAATCAGGCATTCAGTACGGTACATTTGAATATACGACTGATTTTGAATTACTTCATGAGAAAATACAAATATCAATAGAACAATAAAGGAGCTGCATGACAGTGGTGGTTGAAGGCCCAAAAGGTACACATGAATTGGTTATTATTACAGGAATGTCTGGAGCTGGGAAAACAGTAGCTATTCAAAGCTTTGAAGATTTAGGGTATTACTGTATTGATAATTTACCACCAGCGTTACTCACAACATTTTTAACCCTACTAAGGGATTCGGGTAAAAATATTACACGTATAGCAGCTGTCATGGATATGCGTGGCGGCGACTTTTTTGATTCTCTTATTGGCGCCCTCGACCATATACTTAAAGAAGGCGATATAGTTGCACGAATTTTATTTTTAGATGCAGATGATGCGGCTTTAGTTAGACGTTATAAGGAAACAAGACGTGCCCATCCATTGGCTGTAAATGGGTTGCTATTAAATGGCATTAAACAAGAACGCAAGCTTTTATCGGAAGTAAAGGGTCGCGCTAAATTTGTCTATAATACATCTAATATGAAGCCTAAAGAGCTACGTGAAAAAATCGCAAAAGAATTTGCAAATGATGCTAATAATATTTTCTCAGTAAATATCATGTCTTTTGGATTTAAGCATGGTATGCCGATTGATGCCGACTTAGTGTTTGATGTTCGTTTTTTAAAAAATCCATATTATGTAGAGGAGCTACGTCATAAAACAGGTTTACAAACTGAGGTATCTTCTTATGTGCTGGCACTTGAGGATACGCAAACACTCATTCAAAAACTTACGGATTTGTTTGAATTTATGATTCCTCTCTATAGACAAGAGGGCAAATCGCAACTTGTCATTGCTTTTGGATGTACTGGAGGACAGCATCGTTCGGTAACATTAGCGGAATATTTCGGGGCATATTTAGCTGGGAAGGAAAATACCGTTATTACGCATCGCGACATCAATCGTAGAAAGGATTGAGTGAATGGGAAAGAAGCGAACAAAGCTTGTTGTAATAGGTGGTGGTACAGGGCTTTCTACCTTAGTACGAGGGCTCAAGCACCACCCATTTGATATTACAGCAATTGTGACAGTAGCAGATGATGGTGGTTCTTCAGGACGCTTACGAGATGACTATGATATTCCACCACCTGGGGATGTCCGTAATGTTATCGCAGCGTTATCGGATGTTGAGCCGCTTGTAGAGCAAATGTTTCAATATCGATTTTTAGCATCGGAAGATTTACGTGGTCATTCATTAGGTAATTTAATGCTGACGGCTTTAACAGATATTACTGGTGACTTTAACCATGCTATTAGTGAAATGGGAAAGGTTTTAAAGGTGCATGGTCGCGTCATACCAGCAGCCAATAAAAAGATAAATTTACATGCAGAGCTTGAGGATGGTTCAATCATTGAAGGTGAATCTAAAATTCCAAAGGCTAAAAAACGAATTAGTCGAGTTTTTTTAGTGCCAGAAAACGTGAAACCGTTACCAGAGGCTATTCGAGCAATTCATCGTGCTGACTATATTTTAATTGGTCCAGGAAGTTTATATACAAGCATTATTCCAAACCTCCTTGTAAAAGGAATAGGAGATGCTGTTGTAAAGGCTAAAGGAAGAAAAATTTATGTTTGTAATTTAATGACTCAAAAAGGTGAAACCATTTCCTATACAGCCGGTGATCACGTTAAAGCTATATATGAGCATGTTGGAGACTCCTTCATTGATTCGATTTTAGTAAATGATGTAAAACTTCCTCATCCTGTAAAGGAGCTCTATAAGGAAGAATGTGCTGAGCCAGTAACATTCGACGTTGCCAAGCTCGAAAGTATGGGATTAGAAGTTATTAAACGAGATATTGCCACGATTCGCCCAGATGGGACGGTTCGTCATAATGCGGCAAACGTTGCAAAATGGCTTGTAGATTATGCAAATATCTATGAGCAAGAGATTCGTGAATTATAAAGCACTTATTGTATATGATAAGATGGACATATACATAGAACAAAAGGTTGAAAGGAGGGCGTGATATGTCTTTTGCTTCTGAAACGAAAAAGGAATTAACTCAAATAGAAGCGGACAATCATTGTATGAAAGCAGAAGTATCTGCCCTAATTCGTATGAATGGTTCATTATCCTTTGCTAATAAACAGTTAAGCTTAGACGTACAAACTGAAAACGCTGCAATCGCAAGAAGACTTTATACGATTATGAAAAAGCTGTATCCATATAATGTAGAGTTACTTGTTAGAAAAAAAATGCGTTTGAAAAAAAATAACGTATATATTTGCCGTGTAAGAGAAGGTGCGCGAGAGCTACTAATAGACTTAGAAATCATCTCAGACGACTTTCAATTTAATCATACTATTTCTCGGGAGCTCATTAAAAAGAGTGGCCAAAAAAGAGCGTATTTACGAGGAGCATTTTTAGCTGGGGGCTCTGTCAACAATCCGGAAACATCAGCCTACCATTTAGAAATTTATTCATTATATAAAGAGCATGGCGAGGCTTTAATGGATTTGATGAATGAATTTGAGCTAAATGCAAAAACAATTGAACGAAAAAAAGGCTTTGTTACTTATTTAAAAGAAGCGGAAAAAATTTCTGATTTCCTTAATATTGTTGGAGCTCATCAAGCAATGATGAAGTTCGAAGACGTTCGTATATTGCGAGACATGAGAAATAGTGTTAATCGCATAGTTAACTGTGAAACAGCGAACTTAAATAAAACAATAGGTGCCGCATTACGTCAGGTAGAGAATATCCGATTTATTGAAAATTCAATAGGTCTCGATCAATTACCAGAAAAACTTCGTGAAATAGCACGATTACGAGTAGAATATCAAGATGTAACGCTGAAAGAACTTGGTGAAATGGTATCAAGTGGAACGGTTAGTAAATCAGGTGTTAATCATCGATTACGGAAAATTGATGAAATTGCCGATGCATTAAGAAGTGGCGAAAAAATTGGTGGCTAAATTTTCATACTTTTCAGGTACGTATTGTTCTTTTGCTCGTAAGTAAGGTAAGATAAAAATAATAAGATGAACGGTAGTAAAGGGGAGTTTTGAGAATGACCGAGAGAAGAGTCCATGTAAAATTAAAATTAGGACTACAAGCTAGACAAGCAGCGCTATTTGTACAAGAAGCAAATCGTTTTAGCGCAGATATCTTTCTTGAGAAAGACGAGAAAAAAGTAAATGCTAAATCCATTATGGGTGTTATGAGCTTAGCCATTGCAAAAGGAACAGAGGTTGTCCTTAGTGGTGAAGGTAACGATGCTGAGCAAGCGGTTACAGCATTAGCAACACTAATCGAAAAAGAAGATTAAAAAACGTATAACGTAAAGACTGTCCAAGAGGGAAATCTTCCATCTTGGGTAGTTTTTTTGTTTTTGCATTGAAAAAACAGGTCCTCTCACATTTGTTGGATATTTGTACAATCTAAAATGAAGGTCAATGCCATTGCACTTCGATCGTCGAGGTGATGGATGATAGAAAGATTGAAGTGATGGAAAGAGAAGGCCTGGGCGGAGCAGAAGGGCTGAAGCGACGGAAAGAAGAGCCGAAGCGACGGAAAGAAAGTGCCGCGACGGAAAGAAAGGGCAAAGCGACGGAAAGAAGAGCCGAAGCGACGGAAAGAAGAGCCGAAGCGACGGAAAGAAAAGCCGAAGCGACGGAAAGAAAAGCCGAAGCGACGGAAAGAAAGTGCCGCGACGGAAAGAAGAGCCAGGGTGACGGAAAGAAGAGCCGGGGTGACGGAAAGAAGAGCCGGGGTGACGGAAAGAAAAGCCGGGGTGACGGAAAGAAGAGTCAAAGCGACGGAAAGAAGAGTCAAAGCGACGGAAAGAAAAGCCGAAGCGACGGAAAGAAAGTGCCGCGACGGAAAGAAGAGTCAAAGCGACGGAAAGAAGAGCCGAAGCGACGGAAAGAAAGTGCCGCGACGGAAAGAAAGGGCAAAGCGACGGAAAGAAGAGCCGAAGCGACGGAAAG
>NZ_JBHJTF010000024.1:0-82797 GCF_042267565.1 Lysinibacillus sp. NPDC056232 | reverse complement strand
ATATCAACAACCGACCAAGAAAATGTCTTGGTTGGAAAACTGCAAACGAGGCTTTTAATGAGCAATTGTTGCACTTAATTTGACAAATCATCAAATAGAAAAATCACTGATAATAATAAATAAAAAGATGGTCCAAAAAAGACCACTCAGTGATGGGTGGTCTTGCTTATGTAGTCTAAATATACGGTGATAATAGAAAGCATCGGGGGATAATCGTGAAATAATCTTTATATCCTTTGTGAATAGTTTACTTATGTGAGGCGATACAGTTGCACAGCTTTATATTTGAGATAGGTGCTTTAAGGGGGCTGGCCCTAAATCAATAATTTTTATGATTTGAACACGGGTTATAGTTCCTTTTATTAAATTTTTAAGGAATGGATAGACATGTCCAACATAGTCATCTAAAGATTTACATTCAATATTGGTTTGCATACGAATAAGAAATTTAACTTCACAATCAGTATAATTTTCTCCGTCAATGATTGTGGTGTTCGATTTTAAGATTTTTATTGTTGCAGAATCATTTTCAACGATAGTATTGTTTTCAATCTTTGAATAACAGGAACGAATAGAGGCAATACCTACTACACCGATCATATAGTTCCTCCTTTAGCTATAATTTAGGTTCTTCATACAAATACAATTCTGTTTAAGTTTCCAATAGTGTTTGAGCTCTAAATTTTTTTATAGTGTTTTTTAGAAATGTATATATTTTCTATGTCAAAAATTTTGATAAATGTTTTCCCGTTAGGACTCACTCGAGGTGTTCCGTATACAATCACTGGAACTCCATTATTCCATGAACCAGATTTATAAGGTAAATCACTCCAAATAATATCTGCCACAGTATCATCAAGTAGAATACTAAGGTTGTTGTTTGAGTTAGTATTTAGCCATATTCGTTTATTAGAGTTTCTGATATATCCGCAATAAAAACCTGATATATTATGAATAATCATTTTATCCCAATCAAAGAGTATATCTTTTAAAGGGAAACTTTTATTATTTACGGTGATATTCAACTTGGTATTATTTAAAGCACTTTCTAAATGCTGATTTAATATATTCCTTAAAGTTTTGCTTTTAGTTGTTTTTTTTGCAGGGTCAAGCGTAAAGGAATTTCTATTGTGTCCTTTTTTTGCACCAACATTCCCTGTTCCTTGCGTTTGAGTAACAGAACTAGGTGCTGTAAAAAAATTCGTTTTCTTCAGTTTAATTTCATTTGGATTAACAATTATTTTAGACACTTTATTTTTTCCAGGGCTACTTGATACAGATTTTGATGAACTTTCCTTTGAGCATTTGCCAATATGAGTTGCAGCAAAACAAGGCGGTTTGTTATCAGTGGAAGCTTTTCGAAAACTTGTTTTTCCTTTACATTCAATACACTCTAGATGTTGTCTAAGAAATAATTTTTCTGGTTCTGGTAGTAAATTGAAATCGTAAGAATTATATCTAGTATTATTAAAGGTACACAAAGCTGTATCCATATTTTCCTCCTAGTGTGTTTAGTGGTATATCCCCTTTGTTGTAATTTTATTGGAAAAATAAAAAACCGACAATCAAAAAGTAAATTATCTTTTTGTCCCACCGCAGTGTCCTAACGTTGAAATGCTGAGATTCATTGGGAGAGTAAGCATAAACCTATAAATTTTGAATCTTAATCATTTATTCTTTTAATCTTTTAAAATATGCTCTTAATAATTAATATATATACAATCAAGCAACTGCAAAAATGTGGTTGCTTTTTATTATGGCCAAAAGAAAACAGCTCTCTAGTGAGTAGCTGTTTTTTTGCTTATTTTACCCACCAAATATTAAATGAAAATTATCATCCAAAAACTGTGCCATTTTACTGGCGTGGAGAGACCAATTTTTACCTCTTCCCTCAGGATAGTAGACAAACCCACCATTGTTTACATCTAATATTTTTTTAAATCTTGTTGGGTATAGAATGTTGTCCTTTATCCAGCGCCATTCTTTGCCTACACGTTTTTCTAAGTCTTTCATAGTCCAATACTGGCCACTTAACTGTTCTTGTTGCAATTGCTCAAATTCAACTTTTGTTATGAGTATATATTCTTCGGGTATAGGAATCGTCAAATTTACATGTAATTGCTGCATTTGTTTCGCCTCCAATCTTGGGAAATTAATATTTTTGGTGAAGCACTCGTTGTCTAATATGATCACTTTCGTAAAAATTGAATCATTTAATAATTTTTATTAAAAAAGCATCCGCTCTAAATAGAGTAGATGCTTTTGTGTTTCTATTCTTCAATTAGTTCTAAAAGATCGCTAATATCGCAATCCAATGCTTTGCATAATGCTCCAAGTGTATCACGTTGGTATTGTTTAGCTTCATCGTTGTACATTTTACGAACTGTTTCAAATTTTAACCCAGCTAGTTCAGCACATTTTCGGATGGAAATTTCCCTCTCATCCAAGATTATTTTTAACCTTGATTTAGCTCGAGTACTCACAATATCACCTCTCCTATAATTTTATACTAAAAGTAACAACAAAGCGACAATGAAATATAGTTGACAATGAAATATAGTCAGTGATATATTTGTGACAACAAAATATAGTCACTTATGAAGAAGTCAAGTTATAGGTATTAAATGAAAGCGAGGTGAAAACGATGGCATTTGAATATTTAGCACAATACACAACATTTGAATCAGTAGCAGATATGGACACAGCTGTTGAGAACCACATGGCAGCACACTACTATGATTTGACTGAATCAGAACGTGCCATCGTTTTCAAGCTTGCTAGTCATGCTTTGGAACATCCAGGGGCATGTCATTTAAAAGCTTCCACAATCGCAACATCATTGGAGGTTAGCGCAAAGACAGTTTATAGAGCCATTTCAAAATTGGAATCACTAGGGATTATCAAAAAACAAACAACAACGAGGGTAAAGGGAGGACGCGGTGCAAACATCTATATTATTTTGCCCAGTCAATCTGAAACATGTGAAGATCCTGACGAGCCTTTTGAGGAATGTGAGGTTGTTCCATTACAAAAAGCTTATAACCGAGCTAATGCTGAAAAAGAAGCATGCAAAGAGTTTATGAATGAGTATCAACAAATGCTATTTGAATTTATTCATTCATTACCTATCTCAGATAACTTTAAGGATGATCTGCATAAAGTGGTGCTCGCATCTAATGTAAGTAATATTCAGGAATTCATATTGGCCAAAAACATCATTTTTAAAATGGCTAACGATATTAAAGAAGGAGTGCTGACGGTTACTAAATCATTACGTGCCATATTCATAGGGGCTCATAAGAAGGCATTACAACGTAAAGATAAGCATCTAACAACAAACACCTCATATATGAAGAAAAAGCCTGTAAATGTACGTCCAGTACCTTTCTACAATTGGCTATCAGAACGTAATGGAACAACAGAAGTATTTTAATAGGAAAGGAAATGAATGCAAATGAAAGTAACGGTTAAAGAATGGCGTGTAATGTCTAATCGCAACAAACAATTACTTTTGAAAGCAGTAGCAACTAAATAAAACATAGACAAAAAAGGGGAATGAAAACATGCAGCAACAAACACAACACTTATTAGAAAAAGTAGTACTTGAGAATAGTAATGATGCTTCAGGATTATCTGTACAAATGATTGATTTACGAGTTGTACAACAGGCGGTAGCTAATTTAATGAATAGGATTGATGAAATCACTGAAAATCGTTGGCATGAGGATCGTGGCATGGCATACATGTCTATTCAAGAAATTCAAGATACAGTGCGTTTAATTGATATGGCTTTCTATCCATTGTTTAAAAGAATGGAAGATGAAGTAAAAACCATTAACGTTCATGCACAAGAATTGTATGAGACAGTAATTAAAAATGAGGTTCTACAAGAAGCAGCATTGTCAAATTGTTAAATAAAGCATAAGGCATTCTTAAAAAATAGCATGGGTTCCATCATTGTGGAGTCAAATATAAAGCTTTAAAATAATTGAATAGTTAGTTATGAGATGCTGTATATATTTCTGTAATATATAATTGTAAAATATAGTTAAGGAAGGTGTAGTTAGAATGACTAAAATTATCTATTTAGATTTAAATGTCTTTACATATTTACAGTCTCCAAGAGAAAAATATAAAGTTGCTGATAAGTTATTTTATGACCTTGTACAAAAGTTGAAGGGAAAATATTGTTTTCCATACAGCCAAGTTCATATTTTTGATTTATTGAAAGGCTCTAATGAAGAATACACGAAGAAGGATTTGTTATTTATAGGTAAAATATCTGATGATAAAATCATAGGGCCGGATATGGAAAACAATGAATTGATTTTAGACGATTTTCCACCAGAGGAATGTTATAAAATTTCCAAGGAAATGGAGAGAAATGAACCTGATTTTCCACCTATTAACGTACTCCCCTTCAATTTTCAAGTGGATATGAGCCAAATAAAGTCAGATGACTTTTATTATGAATATTTATCCTGTAATAATGGAATTATGGACTCTAAGAGTCTAGAAAGATATATGGAAGATAAGTATAAAGATTTTATGGATAAACCTCAAATGTATAAAAAAATTAGAGAGGATATATTAGATATATTAGATAGGATAGATATTTCGCAACTAAATTCTACAGAAAAGCAATTAATAGAAAACGTACGACCTATGATAGCATGTTGGTTTGACGTAGATGAAGAGAGTTTAGAAAATAATTTTGTATCAGCAGTAAAGCAGTATATGAAAGTCAGTAATATAGAATTTGATTTATTATCAAAACAGGAGCAAATTCAATATAGTTATCATTTACTTGCGATACATCCTAATTTCAAAGATAAAATAAAGAATAGTGCAAAAAATGTAGTGAGTAATATGGTGCGTGATAGTAGCCATCTTTTTTATGCATCCAAAGCAAAGTATTTTGTTACTGAGGACGGTACCTTAGTTAAAAAGGGGAATTTTATTTATAAGGTATTAGGAATTAAAACTCGAGTAGTTTTGATGTCAGAGTTTATGCAAAAGTTTTGTTGAAAACTACTTAATTTAGAGTACTTGAAGATTGGATAGAAGGAAAATGTGAGCGGCAAAATTACCCTCTTCTTATTGTGACTTTACTTACTTTGAGGCTGATCTTTAAATGAAAGAGTCGGCCCAACTCACACATTCCTGTACACACGCTCGCCGTATTTTATTAGCCCCAAACTAGCCCCAATGTTAGCCCCAAAATAACAATAATTAATGCATGATTGTGCATTGTCGTTAAAAAGCAAAAACCCTAGAGAACCTTGATATAAAAGGCTTTCTAGGGTTTTTTAAACTACTCTTTGCAGAGTAATTTAATTAACGAGAGTAGTACTCTACGATGAATGCTTCGTTGATTTCAGCTGATAATTCAGAACGCTCTGGAAGGCGAGTGAATGTACCTTCTTTTTTGTCAGCATCAAATGTTAAGTAGTCAGGTACGAAGTTGTTTACTTCGATTGCTTCTGTTACTACTGCAAGGTTTTGAGATTTTTCACGAAGAGAAATCGTTTGACCTGGTTTTACGCTGTATGAAGGAATATCAACGCGTTTGCCATCTACTAAGATGTGGCCGTGGTTTACTAATTGACGAGATCCACGACGAGTACGAGATAAACCTAAACGGTAAACTAGGTTGTCAAGGCGAGTTTCAAGAAGAACCATGAAGTTTTCACCGTGAACACCTTTCATTTTACCAGCGCGGTCGAATAGAGTACGGAATTGACGTTCGTTCATGCCGTACATGTGACGAAGTTTTTGTTTTTCTTGAAGTTGTAAACCGTATTCTGATAATTTTTTACGTTGGTTTGGACCGTGTTGACCTGGTGCGTAAGGGCGTTTTTCGATTTCTTTACCTGTACCGCTTAGTGAGATACCAAGACGACGTGATAATTTCCAAGATGGACCTGTATAACGAGACATATTGTTGTCTCCTCCTTTAAATTTGGTTTTTTTGTTGTAAAACAAAAACCAGTAGTACCCATTCTTATACGCATTTTATTTTCATGTATTTTCGCCTATGCAGCCGTTAGGTTACGCGATACACCATCTATTTGAATCTGTTTAGTTATACTAAATAAAATAGAGGAATAAAATACAGTAATAAGCTCATACCACTGCTGCGTTTATTTTACACAAACTACATTGTAACTGCTTATTATATAGACGTCAATTATTAGGCTAATTATTTTTGAAAATGGACAATAGTAAAAATTTCCTCCCTATACATTTTTCGATATTCAGGAATAGTTAATGATACAGTGTGATATGTAAAATGTAAAAGTGAAATAGAATAACATAGTCAAAATGACTCAAATTATGTATAATATACTATAAGTTAATAGTATTTGATTTGGACGTTATATAGAAAAGGTGATTTCATGACAGACCATTTACAAACGCTAAAATATATAAAATCAGATGTTTTAAGCATTTGGGTGAGTTCTAAGGAACAAGCTGGTTTTAATGGGTATTTTAACCCATTGAAACAGTGTCTAAAGAAGCGCTTTGGAATTGTAAATGTGGCATTTCTCGGTTTCGAAGGTAATTCTTTAATACCGATTGAAGAGATGGCTACTGTAACAATTGAAACAAAACTAAATGCTGTGTCATGGTTAATGATTGAAGCTAGCTTTTATCAACAGAAGATGGTGAAAATTCCCTATATATTAAAAGAAAAAGACGCCTATATGATGATGACAGATATGGTGCTTTTCCAAGCAGAAGGGAAGAATCCAATTGGTGTGCTACTCGTCGAGGCAACCGATGCATGGACAGACTTTATGACTTCGGATTACGGGGAAAAGTTTGTCGAAACGCTTACAAAGGTTCTTCAGTTGATGAGAGAAAATTATGAAGTAAAAGTGAATGAAGATCAATATAGAAAATTGTATAATATGACAGATTTATTTCATTCAACTATGGATATTGATTTAATTTTAGAAAATGTCTTAAAAAATATTAAGGGTAATTTTCCCGAATTTAATGTGGAGCTTATACTATCGAATGATCAAGACCGCCATACGACTATCGATATTAAGCTTTTTGATTACTTATCTGAAAGGCCTGCGACGGTTGAAGCTTTTGTCTCGGGAGAGCTGACGACGGAGCTTGCTAGCGATTTGAATTGTCGAGTATTAAACGCCCCTATTAAAGGGAGACAAGCTATTTATGGTATTTTACAAGTAATTGCACCTACAACGTATCTTTTTTCTACGACTGAAAAAGATTTTGTACGAATGTTAGCGCAAACATCAGGAAATGCGCTCGAAAATGCAAAATTATATCATCAATCACATCGCCTTGTGAGTGATTTGCAACTCATCAATGAAACATCACATCGTTTAAATATGAGGTTAGACATTAATGAAATGTTGCTTTTTCTTCAAAAGCAGTTAATGAAATCCTTTCAACCAATGGAAGTTTGCTTCGCTTTTAAGCATAATGACACATTTGAAGTGACGGATGCTAGCACGGCCTTATTTAATACAGAAAAGGGTCAAACATTTATAAAACATGTTGAACAACATTTTGAAAATACCAATGATCCACTATTTATTGCTGATTTCAGCCGATTAACCTCTAATCAAGTTGAATATCGTTCAATTATGGCAATCCCGATTTTAATGGAAGAAAAAATTAATGGCTTTAGTATTGTGTTACACAAGGAGCCATATTTCTTTTCGTTTGATAGCTTTAAATTAATGCAATCATTAATCCATCATTCTTCTTTAGCAATTGCAAACTCAATATTACGAAATAAACTTCAGGAAATGGTAGATTTGGACCATTTAACAAAATTGTATGCAAGAAGTTATTTAGATCAATATGTAGAAAAGTCACTTAAAAATGATCAATCGGGGATGTTCTTACTTATTGACATTGATAATTTCAAACGTGTTAATGATACGTATGGTCATCAGATAGGTGATAAGATTCTTATGCAAATTGCGGTACAGTTAAAAGAAATGATTGGAGCTCGTGGTATTTGTGCACGATGGGGTGGAGAGGAAATGTCTGTGTATGTCCCGGATATTGATGAGAAAGAAGCAATCGAATTGGCAGCAACAATCGTTGCAGTAATTCCAAATACAACAGATCCTCAGGTGACAATTTCAGCAGGCCTCATAACATGGAATGAACAGTACCGTCCAGCGTTTCAATCTGTTTTTCTACATGCAGATACAGCGCTTTATGAAGCGAAAAATAGCGGTAAAAATCGATTTTGTATGCATGATCGACCGTATCAAATAAATTAATAGCTCGCTATTAAAATTAGGGATGACATTTCGGTGGAGGCTGGACAACTCCTTGGGGCACATCTGACGCCGCTCGGAAAGCGCTCAGTTGGAACGGAAATCGATTTCACGAAATAAAACGTCAGTCATCTTTTTACGAAAAATACCCTGAAATGACAATAAATCATTTCAGGGTATTTTTTTTTATAAATGGAGGAGTAAGGTTTTTACGAATAGCTCTAACCCCTCTTGATCTTCCTTAGAAAAGCGATTAACGATTGGACTGTCGATATCAAGAACACCGATAACCTCTCCTTCTTTTTTCAAGGGAATAACGATTTCAGATTGGGAAGCGGCATCGCAGGCAATATGCCCTGGGAAGTCATGTACATCTCTTACCACCATTGTTTCTGCTTTACTTACAGCTGTTCCACAAACACCGCGTCCAATTGGTATTCTGACGCAGGCAGGTAAGCCTTGGAATGGCCCAAGGACAAGTTCTTCCCCTTGTAATACATAAAAACCAACCCAGTTAATGTTTGGTAGAAACTGATTTAGTAATGCAGAGGCGTTACTTAAATTAGCAATGCGATCGCTTTCCCCTGTAAGTAGGGCATCTAACTGTTTGGCCAATGTATTATATTGCTCGGCAATTGGCCCTTCATAATTAATTTGAGTAAACATAAAAGCACCTCGTTTGAAAGTTATTTATTTTGGGAATATAACATTATAATGTTGATGCAAATCAGCAACAGTATGAGCATCTGAACCGAAAACAATTGGAAGCCCAATAGATTTACTATAATCTATGAAGGAAAATGGTGGATAAGTTTCCTGACAATGTGTTTTACTTAATCCAGCGCTATTTAAATCTAGCTCATAGCCTTCTGCCTTCATTAAATCTAAAACTTCTCGAATCTGCGCAGAATCATCAATTTTCACCATATGTGCTAATTGGAATTTGTGAATAAGTGAAGGATGCCCAATGCGCTTAGGCTTGTATTGCCCTAAATCTGCTTTAATGGATTGTAGGACGGTATCGTAATATAAATTATACACTTGTTCAATAGAGCCCACTTTTTTTGAAAAAGCCATAAAACTTTCTGGAGAAAAGTCTATGCATTCAAAGATATTGTGCCATTGTAAAAAATGAACTGATAAAATAGAGTCATCTAAAAAGTGTCCATATGTATCAAGAAATTGACGAGTTTCTTGTTCAAAGCCTTGAATATAGTCGACCTCTAGTCCTATATGAATGCGAATGTCTTGTGCGTACTCCTTTTGAAGGTACTGTAAATCTTCAAAATAGGGCATTAAAGATTCTGGATTCATACCACTGTCCTGCTGCGGTGTAGGGTCAACAAAATTCAATGGTAATGGTGCATGTTCTGTAAAGGTAATATCTGTGAAATCATGAGATATTGCTTTTTCTATATACTGCTTAAATGAATCAGAAGTTCCGTGTGGACAATATGGGCTATGAACATGGCCGTCACATTTCATAAATACCACTCCTTTATATTTTGGATAATAACACTTATATTTGCGCATATTGTTCAAAAATTAAGTAGTTGTTATTCTTAAAAGGCGCAATTACACAAAAAACACTCAAATTTTAGTACAAAAGGCGATAACATAGTATATAATAAATACAACTAGCCAATTCGTTTATTGTAGAATAGGAGGCTTACGATGGAGTATATCATCATTCCAGTTATCCTACTATTAATTTTAGCGATAGTAGGATTTATGATGCGACGAAAACATACAACAATCATTGCTAAACTTGAAAATGAAAAATCACAAATACAAAACAATCCCATAAATGAGGAAATTTCAAAAGTTAAATCTTTAAACATGAACGGTGAAACGGAAGAAATGTTTGAACGATGGCGTAATAGTTGGGATGAAGTTATCGATGTACATATGACGAAAATTGATTCACTTTTATTTGATGCAGAGGATCAAATCAATAGACTTCGTTTTAATAAAGCAACGTTAATTGAACGTGAGATAGAAGATTACATTCAAAAGTGTGAACAAAATAAAGATAAAATCTTAGAAGAACTAAATGAATTAATTGGCAGCGAAGAAAAAAATCGTATTGAAATTGAACAATTAAAAGAATACTATCGCTCTGCACGTAAAACATTGCTAGCGCACCAACATTCATTTGGGGTAGCATTACCAGCTCTGGAGAAAAAGCTAGAGACGTTTGTTCGAAAGTTTGAGGAGTTCGATGTGCTTACGAGCGAAGGGAATTATTTGCAGGCGAGAGAAATTGTTATTGGCTTGAACCAAGAGTCACAGCAGACATTTGAATACATTAATGATGTCCCAACAATTTTGACTGAATTGCAAGTAAAGCTTCCAGGTGCGGTACAGGAATTACGAAGTGGCCAGCGTGAAATGGAGGAGCAATCCTATTATTTACAGCATTTAGAGCTAACGGAAGAGCTTAATAAATTTGAAGAGGAATTTGCGACATTAAAAAATGAATTAGCAGAGCTTAACTTAAATGTTGTTAAACCACGTGTTACGGATATGAATGAAGAGATTGATCATTTTTACGATCTGCTTGAAAAAGAGGTTATTGCTAAAAATTATGTTGACCAAAATTGTGATCGTTTATTAAGCTCAATCACCAATGTTATTAGTTCAACAAGATTAGTAAGTGATGAAGCAACCTTTGTGCAGCAAAGCTATCGTTTAAATGAAAAAGATGCAGAAATTCCAAAAGCTGCATTAAAGCAATTAGAGGCTTTACAACGTCGCTATGACTTATTGGCGATGCGTGTTAGAGAGGAAAAATCTGCATACTCAAGTTTGCAGGAAGAATTGATTGAAATTAACGAGGAGCTTGAAGGTATTCATGAGGAGCAAGGTCATTTATCAAACACGATGAAGAAGCTACGAATTGATGAAAACAAGGCTCGTACACAGGTAGAAAGCTTAAAGAAAGCATTACAAGAAACAGATCGTCTATTAAATAAAGCTAATATTCCAGGTATCCCTGAAGAGATGGATGCCCGTCTAGATGAGGCAGCAGAGCATATTTATGTAGTTATGCAAAGCTTGCAAGAGGTGCCTCTCAACATGGGAACAGTTCATAATAATTTAAATGCTGCAACACTTTGTGTAGAGGATGTAAAAGCGAAGGCGCATGAATTAATTGAAAATGTAATGCTGATTGAGCGTATTATTCAGTATGGTAATCGTCATCGTGCAACAAATCCAAAATTGAATACTCGTTTAAAAGAAGCAGAAGGATCTTTCAATCAATTTCGTTATTCCAAAGCATTAGAAGAGGCAGGAACAGCAGTTGAAGAAATGGAGCCGGGTGCTTTAAAGCGAATTCAAGAACTTGTAGCAGGAGAAACAGTGTCAAAATAGTCAAGTATAATAAAAAATTACAGTAGCTGTCTAAAAAGGTATAGTTTTTACTTTTTAGACAGCTTTGTTATTAAGAAGCGAGATTTCTTCAAATATGAAAAGAGCTAAATATTTGTTGGGGTATTCATTTGATTCCTTGAAACTACATACGATGCTTCATCCCAATTTATGATTAGAAACGATAAAAAATAGAGGTGTTCAACATGCAATTTTATGTTCGGGAAATGAATGAAATTTATGCGACGGATATTTTGAATTGGAAATATGAAGAACCATTTGATTTTTACAACAATGAACTTTGCGACGAATCTCTAAAAGAATTTATTGAAAGTCCGTATTATTCAATTGTCAATGATAAAGAAGAGCTAGTCGGTTTTTTCTGTACAGGAACATCTGCACAAGTACCTAAAGGACGTGATTATGGTGCGTATTTAGACGAGTGCATTGATGTTGGGCTTGGGATGAAGCCTGAGCTAACAGGAAAAGGTTATGGTTCAGAATTTTTTTCATTTATATTAAATCAGCTACAACAAGAAAATCATAGTTCCCTTCGTTTAACGGTAGCCTCATTTAATACAAGAGCAATTCACCTTTATGAAAAATTAGGCTTTAAAAAAGTCATGGAATTCACAGCTTCAACTGAATTTATAACAATGAAGAAAGATTAAAAACAAGCGTGTTGACTAGGGTTTATAATGGTGAAATTCGTCTTCAATACGGTGTTGAAATATAGTTTAAATATGGTCGCTGAAAGTTGAGGATGGCATTTATTTAAAGCATATGTCATGTATATAAGTTGATTGGAGTGGAGGTTGGGCGACTCCTTGGGGATCAGCGTCACAGATGAGACCCTGGAGCGAACAAGTAGGGGAACGAAGGCTAAGAGCATCACATCCTGTGATAACGCCTTCGTGACCAACATCGTGTTGGCCCAAGCGGCTCATCGGATGCCCCCAGGAAGCTTTGCTCTGTGCGAAAGCGAAGCGTCAGCAACAAAGCGCCCAGCCGGAACGGAAATCAACCTCACGTTATAGTAATAAGCCAACAATGCAAAACCAAAATTTTTATACTCAGGAAACGTTCATAGTAAATATTAATATGCCACTCTATAATGGGTGGTTTTTTACATTAAAAGCAAACAAATAAGTGATTAAATTAGTATAATTGTTAAAGTTAGTAGTCAATTGCTGAAGATTGCGTTATGATAAATACCGTTAAATCAACGTTTTGAAAGTGTGTGAATAATAATGGAAGTTAATACAATCTATTTAGACAACAGTGCAACAACAAAACCTTTAAAAGAGGTTATGCAAGCATTTATGGTAGTGAATGAGCAGTATTATGCCAATCCTGCTTCTATTCATGCAATGGGTGTTGAATCAAACGAATTATTAATGCGTGCACGTGAGCAAGTAGCAGATATTTTGCAGACAGAAGCAAAAAATGTGCTATTTACATCAGGTGGTACTGAATCCAATAACACGGCTATATTTGGTTTAGCACGTAGCAATACACATAAAGGAAATCATATTTTAACAACTGAAATTGAACATCCATCTGTCCTAGAATCTGTAAAACAACTTGAGCAAGACGGTTTTGATGTAGAATACTTGCAAGTAGATAAAAATGGGGTTATTTCTTTAGAAGAGCTTCGCACAAAAGTGCGTAAGGATACCATTTTAGTAAGTATGATGCATGTAAATAATGAAATGGGTGCGATTCAACCAATTTTTGAAGCTGCAAAAATTATTCATGAATCAAGTCGTGCAACTTTTCACGTAGATGCTGTTCAAAGCTTTGGGAAGTTACCGATATCATTTAACGATGACAAGGGACCAGACTGTATTTCAATTTCTGGCCATAAAATTCATGGCTTTAAAGGTTCTGGTGTACTCGCATTCCGTAAAAAAATGAAATGGCAACCGTATGCACTTGGCGGAGGGCAGGAATTTGGTTTACGTAGTGGAACAGTAGCTGTACCGCAAGCTGTAGCCTTATCCAAAGCAGCTCGTATAGCCATAGAGACGATGAATGACCGTGCGAAAAAATATCGTCAATGGTATGAAGAATTATGTAGCCAATTACGTGGATATGGAGATGAAGTGCATATTTTATCAACACCACAAGGAGCGGCACATATTTTATCTTTTAGTATTCGCGATTTAAAAGGTGAAGTCATTATCAATGCATTGCAAAAACGCAATGTAATTGTGTCGACATCGAGTGCTTGTTCATCGAAACAGACAAAAACAAGTCATGTTGTTGAAGCTCTAAATCTCGATGAGCATTTTAAAAAAGGTGTTATTCGTATTAGTTTTGGCGCGTATGTAACAAACGAAGATATAGAAAAATTTAAACAAATATTAGATGAAGTATTGATGGAACTTAAAGGAGAATTTTAAAAATGATTTGGAAAGAAATTTTAATTCGATATGGAGAACTTTCTACAAAGGGTCGCAACAAGATGGATTTTATTCGTCGCTTACGTGAGAACATTCGTCATGCGTTTGCGGATTTAGGACATTTACACATTCGCACAGAGCGCGATCGTATGTTTATCGCCATTCAAGATGAAACACAAATGGACGTACTATTAAAAGGATTACCTAAAATTTTTGGTATCCAATCATTTAGTCCAGTGGCAGCATGTGAAAAAGACATGGAGGCCATGAAAAAGCTTGCCATAACAATTATGGATACGTTTAAAAATGAGCAGCTTACTTTTAAAGTAGAAGTAAAGCGCACAGATAAGACATTTCCGTTAGAATCACATGCCATTCAACGCGAAATTGGTGGTTATGTATTACCACAATATCAAAATTTATCAGTAAAGGTGAAGAAGCCTGATATCGAACTTCGTGTAGAGGTGCGTCATGATGCAACATATATGATGGCACAAGTTATACCGGGTGCAGGTGGAATGCCTGTAGGCTCTAATGGTAAATCTTTATTAATGCTTTCTGGTGGTATAGATAGTCCTGTTGCTGGTTATTTAATGATGAAACGTGGAGTGCGCTTAGAAGCGATTCATTTCTTTAGCCCACCATACACAAGCCAAAATTCATTAGAAAAAGTAAAGGTGCTTGCTAATGAATTAACAAAATTTGGAGCTAATATACGATTACATGTAATTCCTTTCACTGAAATTCAAGTTCTTATTAAAGAAAAAGTACCTTCTAATGTATCGATGACAACAACTCGTCGTATGATGCTAAAAGTTGCTGATAAAGTACGTGAAGAAATTGGTGCACTAGCTATTGTTACAGGTGAGAGTCTTGGTCAAGTAGCGAGTCAAACTCTTGAAAGTCTAACAGCTATTAATGCCGTAACGAACACACCAATTTTACGTCCATTAATCTCATCAGATAAATTAGAAATTATCGATATTGCAGAGAAAATAGGCACATACGAAACGTCTATCCAGCCATTTGAAGACTGCTGTACAATTTTTACTCCTGCAAGTCCAAAAACAAAGCCAAAGCTTGAAAAGGTTGAGCATTACGAAAGCTTCTCGGATTTTGATGAACTAATCGAACGAGCAGTGAAAAACCGTGAAGTCTATATTTTCCCGAAAAAAGAACAAGAAGCCGATAAATTTGCGGATCTTCTATAGAAGAAACTTGCGATTCCGTAAGAGCCGACTCAAAAATCCATTTGAGTCGGCTTTTTTTAGTCTACTTCCTTCTGAGGTACAATTTACCTATAAAATTTTTGTATTAAAAATCTAATATCGCACATTCTATATTCACAAGGAGGTGAGAGACACATGACTTCAACAAATCGCAGTTCAAACAAACTTGCAGTACCTGGTGTAGAGCAAGCTCTAGATCAAATGAAATACGAAATTGCACAAGAATTTGGTGTTCAATTAGGAGCTGACGCTTCAGCTCGTGCTAACGGTTCCGTTGGCGGTGAAATCACTAAACGTCTTGTACAAATGGCTGAATCACAATTAAAAGGTATGCCAAACAACAACCAATAATTGCTTAAACAGTAATTATTAAAATTAAAACCAGTGACCGTAAAAGGCACTGGTTTTAGTTTGTTTAAATTCTTTATTTTTTATCCCGTATTAACGGGCAGTAATTTATCTATATCAAAAGAGAAACGTTAGGTCCTCCCATTTCAATTCAATTCAATGAGAGCAAAGAAATAGGTGGAGTTAACTGCCCGTAAAAACCCGATTGGTGAAGACTAATAATCAGTGGGGTAAAAACGCCCCACTGATTAAAGTTTCACTTTATCCTACAAATGATTTAAATATAGAGACTGTATTTGAAATATCCTTACTTTCGCAAATTGCGGAAATAACTGCTATTCCATCCGCACCTGCTTTAAATACAGCATGTGCATTCGAGCAGTTTATGCCTCCAATTGCAACGATAGGGAGCTCCGGGTATTGTCTGCGAACTTGTTGTAAAAAATCAGTTCCACTAGGTGGTTTGGCGTCGCTTTTAGAAGCGGTTGAAAAAATTGGACCAATTCCAACATAGTCCGCACCATATTGTAGAGCAGTTTGTAATTCAGCTTCTGAATGAACAGAAACACCTAGAATCATGTTGCCAATTTTTTCACGTACCATCGACACAGGAAAATCTTCTTGGCCAATATGAACACCATCTGCTCTAAGTTTTATAGCTAACTCTACATCATCATTGACGATAAACGGAATATGATACTGTTGACAGAGCTTTTGACATTTACGAGCAAAATTTACATAGGCTAGTCCAGTTAGTGTATTCGGCCCCTTTTCACGGTATTGAAACATAGTAATTCCAGATTGGAGAGCTTTCTCTAAAACGTTTATTGGCTCCTGATTTAAAACATTACCTGTACCCATAATAAAATAGAGCTGTAGATCGTTACGTTTCATGAATGATCACCTCGCAGGAATCCTTATAGTTTTGATAAGCAAAATGATTTGTTGGTCCATGGCCATTACCAATAGATAAATCATGAGTGATTGCTAATTGAATAAATTTTTTAGCTTCCTCAATCGCTTTTTCTAAAGGTAGCCCAATACCAAGAAAAGCAGTTAATGCTGCGGAAAACGTACAGCCTGTACCATGCGTATTTTTTGTTGCAATACGAGTAGACTGCATGGAAAATGATCGACCATCTTGAAAAAATACATAATCAGTAGCATAACATTTACCCTCTAAATGACCGCCTTTCATAACGACGCATTGAACGCCTGTTTGTAATAAGATCTGAGCTACTTCTTTAATATCTGCTAAAGAATTGATTTTCCTTCCAGAAAGGGTTTCAGCCTCTGGGATGTTTGGCGTTACAATTGTTGCTAAAGGTAGCAAATAACTTCGTAATGCCTCAATTGCTTCTTGCTGTAATAAGCTTTCGCCACCTTTTGCAATCATAACAGGATCTACAATAAGTGGAATATTTACTTCGGCTAAAATATGTGCAATTGATTGGATTATTTCGGAGGAAAACAGCATTCCTGTTTTAATAGCACTAATTGAAAAATCCTCGATTAGCGCTTTAAGTTGTTTTTCAATAAAGCTCACATCAATTGGCAAGACACCCGAAACACCCAATGTATTCTGGGCTGTTAAAGCTGTAATAACAGACGTTCCAAACACCTTTAATTCCTGAAATGTTTTTAAATCAGCCTGTATGCCTGCACCGCCGCCACTATCTGAACCAGCAATTGTCGTTACAATATCCATCATTTTTCACCATCCTTGGAAAGGCGGTGTAGTTCATTTAATACAGCAATTTGAAAATCGCCAATGAATGGAGTGGAAGAAGCTGCTTTTTCTGCCAATTTTTTATAAAACAATAATGTTTCTAGCAATTGGTCAAATGGTTTATCTCCTGCGGTGTAGGAGGCACAACATATTGCACTCAATAAGCAACCTGTTCCAGTAACTTCTGTCATTTGAGAATTTCCACCTGTAACCCATTGCTGATGTTTGCCATCAGTAATAAAATCCTTTTCACCGGTCACAATAACAATACAATTGTATTGTTGAGCTATTTTCTGTGCCTCCACTTCTACAGAAATTGAACCACTACCACTATCTACGCCTTTTTGTTGCCAGTCTACATTGGCAATTGCCGCAAGCTCTCCGATATTGCAACGAATTGCCGCAAATTTAATTTCCTTTAGTAATTGCTGTACCGTTTGTTTCCGGTAAGATGTTGCACCTGCAGCTACAGGATCTAAAATAACGGGAATGCCAAGAGCATTTGCTTTTTTCCCTGCAAGTAACATTGATTCTTTCATTCGCTCATTAAGGGTACCGATATTTATCAATAAGCCTGAGGCGATTGTGACCATTTCTTCAACCTCATGACCATCATCAGCCATAACTGGAGAAGCGCCTATTGCTAATAAGCCATTTGCTTGAAAATTAGCCACAACATAATTAGTAATGCAATGAATAAGTGGATTTTGTTTACGGATCGTTTGAAATATCAATGTAAGTCCTCCTCGTTGGATGGACGTAAGCGTGCAAAAAAGGCTCTTTTTCGTGCAAAAAACACATAAAAGAGCCTTTCATCAGTAATTTGATGTGAATTGCTCCCTACGTCAGTATTAACTAACAGGTTCAAAGGGTCAGGTTTTACCTTCTCAACTCTAAATGAGTCCCCCTGCAATTATGCTTTTAGTTGAACAAAATGTACCATATTATTCATTCGGGTTCAATAAGGATTTTTGAATCTTCATGCAGCAACAATTCTTTTCTGTGCGAAAGCGACGATTACGCCAAGTTGAAATAGATAGAACCAATACGTGACTGATGCCATATAGCAGAACATGATAGTTGTCACCACTTTAATGAATTAGAGTGAATTTCATTGAAAAAGATAAAAATTGAGTTTTATAATGAGCGTACAAAAGGGGGCATTTGCCATGAAAAGAGAAGATTTAATCGCACCAGAATGGTATAACATTTCAGAGGAAATTGAAAAATATGCACAGGATTCTACAAAAAATGCATTGTTAGTTTATAGCGAAAACGGGGAAATTCAGTACATTACATATACAGCTTTACTTGAAAAGGCGAATCAGGCAGCACATGTATTTACATCTCAAGGTTTAAAAAAAGGTGATGTTATTTTAGTCATGGTACCGAGATCAGTGGAAGCATATATCGTGTATATTGCGGCCTTAAAGGCAGGTTTAACCATTATACCTAGTTCGGAAATGCTGAGATCTAAAGATATTGAATATCGAATCAACCATGCCGATGCAAAAGGAGTTGTTGCATTTGAGCCTTATATTGAACAATTTGATAGTGTTGAAAATTTACAAGAAATACAGCAATTTGTCATTGGACATGCACATGAACCTTGGCAGCCATTGCTTGAAAAAATGCAAAGCCAATCAAAGAGCTATTTTAATTCTACACCAACTAAGAGTACAGACATTGCATTTTTAGCATATACAAGTGGTACAACAGGCAATCCAAAGGCAGCAGTACATACTCATAGCTGGGGTTACGCACACTTACGAACTACTGCACCAAATTGGTTAGGTGTTCAAGAAGGTGACATTGTTTGGGCTACAGCAGCTCCAGGCTGGCAAAAATGGATTTGGAGTCCGTTCCTCGCTACTTTAGGAAGTGGTGCAACAGCATTTGTTTACAAAGGTCACTTTGATGCGGCAACATACCTTGCACTGATTGAAAAATTCAATGTTAATATTCTGTGCTGCACGCCAACCGAATATCGATTTATGGCGGGGCTTGAAAATTTACGAGATTTCAATTTAAGTACAATACGTCAGGCTGTATCAGCGGGTGAACCTTTAAATAGTGAAGTGATAAAAGTATTTTCAGAGGTCTTTAATTTACAAGTACGAGATGGTTATGGACAAACAGAGAATACATTACTTGTTGGTACAATGGTAGGGATGGAGGCTAAAATGGGCTCAATGGGTAAACCTACTCCGGGTAATACTGTTGAAATTATCAATGATTTTGGAAATCCTGTTGCAATCGGAGAAGTTGGAGATATTGCTGTTCACTGTGAAACGCCCGCGTTATTTAAAAAATATTTAAACGATCCCGAACGTACAAATTTACAATTTAGAGGCGAATGGTATATTACCGGAGATCGTGCATATAAAGATGAAGATGGCTATTTTTGGTTTGAAGGACGTGGGGATGATGTCATTATATCGTCTGGCTATACAATTGGCCCATTTGAGGTAGAAGATGCGTTATTGAAGCATCCAGCAGTAAAAGAAACTGCCGTTGTCGCGAGTCCGGATGAAGTTCGTGGAAATGTAGTAAAGGCATTTGTTGTGCTCTCTGATGGAGAAGTTGGTGATGAAGCGCTTATAAAAAAACTACAAAGCCATGTGAAAACTTTAACAGCCCCTTATAAATATCCTCGTGCAATTGAGTTTGTTACTGAGCTGCCAAAAACCTCATCAGGCAAAATTCGTCGTGTCGAATTACGAGAGCAAGAAAAAATCCATTCTATCAATCATCATTAATTTCCTAGGAAATAATGTCGAAAATCAAAGTTCCTGCTTTTTTTATGAACTTTGATTTTTTTTATAATGTTAGGTAATGTATTATAGGTTGAATAAGTTAAAGCTTTTGCAAAGTGTTGGAAATCAACCCCGGGTTATGGTAATAAGCCATCTTATTGCAATAAGTATGAAACAAATTAGGATATCAATCGTATAACGTTATGAGGAGGCAGAAAGATATGAATGGTAAAAGGTGGGCTGCTTTAATAATTGCAGGTGTGCTATTAGTATTTTCATTAGGAATCAACACCATTTTTGCAATATTTAAATCAGATTTCTTTAGCAATTTTGATAGCTTGGTGGCTGGAAACGACTTGACGGTAATGGAAGAGGTTAAAGAAAGCGGCAATAAGGATAAACGTATTGCATACTTAAAGGTTGATGGTACGATTCAAGATGTTGGCTCAAGTTCACTATGGCAACCAGTTTCTTATGATCATCAATTTTTCTTAAATCAATTAGATAATATTTTATATGATCAGACTGTGGAAGGTATCGTCTTAAGTGTTAATTCACCAGGTGGCGGTGTAAAGGAATCAGCAGAAATATATAAAAAACTTTTGAAAATTAAAGAAGAGCGACAAATTCCAATCTATGTTTCTATGGATTCGATGGCAGCTTCAGGTGGTTATTACATTTCAGCACCTGCAGATAAAATATTTGCGCAACGTGATACAATTACAGGATCGATTGGTGTCATAATGCAATCTATTAATTATCAGGAGTTAGCAGAAAAAGTTGGTATTAAATATGAAACGTTTAAATCTGGTGAACATAAGGATATGCTTAGTCCAATGCGTGAAGTGACACCGGAAGAGCGTGCTATGATGCAAGACATGATTAATGAAACGTATCAAGAATTCGTTGGTATTGTTGCAAAAGGACGTAATATGTCTGAACCAGATGTGAAAAAAGTGGCTGATGGTAGAATTCTTAGTGGTAAGAAGGCGCTTGAAGCAGGCTTAGTTGATGAGATTGGTGATGAGGAAGCAACAATTACTGCATTGCGTAAAGACTTTGGTCTAGAGGACGCTGCATTATTCCAGTATTCATATGATGTGGGTGGCTGGAAATCATATGTTGGGATGAAAATTGGATCCATATTCGGTCCATCAGCAGAGGAAAAAATGCTGATGAAAATTATGGCGGACTATAAAGCACCTAAAATGATGTACTTATATGGCGAATACTGAGGAGGGAGTACAATGACAAACAATGAAGTTGTTATGCAAGGGTCACCCTCTATAGGGAATGCTCTCCTAATGGATAAGCCAATTACGAATAAAAATTATGTATTAAAAACGGCAGGCTTTTGGATACGTTTTTGGGCATTTTTAATAGACGGAATTATTATTGCAGCAGTAGGTGGAATTCTCGTTAACCCAATATTTTATTTAATGGATTGGTCATTATCTGACACAGTGTGGTATGCACCTATTTCGATTATATCTGCTATTCTCTATTACAGTTATTTCGTATTAATGACGAGATTTTTTGGGCAAACATTAGGGAAAATGATATTTGGATTACGTGTTATTTCATTAAAGCATGAGAAGCTGACTTGGTCAGACGTGTTATTCCGTGATTGGATTGGGCGTATCATCAACAGCATTTTTATGCCACTTTATATTCTTGTAGGCATTCTACCGAACAATCAAGGTCTACATGATTTTTTCGCGGATACAACAGTCGTTCATGAAAAAATATATATTGAAAAAGATATTGTTCAACCGTCTTTGCCAATAAAAGAGGAAAAGACTGAATCTGTACCGCTAGAGGGAAAATCAGAACCTGAAAAGCTAGAGAAAGATAACGAAGAATAATGACTAGAGCTGTCTCATTACGGTGAGACGGCTCTTTATTTTTGTGGTGATAGTGGTGATTAATGGTTAGTTCGTTAGGAAAAAGATCCAAAAGTTAGGATGACATTTATTATAAAGTATACTATGAATAAAGCTGATCTTCGTTCCGGCTGGGCTACTCCTTAGGGATTAGCAATAGAGGAACGAAGGCTAAGAGCATCACATCCTGTGATAACGCCTTCGGGACCAACATCGTGTCGCTGCCGCTACGTTACACTACGCTTTCGCACAAAAAACATCTGTTGCCCCAAGCGGCTCATCGGACGCCCCCAGGAAGCTTTGCTCTGTGCGAAAGCGAAGCGTCAGCAACAAATGTTTTATCTGTGCGAAAGCGAAGCGTCAGCAACAAAATAAGCTGTCTTAGTTGCAATTAATTCCCTCCATTTAGTAATATTATGTATATATGATGATTAGGAGGCGTTTATATGGCACAAGTAACATTTAAAAATGGTCCAGTAACACTTGTAGGGAACGAAGTAAAGGTTGGAGATCAAGCACCAGATTTCACTGTATTAGCGAATGACCTGTCACCTGTTACATTAAAAGATTCAGAGGGGAAAATTCGTTTATTTAGCGTTGTACCATCATTAGATACTGGTGTATGCGATGCGCAAACACGTCGTTTTAATGAAGCAGCAGCGAGCTTAGGTGATAATGTAGTGATTTATACAGTATCTGTTGACCTTCCATTTGCTCAAAAACGTTGGTGTGGTGCAGCGGGTATTGATGCTGTTCAAACAGTTTCGGATCACCGTGACCTGTCATTTGGTGAAGCATATGGTGTCTACATTCAAGAGTTACGTCTTCTAACACGCGCAGTATTTGTTGTGGATGCAAATGACAAAGTGACATATGTAGAATATGTTCCTGAAGCAACAGACCATCCAAACTATGAAGCGGCAATTGCAGCGGTCAAAGCACTAGCATAATTTATTGATTTTAGGCTAAGATATTACTAGACAAAGGGGCTGTGACAAGTTTTTGTCACGGCTCTTTTCTGCGTGAAAGGAAGTTGAGTATGGAAAATATCGAGAAATTGTTTGGTATGCTAAATGAACATGCTGAAAAGATAGAAAAAGAACATAATATTACATTACTAGAGGGTATTCTAGATGGCTTAGAGGCATGGCTAGATGGGGAAGTTGATTTTTCGCAAGACACTGCGACAAAGGAAGATGTGCGCAAAGCAATTCAAATTGCTGTTTTAAAGGGGATGCGAAAAGGCTCTCAGCCAAATCACCAAATGACACCTGATACTCTTGGGTTATTAGTTGGTTATTTTGTAGAGCAACTATTTGCAGATCGTCTAAAAACTGGAAAAATTTCGATTTTAGATCCTGCAGTAGGTACAGGGAATTTACTTCTAACAGTTATGAACTTATTAGACGAAAAAATAGAGGCAACAGGTGTAGAGGTTGATGAACTACTTATTCGTATAGCTGCTGCTACAGCTGATTTGACTGAGCAGTCTGTTTCCTTATACCGCCAAGATGCGTTACAAGATTTATTAGTAAGTCCTGCAGATGCTATTGTTTGTGATTTACCAGTCGGATATTATCCAAATGAAGATATCGCATTAGATTATGAACTATGTCCTTCAGAAGGAATGAGTTATGCACATCACTTATTTATTGAGCAATCCATTAACTACACGAAGGATGGAGGCTATTTATTTTTCCTTGCTCCAACCCATCTCTTTGAATCTGAGCAGTCGAAACAGCTGCATAAATACATTCAAAAGCATGCTTGGATTCAAGCAATTATTCAATTGCCAGATACAATGTTCGCCAATAAAGCACTTGAAAAGAGCATTGTCATTTTACAAAAGCAAGGTAAAGATTTCAAAGCTCCAAAAGAGGTGCTATTAGCAAAAGTACCAAATATGCAAAATAAACAAGCTCTAGCTATGTTCTTTGAAAAAGTGAAGATGTGGCAAGAAGGGAAATAAGTAAAAAAAGGTATCCGAAATAGGATACCTTTTAGTTTGTCGCTAAAAGAATAAATATAAATAATAACTGTTGGCTTTTACTTCGTGTTGCCGCAAAAATGAGAGGGTTGATTTCCGTTTCGACTGGGCGCTTTCCTGGGGGCGTCCGATGAGCCGCTTCACTCGCGATGCTCGCTCCAGGGTCTCATCTGCGACGCTAATCCCCGAGGAGTCGCCCAGTCTCCACTTCAATCAACCAATGCACTAAGCGTATATCTTCTAGTGTGCTACTTAATGATAAAACGAAGTTCAGCGATAATGTTTTTGTGCAAAAGCGAAGTGTATAAAATGATATATGAAAACCTACTTAGCACTTTGGGAGGAACGTCAAAACTTTCCCGTTTTTCTCTATGGTGAGTCTTACCTAATAAATAATCAAATCTTTTAATACTATAGATTCCGATTGTCAAATCACTGCATGGTGTAGAATTATTGATTTTAGCATTTTTAATAGGACACATTAATCTCAAAGACATAACGGTTTTTCAACAATAAGAAAAAGGTATCCAAATTTGGATACCTTTTATGTAAGACAAAATTAATTTTCCGGTGTACGGATTACAAGTACGTCACATTTAGCTGAGCGTACAATTGCTTCAGATACTGAACCGATTAAGAAGCGTTCTACTGCATTTAGACCAGTTGCACCACAGATGATTAAGTCTGCGTCTACAATTTTAGAAAGTTCTTTTGTAATGATATTTTTTGGTGAGCCATATTCAATTACAAGGTTAACATTTGTTAAGCCTTCTTCTTCAGCTTGTTTTTTGTAACCATTTAATAGCTCTTCAGAGAATGCTTGAGCACGCTCTGCAATCGAACGGTCATATGCTTCAATAGCAGCGAAAGAACGTGTGTCAATAACATTTACTAAATTTAATACAGCACCATCGTTACGTTTTGCTACGTCAATCGATTTACGGAAAGCGTATTCTGCTTCCTTTGATCCGTCTACTGCAACTACAATGCTTTTATATTTATTAGCCATTTGAATTACCTCCCAGATTTGTATATGTTGATTATACCAAATGATTTTCTAAAGGAAATACTTTCCGGAAGAAAAAATGTGAAAAAGTGAAGGCATTTTCATTCACAAACAAAATAAATATTACTATCGCAAGCATATTTTTTTGTTACTTACGAGGCATTTTCTCCAGGCAATCTATTATCGATCGATAATAACCTTATATTTTTGCATGTTGGAAAATTACCACTTTATTAATTAGGATATTTATTATTGTTAGAATATTGGGAATTTTATCTATTATTATTTTAATTAAAGCATTTTTTGTTTATGTTTGGTAATATGGAAATGCAAGGGGTGCATCAATACATCAAAGTGTATGTAACAAAATGTGCTTATTTTTTAGGTAATGGAAGGGGATAGGGAAGATGAAGATTGGTATTCCAAAAGAGATTAAAAACAATGAAAATCGTGTAGCCATGACACCAGCAGGGGTTGTTACATTAACAAATTCAGGTCATGAAGTGTACATTGAAACTGGAGCAGGTTTAGGCTCAAGCTTTACAGATGCAGACTACCTTGCTGCAGGCGCTCATATTGTGGATACGGCAAAAGAAGCATGGGCGCAAGAAATGATCATGAAAGTAAAGGAACCTGTAGCATCAGAATATGATTATTTCTATGAAGGTCAAATCTTATTTACTTATTTACATTTAGCGCCAGAGCTTGAATTAACGAAGGCACTTTTAAATAAAAAAGTTGTAGGCATTGCATATGAAACAGTACAATTAGCGAATGGTTCATTACCACTTTTAACACCAATGAGTGAAGTTGCTGGTAAAATGGCAACGCAAATTGGTGCGCAATTCTTAGAGAAAAATCATGAAGGTAAAGGTATTTTACTAGGCGGCGTATCAGGTGTACCACGCGGTAAAGTTACAGTGATTGGTGGGGGTATAGCTGGAACAAATGCGGCGAAAATAGCTGTCGGAATGGGTGCTGATGTAACGGTTATTGATTTAAGCCCAGAGCGTTTACGTCAATTAGAAGATTTATTTGGCCGTGATGTTCAAACATTAATGTCCAATCCTTATAATATTGCAGAATCAGTGAAAAACTCAGATTTAGTAGTTGGAGCCGTTTTAATTCCTGGAGCTAAAGCACCAAAGCTAGTTTCTGAGGAAATGATTCAGTCAATGCAACCTGGCTCAGTAGTAGTCGATATTGCTATTGACCAAGGCGGTATTTTCGAGACATCCGATCGAGTGACGACACATGATGATCCAACTTATGTAAAACATGGCGTTGTGCATTATGCAGTAGCAAATATGCCAGGAGCTGTACCACGTACATCAACAATTGCTTTAACAAATAATACAATTCCTTATGCACTTCAAATTGCAAACAAGGGTTATAGACAAGCATGTGTTGAAAACGCTGCACTGAAACAAGGTGTTAATACTATAGATGGACATCTTGTTTACAAGGCTGTTGCAGATTCTCAAGGTTTGCCATATGTAAATGTTGATGAATTAATTCAATAAATGTAAATAAGGGAGCAGTTCAATATGATACGCTCCCTTATTAATTTCAATATAATATTCCAATACTAATAGATTGCATTCCTTTTGTTTTTTAAAGAACTTATAGTGAATCTTTTGGTACATAAAAAATCAGAATATTTAAATTAGTCTATGTTTTAGATGAATTATTGAAAGTAAAAGAGGATGAAATATGTATGCAACATGAAATAACTCAAAAAAAATCGTTTGTCAATAAGATGCTCGACATAATTGAACGTACTGGTAATAAATTGCCGGATCCAATTACATTATTTGTTATTATGGCATTATTAGTACTCATCTTATCTTGGGTATTAGATGCAATGGGTATTTCGGCTGTAAAACCTGGAACGAATGAAACGATAGAGGTCGTTAATTTATTGAGTCGAGAGGGTTTAATTTTAATCGTTACACAAATGCAAAGTAATTTCACAGGATTTCCGCCACTTGGCTTAGTTATTGTGTCAATGATTGGAATTGGTTTGGCGGAACAGACAGGTCTGATTTCTGCGATTATGAAAAAGACTGTTATGAGCGCACCACAAAAATTGATTGTACCAGTGATTATTTTGACAGGTTTAGTGGGCAATTTGGCTGCAGATGCGGCTTTCATTATTTTACCTCCAGTGGCGGCACTTATTTTTATGAGTATAGGACGTAACCCTTTAGTAGGTTTAATTGTGACGTATGCGGCTGTTGCTGGTGGCTTTAGTGCAAATTTATTAATTAGTTCACTCGATGTATTATTATTAGGTATTACAGAATCCGCTGCTCGTATTGTAGATCCAGACTATACAGGTCGCGCTACAATGAACTACTATTTCTTAATTGCTTCAACATTTGTTTTAATATTTATCGGTACATGGGTGACAAAAAAGTTTACAGAACCCCGCTTTGGCGATTATAAAGGAGAAATTAGCGTACTCGAACCATTAACACCGCTAGAGTTGCGTGGTTTAAGGTGGGCAGCGATTGTTGCTATTATATATTCTGCGATTATTGCATATACAGTTATACCATCAAACGGTCTACTACGAGATCCTGAAACAGGCGGCTTTTTAAATTCACCATTTATGACGGGTATTGTACCAATTATGCTGTTCTTTTTCCTATTACCAGCGTTGGCATATGGTATTGCAGCAAAAGAGGTGAAGAGTGACAAGGATGTAGCAGAAAAAATATTTAAATCAATTGCAGATATGTCATCTTTTATCGTACTTGCATTTGTTGCTTCTCAAATGATTGCTTACTTCAACTGGAGTAATATTGGCTCAATTGTTGCAATTAAAGGAGCAGAATTTTTACAGGCATTGAATTTCACAGGTTTACCAATGATTATTGGATTTGTTGTGATCTGTGCATTCGTTAATTTACTGATTGCGAGTGCCTCTGCAAAATGGGCATTATTAGCGCCGATTTTTGTACCTATGTTTATGTATCTTGATTATTCACCAGCAGTTACACAAGTAGCGTATCGGGTAGGAGATTCGATTACAAATCCTATTACACCGATGCTTGCATATTTTGCTATTTTATTAGCATTTGCAAGACGTTACGATAAAAATATCGGAATCGGAACGCTAATTTCGGCGTTATTCCCATATACTATATTCTTTGCGATTGGTTGGATTATATTATTTGCCATTTGGTTCTTATTGGGATTACCACTTGGACCAGGAGATTACATTAATATTCATTAAGTAACAGAATCCCACCTCTATAGGTGGTGAGATGAATGCGGATTTAAGTTACTTTTCAGCTGGTGTCCAAACACCTGTACCTGTCGCTACGCTTTCGGTACAAAAGACATTTGCTGAAATAGAGGAACTCACTCTAAGAACGCCACGTCCTGTGGCAACGACTGAGTGATGCAATTAGGACAAGGCATAATTGATAATAATAGGAGGGGTTTGAATGATTGCACAACAGGTACAACTTTCAACATTACTTGAACAATTTGAGGAGGAAATGATTACACTGCGTCGTCATTTTCATGAAAATCCAGAGCTTTCTTTTGAAGAGGTAGAAACCCCTAAAACAATTGCCGCGTTTCATCGTGCATTAGGACATGAGGTGCGAGAAGGCGTAGGGGGTAATGGCGTTGTCGCAAAGCTTATTGGGGACAAACCAGGTAAAACAGTGGCACTTCGGGCAGATTTCGATGCATTAGCAATTACGGAAGAGACTGGGCTACCATTCCAATCTAAAATCAAGGGTCGAATGCACGCTTGTGGGCATGATGGTCATACAGCAACACTACTTGTATTAGCGAAGGCATTAAACAAAATGCAAGCAGATTTAGCAGGAACGATTGTTTTCATCCATCAACACGCAGAAGAATTAGCGCCGGGTGGAGCAAAGTCTATGATTGAGGATGGCTGTCTAGAAGGTGTTGATGTTATTTTCGGGACGCATTTATGGGCTCCAGCAGAACTTGGTAAAGTGCAAATTGCATCTGGACCATTTATGGCTGCGGCAGATTCTATTGATATTACAATCAAAGGGAAGGGTGGGCATGGCTCTACTCCAAATGAAACGAAAGATTCGATTGTACTAGCTGCACAATTTATTACGAATTTACAACAGCTTGTAGCACGCCGAGTAAATCCGCTACGCCCAGCTGTAGTGTCAATTGGACATATTGAGGCACTCAACCCATTTAATGTTATAGCAGATAAAGTGTATATGAAAGGAACGGTTCGTACATTCCATAACGAAGAACGTGATCTCCTTGAACAAGAAATTGAAGAAGTACTAATAGCTACTTGCTATTTAACAAAGGCTGAGTATGAATATGAATACCGTAGAGGCTATCCACCTGTTGTGAATCATCCAGCAGAAACAGAGCATGTTATCAAGGCAGCCGAAAAGGTATCTATTGTCGAAGATGTTGAAATTGTCGATCCTACGATGGGGGGAGAAGATTTTGCTTACTATTTAGAAGAAAAACCAGGTGCATTCTTCTTTGTAGGTGCACAAAATCCTTCTTGGACGGAGGTATATCCTCATCACCATCCTAAATTTGATATTGATGAACGCTCGCTCCGCATTGCTGCAAATGTTTTAGGACAGGCAACTCTTGATTATTTGGAAAAATAATAAATGACATAACAAAAGGAAGCACCATTGCTATAATGGTTGCTTCCTTTTTATCCCGCATTAATGGGCAGTAATTTAACTTAGAAAATCCCCACTGATTAAAGTTTCACTTTATCTGAGTAAATATTTTCAATTATAGTACAATCAAATCTTTTGGGAATTTTGTTAGTACTTCTACCCCGTCTTTTGTTACGACTACATCATCTTCAATACGGACACCAGTCACATCAGATTTATAGATACCTGGTTCAATTGTGAAGACCATGCCTTCTTCCATAGTCATTTCATTTGCTCCTGTAACAGATGGGAATTCATGTACAGAAATGCCGAGTCCATGACCAAGTCGGTGTGTGAAATATTCGCCATAGCCTGCTTCAGAAATAGTATCACGAGCGATTTTATCTAAATCCATTGCACGAACACCTGGTTTCACTGCTGCAATTGCATTTGTGTTAGCAGATAGTACTGTGTTGTAGATTTCCTTTTGTGCCTCACTAGGATCACCAAAGGCAACCGTACGTGTAATGTCAGAACAATAACCGTCGTAAATTACGCCAAGGTCAAATAAGATCATATCGCCTTTTTCTATTTTTCGAGCACCTGGTTTACCGTGTGGAGAGGCAGTTTTTGGACCGCTCAATACCATTGTCTCAAAGGACATCTTGCAGCCTTTATCCTGAATAGCACTTTCTACCGCTGTTAAGATTTCCATTTCTGTTTTGCCTTCAGCGATTTCTTTACAGCCGATTTCAATGGCATAGTCAGCTAATGCTGCAGCTTTACGTAATTTTTCTAATTCATTTTCCTCTTTAATGACGCGCATAGCATTGATTTTTTCATCGAGACGGACAAAACTTGCCTGCGGAAATGATTGTTGTAGGGCTTCTAAACGCTCTACAATGAGTTGACCTTTTTCAATAGCAAACGTTTGTGGGTTAACATTACGAGCTTTTATCGCTTGCGCAAGAACTTCCATAGAATTTTCAGTATCTTGGTGGCCGATGACTTCAAAAGACCAACCCGCATCCTTCGCATCTGGGATCTCCATTTTTGGACAAATTAAAAAAGGTTCTGCCTCTTTAAAAATCATCACGCCTAGTAATCTCTCATGTGGATCACTTTTAAAGCCTGAAACGTAAAAAACATTGTCTGGTGTCGTTACGAAAGCGGCATCAATTTGGTTTTGTTGTAAATAGTTTTGAATTCCTTTAACCTTTGACATAAACAGTTCCTCCTCTTATTGCACTGAAAAAATTTCCATGTGCTTGGCTAAACTAATAGCCTAACCAGGATGAGGCTTCGACTTTTGAGCGATCTATAACTCTAATTCGATGCTTCATTTTTGTACGAATGAATAATTGTCTCCCCACAAGGTATAGCTTTGTTGGGAAAGGATCTATTATTCTCTGTACAAGCATATCAAAAAAAGGGAAAAATCGCATGGATAGCGAATAAAAATGATGTAGAACAATATGTACCGCAGGGAGGAAACTTAGATGGAAATTAGTTATCATGGACATTCTGTTGTCAAAATTCAATCAAATGGGAAAACAATCTTGATAGATCCATTCATTAATGGGAATGGGCAAACAGATTTAAAGGTTACTGAGGAAGTACCGGATATAATCTTACTTACACATGGCCATAATGATCATGTCGGTGATACAGTGGAGCTTGCAAAGAAAAAAGATGCACTTGTTATTGCGCCAAATGAGCTAGCCAATTGGATTTCTTGGCAAGGAGTGAAAACGCACCCAATGCATATCGGGGGAGCCAAGGAATTTGATTTTGGTAAAGTGAAATTTACTCAAGCCTTCCATGGTTCGTCGTATGTAACTGAAAATAACGAAATTATTTATATGGGAATGCCTGCTGGAATTTTATTATTTATCGAAGGATTAACAATTTATCATGCAGGGGATACAGCTTTGTTTAGTGATATGAAATTAATTGGAGAACGCCATCCTATTGACATTGCATTTTTACCAATTGGTGATAATTTCACGATGGGTCCAGAAGATGCGGCTTGTGCAGTGTCATTTTTGAAGCCGAAAATTGTCGTACCAGTTCATTACAATACATTCCCTCCAATCGAGCAGGATCCACAAAATTTTGCAGATTTAGTGCAAAATGCAGAGGTTCAAATTTTAAAAGCGGGTGAAAAAGTAAACTGTTCCTAATCAGTGACACTGCTGTACTATATGATTTGGCACCACGTGCGTAGTTGAAACGATGGGAAAAGTAAAACAAATTCATCACTTTATATTAAATATTTTAATAAAAAATATGGTACACTAAGAGCAGAATTGATGATTGAGAAATAGGTGATATTTTGTCTACAAAACATGAGAGAATTTTACAATACATCGAATCATTACCCGTGGGTGATAAAATTTCAGTACGTCAAATTGCAAAAGAAATGCAGGTGAGTGAAGGAACGGCATACCGCGCTATTAAAGAAGCGGAAAATCGCCGTTTAGTAAGCTCTATTGAACGTGTTGGAACAATTCGTATTGAGAAGAAAAAGAAAGAAAATATTGAACGATTAACCTTCGCAGAAATCGTTAATATTGTAGACGGCCAAGTTTTAGGTGGGAAAACAGGTCTACATAAAACGTTAACGAAATTTGTTATTGGTGCCATGCAATTAGAAGATATGATGCGTTATACAGATGCAGGAAGCTTGCTCATCGTTGGTAACCGTTTTAAAGCACATGAAAATGCACTTCGAGCTGGTGCAGCTGTTTTAATTACAGGGGGCTTTGATACAACCGAGGAAAACAAGTTACTTGCAGATTCCCTGGACTTACCGATCATTTCAACAAGCTATGATACCTTTACTGTGGCAACAATGATTAACCGTGCAATTTATGACCAACTAATCAAAAAAGATATTTTATTTATTGAAGATATTTTTGTGCCAATGACGGATACTTCTGTTCTTCGAAATGATGAAACAATTCAACATTTCCATAAGTTAAATGAACGAACAACTCATGGTGCATTTCCTGTTTTGACAGCAAACAATAAGCTTGTTGGGATGATTACAGTAAAAGACGTTATTGGTCGCGAAGAAAACGAGCTTATTGAAAAGGTTATGACAAAAAATCCGATTGCTGGATCGATGAAAATGAGTGTTGCTTCTGCCGGACATCGTATGATTTGGGAAGGGATTGACCTGTTACCAATTGTCGATGATGATAATATTTTGCAAGGTGTAATTAGTCGACAAGATGTACTGAAAGCGCTTCAGCTTGCTCAAAGACAACCTCAACATGGTGAAACGATTGATGATTTAGTGAAAAATGAGATGAAGGTGCTTGGCGATGAAGATTTAATCGTAGAATTTAAAGTAACTCCTCAAATGACAAATCAATATGGGGCAATTTCTTATGGAGCATTTACAACTTTGTTAGCGGAAGTTGGTTCATTCTCATTAAAGCGCCGTAAACGTGGGGATGCAGTTGCCGAAAACATGACGATTTATTTCATCAAGCCTGTGCAAATGGAAAGCACACTTACTGTAAAGCCTCGAATATTAGACATGAGTCGTAAGTTTGTGAAAATGGACTTCGAAGTGTTTAATCAACAAATGCTTGTTGGGAAGGCAATGATGATGTTCCAACTACTGGAACGTTAAGAAAACAGAAAAAGGGATGGTCTAGCATTTACCCTAGACCATCCCTTTCACTTCTTTCAGCGGGTGTCCAAACACCCGCTGAAAGAAGTGAAAGCCTCCGGCGGATGTCACGGAATCGGAATTATGCCGAGGCATAATTGATTATTTATTGGTTAATACGGTACTCTTCGTCAACAAATTGACCGTAGTGACGAACCCTTTTAATATTTTCAATAATAACAAAGATGCCTAAAACGACAAGAATTGCTACAATAATAAATGTATATAACCCAGGGAATAAATAGGCTTGGTTTAAACCGAATAACAGAATAAATGTACCGAAACTTACATTAGCTTTGCTTTTGTACCAATTTTTAGCAATTGGTAATGAAGAACGAAACTGTTTTGTTTTAAAATAAAAATAAAACACAAATGATATGATTATTGCAAACACAAATATTAAATTGAGCATAGTAAACCTCCTAGCATAACTAGTCATTATTGTAACGATTATTGAAGAAAAATGCTAACGGTTATTACTATCAATTTGGGGGAAATTAATTTGAAAAGACAAATCATCGACACAATTGCTTCATATGAAACAATCATTATTCATCGCCATGTGCGTCCAGATCCAGACGCTTATGGATCTCAGCAAGGCTTGAAAGAGCTTATTTTAGCAAATTATCCGGAAAAGAAAGTTTTTGCTGTAGGTGAGCATGATGAGTCATTATCATTTTTAGCAAATCCAGATGACATTACAGATGAAATTTACGACAATGCTTTAGTTATTGTGACAGATACGGCAAATACTGAACGTGTGGACGATCAACGCTATATAAAAGGTAAAATGATCATTAAAATAGATCATCATCCAAATGATGATGTGTATGGTGATTTACTATGGGTAGATACAAATGCGAGCTCTTGTAGTGAAATGATTTATGAGCTTTTTGAGGAAGGGAAACAAGTAGCAAACTGGATTCTACCTGATGCTTCAGCACGATTATTATTTGCTGGTATTGTAGGGGATACAGGACGTTTCCAATTCCCTAGCACGACTGTAAAAACGTTTAAAACTGCAGGGGAGCTTATTGCATATAATTTTGATCGAAATCAAATTTTCGATGGAATGTATGAAATGGATCAAAAGCTATTAAATTTACAGGGTTATATTTATCAAAATTTCAAAATGGATGAGTACGGAGCAGCACATATCAAGCTGACAAAGGAATTGCTGGCAGAATTCAATGTTGTGCCGTCAGAGGCGTCCCTGTTAGTTGGTTGTCTTGGAAGTGTGAAAGGTATTTGTGCATGGGTGGTCTTCATTGAAGAGGTCGATCAGATTCGTGTGCGTTTACGCTCAAAAGGCCCTATTATTAACACTTTGGCGAAGGAATTTAATGGTGGCGGACATCCGCTCGCTTCAGGGGCTACAGCTTACTCATGGGAAGAAGCAGAGTGTGTTATAACGAGATTACAGGAAATTTGTAAGGCGTATCAATAAACATTTTTAAATACCTAGAAAGGAAGGGATTCATTTGACACATGTATACACGAAAATGCATACGAGTGCGGATTTATTGAAAAGTACGATTCGGCTTGAACAATTGATCCCTTTTTTACAAGAGCAAAATACTCACGCCTGTGCAATCGTCAATTCAAAATTGTACGGGCTTTTGCCTTTTTGTAAAGCATTGCAGCAAGCGAGTATTCATGCTGTATTAGGGCTCTCGATAAACGTACAGTGGCAAGATAGAAAGGTTCCACTTGTGTTGTATGCTCAGACGCAAGAAGGCTACCAGCATCTTTTAAAGATTAGTAGTGCAGTTTCGATTAGGGAGGATGATGCACTCCCGTGGAAATGGCTTGAAGGATATGCGACGGGCTGTGTGGCATTACTTTCTTCGGATGATTTAGTAGAAATTGAGGATTGGACAGAAGTAGCAAGTGCTTTAAACGGGGTATTTGGCAAGTATTTATTTATGGGTATAGCAAGACCAGCAGGAATGATAGTCGAAAAAGAAGAAACTTTTGTAGCATGGTGTGAAACTATGAATATAACGCTGGTTGCCTCCCAGAGCTGTTATTTTTTACGTCCAGAAGATCATTTTGCCTTTGAGGTTGCAAGAGCGATAGATTCAGGTGAAAAGCTTACCGGTACAATGCTATCAGCTCATTTACAAGGTTATTTCGCTCCAACGGAAGAGGAATGGCGAAGTTGGTTTGCTGATCATCCAGAATGGCTTGAGTCTAGTGCAACGATGCTAGCTAGCTGTACGGCGGAAATTCCTGAAATGCACGTACAAATGCCAAAATTTCCTGTGCCAACAGGTGAAACAGCCGAAAGCTTGCTTGTCAAAGAGACTTTTGCAGGATTGGCAGAACGTTTAAAGCAAACAGAGATTCCTAAAGTGTATCAGGAGCGACTTCAATACGAGCTTGAAATTATTTGTTCAATGGGCTTTGCGGATTATTTTTTAATTGTTGCAGATTTTATGCACTTTGCTAAAGAAAATCGAATTTTAACAGGTCCTGGTCGTGGTTCATCAGCAAGTTCTCTTGTAGCTTATAGCTTATCAATTACGCAAGTAGATCCATTAGTTTACGGCTTATTATTTGAACGATTTTTAAACCCAGAACGTGTTACACTGCCAGATATCGATATCGACTTTGTCGACAGTAAAAGACAAAAAGTAATCCACTATGTCGCTCAGAAATATGGAAAGGCAAATGTGGCGCAAATTATTACGTTTGGCACTTTGTCTGCAAAGGCAGTTGCTAGAGATGTTGCGCGTGTTTTTGGTTTTGACGCTGAAACGTTGGAGAAAATCTCGAAAATGATTCCAAATAAACCAGGAATAACATTGCAAAAAGCAGTGGACGAATCACAAGGCTTACAAGGTTGGTTAGCTGAGGATGAAAACCATCGTCGCTGGTTTGAGGTGGCGTTAAAACTAGAGGGGGTACCAAGAAATTCTTCCACTCATGCGGCAGGAATTGTACTGTCACCTTCACCATTAGTTAATACGATACCGATTGAAGAAGGGCATGATGGAATATATTGTACGCAATGGCCGATGGGAGATGTAGAAGCCTGTGGACTTGTCAAAATGGATTTTTTAGGATTGCGCAACCTGACAATTTTAGAGCAAGTACGTTGGTCAATTTATAAAGCCGGTGGTCCTTGGATAGAGTTTGATCTTATACCGATGCAAGATGAAAAAACATTTAAACTTCTTCAAATGGGAGATACATTAGGGATTTTTCAATTAGAATCGGAAGGTATGAAGCAAGCTTTACGTGATATTCAACCAACCCATTTTTTAGATATAGTAGCAGTCAATGCATTGTATCGCCCTGGCCCAATGGATTTTATTCCTATGTATGCTAGACGGAAAGCAGGAAGGGAATCGGTTACTATGCCCCATCCAGCATTAGAGCCCATTTTACGAGAGACATTTGGTGTCATAGTTTATCAAGAACAAATCATGAAAATTGCCTCGGTGATGGCTGGATTTACGATGGGACAAGCAGATTTATTGCGTCGAGCGGTAAGTAAGAAAAATCGCCAAGTATTAGAGGCGCAACGTACCGCATTTGTAGATGGAGCGATGAAGCAAGGCTTTGACGTCCATGTGGCGGAAGAAGTGTATGCATTAATTGTACGCTTTGCAGACTATGGTTTCCCTAAAAGCCATGCTGTCGCATATAGCGTTATTTCCTATCAAATGGCCTATTTAAAGGCACATTTCCCGCAAAGTTTTTATACTGCGTTATTATCAAATGCAACAGGAAATGTGGAAAAAATTCTGCAACTTGAGAATGAGGCAAAAGAGAAAGGGATTTCGTTTTACCCGCCATCATTAAAACAAAGTACAAAATTTTTTACTGTTGAGAAGGATGGAATTCGCTATAGCTTATCCGGAATAAAGGGTGTTCCCTATACATTTATAGAAAAAGTATACGCCTTACGCCAAGAGAAGCCAGAAGCATTGGATAATTTGTTTGACTTGGCAGTTGCCTTAAGTGCACAGCATTTTAAACCAAAAGTAATGGAATCTTTAATTTTCGCAGGGGCTCTCGATTATTTAGATAAAGATCGTGCGGTACTGATAGCGACATTGGAGGCAGCTTTGAAGCATGCAGAACTGCTAAGACCAACTGAGGATATTGATATTGAATCGACTACTACCTTTAGCTTTGGTAAGCCAAAGTATATGGAAGTGGAAGCGATGCCACAAAAGGAAAAATTGCTACATGAAAAGGAAAGTCTTGGTTTTTATATATCAGCCCATCCGGTCACAGAGGAAAGAGCTTTTTGGAATGAAGTAAATAGTACGTGCCGAGAGTTAAAACAAGCGCGTGACGGAACGTATGTAAAAATGATTGGCATGATAGAAGAAGTAAAAAAAATACGCACAAAAAAAGGTGAACAAATGGCCTTTGTTCAGCTTCAGGATGAGTTTGGAACGGTATCTGTAACTTTATTCCCACAGGTTTTTCATCTTGTTCAAGAGCTGTTACTTGAAGATGAATTGCTTTACATTGAGGGAACACTTGAAAGGCGCTTTGGTAAACCTCAAGTGAAAGTAAAACATGCGCAAGCGACGAAAAGAATATGAAATTGAAGAAAATTTTAGAAACTGCATACATTTTTTATGCAGTTTTTTCTTTACTTTTTAACAGTTATTTTGTAAGCTATAGTCAATGTTTAAAAGTGGCCAGACCACTTTTTATCTTCATTCTGTATTAGCCTCTCACCTTTGTAGGTGACGAGATGAATTGCGGATGTGATTTCTTTTCAGTGAGTGTCCAAACTTCTACTGAAATAGAGGAACTCAGTCTAAGAACGCCACGTCTTGTGGCATTACCGAAATGACCGACATCGTGTCGGCCCTCGTGCAGGCCTTGGCACAATTCAAAATACGAACGCAAATTTGCCAAGGCGAAATTGATAGTAAGGAGAGTTGATCGTATGGATAAAAAAACTGAGCAAAAGAAAGTGTTTTTAGATATCGTCCAACAATTACGACAACTTATTAAAATGGAAGAAATACAGGCTGGAGAAAAACTACCTTCTGAACGAGTCCTTTCAGAGCGTCTAGGTGTCGGGCGATCCTCCGTGAGAGAGGCATTGCGAAGCTTAGAATTGTTAGGTCTTATTGAAACGAAACATGGGGGAGGTACGTTCCTAGCTTCCACACATAAGCATCAGCTCGTAGAAATACTGTCGATGTTTATATTAGAAGATGAAAAATCAAAAAAGGATGTCGAATTAACGCGACAAATTCATGAAAAGGAAGCCATTCGCGTAATAAGTTGTACAGGGACTCTGCGAACACTATCGGTGTGGGACAGTTTTTTTGTAAAGCTAGAGATAGAAGATACGATTAATTGTCGAGATGTATTACGAGAAATAATCATCACAGCGGGAAATCGTCTTTCACTAAAAGTCTGGTTTCAGCTAGCAGCTTATGATGGTGACCGTTTAAATCGAAACTCAACAGAAGAAGAAAAAATAATCATTCAAACTATGTTGAAATCGATGCAGCTTGGCTATGAAAAAGAAGCATTACAAGCTTACGAGCAGTGGATGAAGACTTTACGAAGTAATTAGACAACAAAGGGGGAGTCAAACATGGCAATTCGCAGCATATTTAGCAAAAAGAAAGAGGACGGTCAAGAAAAGGGATTTCCAGAAGGACTCATGACAAAATGTCCAGAATGCCGTCATATTCAGTTAACGAAGGAATTAGAAAAAAATCATAAAGTATGTACAAAATGTGATCATCATTTCAAAATGACTGCACAGGAGCGTGTAGCAGATTTTTTAGATGAAGGATCATTTGTTTCAATGGATGATCATTTACAAACGAGTAATCCACTGAATTTCCCGGCTTATGTAGAAAAAATTTCAGCGGATCAACAAAAAACGGGATTGAACGAAGCTGTACTGACTGGATTAGGTACTCTGGATGGAGAAGAAATTGTTGTAGCAATTATGGATTCTCATTTCCGTATGGGCTCAATGGGGTCAGTTGTAGGAGAAAAAATCACACTTGCCGTTGAAAAAGCTACTGAATTACGTGTACCGTTTATTATCTTTACTGCTAGTGGTGGAGCGCGCATGCAAGAAGGCATTCTATCATTAATGCAAATGGCAAAAACAAGTGTGGCATTAAAACGTCATAACGATGAAGGACTATTGTTTATTTCTATCTTGACGCATCCTACAACAGGTGGCGTTTCTGCAAGTTTTGCTTCTGTTGGAGATATTAATATTGCGGAACCACAAGCGTTGATTGGCTTTGCTGGTCGCCGTGTCATTGAAGAAACAGTAAGAGAAAAACTGCCAAGTGATTTCCAAACAGCGGAATTTTTATTAGCGCATGGTCAGCTTGATGCAATCTTCCATCGAAAAGATTTACGAAACCAAGTAGCAGTGCTTGTAAAAATGCATACGAAAGGCGGCGTGCAACATGTCTAAAAATTTAGCTTTTGAAGAACCAGTAGTACAATTACGTGAAAAAATTGATGAGTTAAAAACGATTGCTACCGAGGCAGATGTAGATATGACAGGCGAAATCGAAAAGCTTGAAACACGCCTAACACAGCTAGAACAATCTATTTATGCCAATATGAAGCCGTGGGATCGTGTACAGGTTGCTAGACATCCAGAACGACCAACAACTTTACAATATATAGAAGCTATGTGTGAAAACTTTATTGAGTTACATGGTGATCGTACGTTTGGTGATGATGCGGCTATTCTTGGAGGAATTGCTCTTTTTGAAGGTCAGCCAGTAACAATTGTTGGACACCAGCGAGGAAAATCCACAAAAGAAAATATTCGTAGGAATTTTGGTATGCCACATCCAGAAGGATATCGTAAGGCACTACGTTTAATGAAGCAGGCTGAGAAATTTAAGCGACCAATTATTTGTTTTATTGATACGAAAGGTGCTTATCCCGGTAAGGCTGCTGAGGAACGTGGTCAAAGTGAAGCGATTGCCAGAAATCTCGTCGAAATGGCGGGTTTAACAGTGCCAGTTATTTCTATTGTTATTGGAGAAGGCGGTAGTGGAGGTGCCATTGCATTAGGTGTAGCGAATCGTGTCTTTATGTTAGAAAACTCAACGTATTCGGTTATCTCTCCAGAAGGGGCTGCATCGATTTTATGGCGTGATGGTAGCCTAGGAAAGCAAGCGGCAGAAGCGATGCGTATAACAGCACCTGACTTAAAAGAGCTTGGCGTTATCGATGGAATTATCCCTGAAATAACAGGTGGAGCTCATCGCAATGTAGCGAAGCAAGCACTTTCTATAAAAGAATGTATAAGCGACACACTAAAAGCATTAAATTCTTTAAATGGCGAACAATTAATTGAAGACCGTTATGAGAAATTCAGAAAGATTGGACAATATGCAGAAGCTTAAATTCATTTTTAGGTTTTTGGACATGTGAATTTGCTCGTAAAGAGATAAAAATTGTTTCCTCAATAAATTAATAGCCTAATGATGGAAGAATAAATAGTGCGAAAAATATCGTCCGAAACTTTGGGAAAAATGTTAAATTCCAGATATTTTTAAATAGAAAGAGTGTGTGAAAGCGCATTCTTTTTATTTTTTATGTAAAAGTTATGTTTTTGTAGCCTCAGAGCCCTTACATAGTTTGTTTTTTCATGTTAATGTGAATAATAATAGTATCTGCAGGAGGTTCGACAATGAAAAAAATTGCGGTATTAACAAGTGGTGGAGATGCGCCAGGAATGAATGCAGCTATTCGTGCAGTCGTTCGTAAGGCAGCATATCATGGAATTGATGTTGTCGGAATTAAGCACGGCTATGATGGCTTAATAAAAGGAAGTATGGAAAATCTTGATTTAGGTTCAGTAGGTGGCATTATTCAACGTGGTGGTACACATTTAAATTCTGCAAGATGTCCCGAATTTAAAGAAGGCGCTGTTCAGCAGCGAGGCATTGACAATATGCGTGAAGCTGGCATTGAAGGACTAGTCGTTATTGGCGGTGATGGTTCTTACCGTGGAGCTATGGATTTAGTGAAAAAAGGCTTTCCTGTTGTTGGCGTACCAGGAACAATTGATAACGACGTACCAGGAACCGAGTATACGATAGGATTCGATACTGCACTAAATACGGTTGTGGAATCCATTGATAAAATCCGCGATACAGCAACTTCCCATGAAAATTCCTTTATCGTTGAGGTGATGGGGCGAGATGCAGGGGACATTGCTTTATGGGCAGGTCTTGCAGCTGGAGCTGAAACAGTTTTAATTCCAGAAGAAGATTATAATTTGGATGATATTGTGGCACGCTTAGACCGTGGTGCAGCTCGTGGGAAAAAGCATAGCATTATTATCGTCGCTGAGGGTGTCATGTCTGGTAACGAATTGGCAAAGCTATTATATGAAAAAACAGGAAAAGAAACGCGTGTTTCTGTTCTTGGACATATCCAACGTGGTGGTTCACCTACTGCGCGTGATCGTGTTCTAGCGAGTCAATTCGGTGCACATGCAGTTGAATTGCTAATGGAAGGGAAGTCTGGCAGGGCGGTAGGTATCCGTAATCATCAAGTGATTGACTATGATATGCCTGAGGCTTTCGAAAAAAATCATGAGGCAGATGTAAGCTTATATACTTTAATGAAAGAACTATCAATATAATTTGTTATAAAAACGGAGTGGGCAGAAAATGAGAAAAACAAAAATCGTATGTACAATTGGTCCAGCAAGTGAGTCACCAGAAATTTTAGAGAAACTAATTGAAGCAGGTATGAATGTTGCCCGCTTAAACTTTTCGCATGGTTCCCATGAGGAGCATGAAGTACGTATTAATTTAATTCGCGAAGTAGCACAAAAATTAGGGAAACCAGTTGGGATTTTACTCGACACAAAAGGCCCTGAAATTCGTACACACAATATGAAAAACGGAGAATTGCATTTAGCAGCAGGGCAAGTCATTGATATTTCAATGACTGAAGTGGAAGGAACGGAGTCAAGCTTCTCTGTAACGTATGATCATTTAATCGAAGACGTTGAACAAAACTCCATTATTTTATTAGATGATGGACTAATTCAACTACGCGTATTAGCAAAAGATATGGAAAAAGGTCTTATTCATACGATTGTAGAAAATGCAGGTGTCTTAAAAAATAAAAAGGGTGTTAACGTTCCAGGTGTTTCTGTACAACTTCCTGGAATTACAGAAAAAGATGCACAGGACATTCTATTCGGTAGTAAGCAAGGTGTTGACTTTATTGCAGCCTCGTTCGTTCGTCGAGCAAAGGATGTACTAGAAATCCGAGAATTACTTGAACAAAATGGCGGTAGCCACATTCAAATTATCCCGAAAATCGAAAACCAAGAGGGTGTCGATAATATCGATGAAATCATCTTAGTTTCAGATGGATTAATGGTAGCACGTGGTGACCTCGGTGTAGAAATCCCAGCAGAAGAAGTACCACTTGTACAAAAGAAATTAATTTTAAAATGTAATCAAGTAGGTAAACCAGTTATTACAGCTACACAAATGCTAGATTCGATGCAGCGTAATCCACGTCCGACACGAGCAGAGGCTAGTGATGTAGCAAACGCAATTATTGATGGTACAGATGCAATTATGCTTTCTGGTGAAACTGCAGCAGGGCTTTATCCAGTAGAGTCCGTACAAACAATGAATAAAATCGCACTGCGTACAGAAAATTCATTAGACTATAAGGCAATCGTCTCTACACGTAGTCGTGAAAAAGAGGCAAATATGACGGAGGCGATTTCTCAGGCAGTAGCATACACTTCGATTAACTTAGGCGTAAAGGCAGTACTTGCGCCAACAGAAAGTGGTAATACGGCTAGAATGATTGCGAAATATCGCCCCGGTGTACAGATTGTCGCTGTAACGGGTTCTGCCAATACAGCTCACGCATTAACACTAGTTTGGGGTGTATTCCCAGTTGTTTGTCAACGTGTTACGACAACAGATGAAATTTTAGAGCTAGCTGTTGATGAAAGCTTGAAACATGGATTTGTAACGCATGGTGATGCAGTTGTCATTACAGCAGGTGTACCAGTAGGTGAAGCAGGTACTACTAACTTAATGAAGGTACACATCATCGGCGATTTATTAGCTCGTGGTCAAGGAATCGGTAAAGCTTCTGTAGTAGGTAAAACAGTTGTTGCTAAAAATGCAGCAGAGGCACTAGCTTATGACACAGACGGATGCATTATAGTAACGGTTGGTTCAGATCGTGATATGATGCCAGCACTTGAAAATTGTATCGGTCTGATTACGGAAGAGGGTGGGCTTACAAGTCATGCAGCAGTTGTAGGACTAAGCCTTGGTATCCCTGTTATCGTTGGAGTAAAAGAAGCAACTACTTTAATTCGCCACGGTCAAGAAATTACAATGGATGCTGAAACGGGTGTAATTTACAAAGGGCATGCAAGTGTTCTTTAATCTATAATAAAAAGCTCTAGTGCAACTATTTGCACTAGAGCTTTTCTTATAGTAAAGAAGTAATTGCGGTCTTTCAACGAAATCTAGGGATGACATTTTGTTAAAAAGTATGTCGTGTGTATAAGTTGATTGGAGTGAAGGCTGGACGCCCCCAGGAAAGCGCCCAGCCGGAACGGAAATCAACCCCACGTTATGGTGACGAGCTGATTTTGCCTAGTTTAAACAATATTTAACCAAATTAAAATTGTTCCATTTCCCTCATGGAAGGAGAATTAAGAATAGCATCACCTTCTCCTTAAATAGGACCCATTGTTTTTTTAATGAAACTTAATGGGCTATAATAACGTATAAAAGGTATACCTTTTTTAGATAGAAAGGAGAAAAAAATGAGAAAAGTTTTTCTTGGTTTCATTGTCTATGCATTAGCCGAGTTGGCGTTATTAATAGTAATTGGTCAAAATATTGGTATTTTAAATACATTACTTCTTATAGTCGCTACGAGTATTATAGGTATTTATGTAGTGAAAAATAAAGGTATGAATTCTGTACAAAAGGTTAAAAATACGATAGCACGTGGAGAGGCACCAGGGCCAGCATTAGTTGATACAGTTTTAAATTTCAGTGGTGGTGTACTTCTAGTATTACCAGGTTTTATAACAGACCTTGTTGGTTTATTATTGCTCCTACCTTTTTCTCGTAAAATGTTCCAACCAATCTTTTATTTTTGGATGCGGAAAAAAATGAAAAAAGGTCAATTTATCATCGTTCAAAAATAGCATTTTCCTTTAGTTTAACAGCCAAAAATAAAAATATGGGGCTAAGTAAAATACCGTAAAAACCAAATAATAAAATAGAGGCAGCACTGATGAAAAAGGTGTGGAAAGTCCGTAATTGTAATGTGTTTGACCAAAGCATGGATTCAGCTAGCTGCCTTGTTAATTGAACAAAGAGATACAAAAGTAAAATAGCAACACATAAAAAGGTATTGCCTTTTAAGTAAAAATAAATGCTCATGGGTACAAGAAATACGCCAATCCCAAAGAACGGAAGTACGTCTGCAAATGCTACTATAAAGGCTTTGATGATGGCTTGTTCAAATTGGAGAATCATGAATCCTGCACAAAGAATGAGCAGTGTAATCGTGAACAGCTGAAACTCCACATACAAAAAGTAATGAAACAACTGCATAATTTTGGAAAAATGTGACTGCCACTCATTGCGGAATTTTTTGGGCACATATTGGAAAAACCAATATCGGGATTTGCGAGTTTCCAATAGGGCGAAATAGTAAGCGACAAGGAATATAAATACTTCAATTACATGTTTCATGAATAGTTGGAAAATATTAGCCATGTATAAAAAGATTGAATCGAAAATAGAAAGCGATTTTTCCTTTAAAACTTGGATAAACATTGATTCATATTCGTTGAAAAGTGGGAAATTTTGTAGTGTATCTCGGATTTCAGGGAAGACAAGAATAATGCTGTTTATAGAAATGATAACGAGTAAGAAAATGCAAGTTAGAATAAGTGCTTCCACGATAATTGCTGCAAGCCAATAGGTAATCCTACAATAAGAATGAAGAAATTTTATGATAGGATACGTAGAAAAAGACAAAAAAATCGCTAGAGATACGGGTAATACGAACCATAGTATTACCAAGTAGAATATAAAAAACAAAACACTCATAGTTCTTTCGTGTGAAAAATATTTAATATTCCTCATTTTTACAGATTCACCCCATTTCAAATGATAAATTAATGTTAAAACGTAAAAAAGAATCTCTTTCAGGCGTATATATAATCGCTCGTGCACCTTTTTCTTTATTCGGAGGTTTTTCATTCACAAAGCTGTCAAAAATGATTATAATAGCAATTGTAAGCGATTTACTTAATGGTTCATATGAGCAAAAAACGTAAATGTGACCTAATAACTGCATTTACAACTAAAAAAATATAATTATGAGGGAGCGATAATTTATGTCAGCAACTAAAGGTTTAGAAGGTATCGTAGCAGCGGAATCTAAAATCAGTTCAATTATCGATGACACACTTACATATGTTGGTTACAACATTGATGATTTAGCAGAGAATGCGTCATTCGAAGAGGTAATTTATTTATTATGGCATACTCGTTTACCAAAAGCGGACGAGCTAGCTGAATTAAAACAACAATTGGCAGACAACATGTCTATTCCGCAAGCAATTGTAGACCAATTCAAATCATACCCACTTTCAACTGTACATCCAATGGCTGCACTACGTACTGCAGTATCTTTACTTGGTGTATTCGATGAAGAGGCGGATGTTATGGATACAGAAGCTAACTATCGTAAAGCTATCCGTCTACAAGCTAAAATTGCAACAGTAGTTACTGCATTTGCGCGTGTTCGTAAAGGTTTAGAGCCAGTTGCACCAAAACCAGAATTAGGATATGCAGCAAACTTCTTATACATGCTTAAAGGTGAAGAACCAGCAGCAATCGAAGTTGAAGCATTCGACAAAGCATTAGTATTACATGCTGACCACGAATTAAATGCATCTACATTCACAGCACGTGTATGTGTAGCTACATTATCAGATGTTTATTCTGGTGTAACTGCAGCTATCGGTGCATTAAAAGGACCACTTCATGGTGGTGCAAATGAGCAAGTTATGAAAATGTTAACTGAAATCGGCTCACTTGAAAACGTTGAATCTTATATTCAAAATAAATTAGATAACAAAGAAAAAATCATGGGCTTCGGTCACCGCGTATACCGCAAAGGCGACCCACGTGCACCACACTTACGTGTAATGTCACAAAAATTAACTGAGCTAACTGGTAAACCAGAGCTTTATGAAATGTCAGTTAAAATCCATGACATGATCGTAGAACAAAAGAAATTACCTGCAAACGTAGACTTCTTCTCTGCGTCAGTGTATGATTCTTTAGGTATTGATCATGACCTATTCACACCAATTTTCGCAGTATCACGTACTTCTGGTTGGGTAGCTCATATTTTAGAGCAATATGCTAACAACCGCCTAATCCGTCCACGTGCAGAGTATGTTGGACCAGGCATGCAAAAATATGTTCCAGTCAGCGAGCGCTAATTCGGAAAATATGCTAGAATATTTGGGACTGTGTTACTGAAAACACAGTCCTATGATTATGAATTTAGGAGGCAACATCAATGTCAAACAAAATTGTAGTTGAAAATGGCGTACTTAATGTACCAAACAATCCAGTGATTCCTTTCATCGAAGGTGACGGAATTGGTCCAGATATTTGGGCTGCAGCATCACGCGTAATCGACGCAGCAGTAGAAAAAGCTTACAATGGTGAAAAGAAAATCGAATGGTTAGAAGTTCTAGCTGGTGAAAAAGCATTCAACCAAACTGGTGAATGGTTACCACAAGAAACTTTAGACAAAATTAACGAATACCTAATCGCAATCAAAGGTCCTCTTACTACTCCAATCGGTGGTGGTATCCGCTCTCTAAACGTAGCATTACGTCAACAGCTTGACCTATATGTATGCTTACGTCCAGTACGTCACTTTGATGGAGTACCTTCTCCAGTTAAACGCCCAGAAGACGTTGAAATGGTTATCTTCCGCGAAAACACAGAAGACATCTATGCTGGTATTGAATTCGAATCTGGCTCTGAACAAGCACAAAAAATCATCAACTTCCTACAAACTGAATTTGGTGTTAACCAAATCCGCTTCCCAGAAACTTCTGGTATCGGTGTAAAACCTGTATCTAAAGAAGGTACTGAGCGTTTAGTACGTTCTGCTATCGAATACGCTATTAAACATAAACGTCCATCTGTTACTTTAGTACACAAAGGTAACATCATGAAATTCACTGAAGGTGGATTCAAAAAATGGGGTTATGAATTAGCTGAAAAAGAATTTGCTGATCAAACATTCACTTGGAACCAATATGATGCTATTAAAGCTGAACAAGGTGAAGAAGCAGCAAACAAAGCACAAACTGACGCTTTAGCAGCTGGTAAAATCTTAGTTAAAGATTCTATCGCTGATATCTTCTTACAACAAATCTTAACTCGTCCAACTGAGTTCGACGTAGTTGCTACAATGAACTTAAACGGTGACTATATCTCTGACGCATTAGCTGCTCAAGTTGGTGGTATCGGTATCGCTCCAGGCGCAAACATTAACTATGTAACTGGACATGCGATCTTCGAAGCTACTCACGGTACAGCTCCAAAATATGCTGGTCAAGATAAAGTAAACCCATCTTCAGTATTACTTTCAGGTGTATTAATGCTTGAACACTTAGGATGGCAAGAAGCAGCTGACATGGTTACTAAATCTGTAGAGAAAACAATCTCTTCTAAAGTTGTAACTTACGACTTTGCTCGTTTAATGGACGGCGCTAAAGAAGTAAAATGTTCAGAATTCGCTACTGAATTAATCAAAAACCTATAATTTTCTATTTTAAATAGAAATTATAGTTAAAGTGGAAGTATATTCTGCCGATATAATTAGGGTGAAATGTAAATTTCTATTGAACTTAGCTTAATAAAATATTTATGATGAACTTGTTTAATCGAGGGAGGAGAATTTATTCTCCTCCCTCTTTTAATTTCTTTCAGCGGGTGTTTAAACACCCGCTGAAAGAAGCCTCCGGCGGATGTCATGGAATCGAAAAGGAGTTTCTTTGTGCTTGCACAAAGCCGATTCCTGACGCAATTATGCCGAGGCATAATTGATTAAATAACCTAATTTAAAGGAGCGTATTCGAATGTCTCTGAAACGAAAAAAAATCTCAGTAATCGGTAGCGGTTTTACAGGCGCTACTGCAGCATTTTTAGCAGCTCAAAAAGAACTTGGTGATGTAGTGTTAGTGGATATCCCTCAAGCTGAAAACCCAACAAAAGGTAAAGCTCTAGACATGTGGGAAGCTGCACCAGTGCAAGGCTATGATTCTTATGTTAAAGGTACTTCTAATTATGCGGATACTGCAGATTCTGATGTAGTAATTATCACTGCAGGTGTTGCTCGTAAACCAGGTATGAGCCGTGACGATCTTGTTCAAATTAACCAAGATGTGATGAAAGCTGTTTCCAAGGAAATTGCTAAATATTCACCAAATGCAACAATCCTCGTACTTACAAACCCAGTTGATGCAATGACTTACACAGTATTCAAAGAAACTGGTTTCCCAAAAAATCGTGTAATAGGTCAATCAGGTGTACTCGATACGGCTCGTTTCTGTGCGTTTGTAGCTGAAGAACTTAATATCTCAGTAAAAGACATCACAGGTTTTGTTTTAGGTGGGCATGGTGATACAATGGTGCCACTAACTCGCTACTCATTTGCTGGAGGTATTCCATTAGAATCATTAATCCCAGCAGCTCGTCTTGAAGAGATTGTTGACCGAACACGTAAAGGTGGCGCTGAAATCGTTAACCTTCTTGGTAATGGTTCTGCATATTATGCTCCTTCAGCGGCGCTTATTGAAATGGCGGAAGCTATCATTAAAGACCAAAAACGTATACTTCCATCTATTGCATACTTAGAAGGCGAATATGGCTACAATGATTTATACCTAGGTGTTCCTACATTATTAGGTGCAAATGGTATAGAAAAAATCTTTGAACTTGAGTTAACAGACAATGAAAAAGCAGCTTTAGATAAATCGGCAGAGGCTGTCCGCGACGTTATGAAAGTTTTAGCTTAATAAAAGTTTATGAAATCGAGTAGGATTCATTCCTACTCGATTTTTTTTCGAGTATTGAGACATCAAAAAAGTAGGACGAATAGTGCGTCAAAATAAGATGTACTTACAAAAAAACGGGATACCAGAAAATAGAGATGGGTAGCACCTGGAACTTTATTGATAAAGGCTCATCACTTAGAGTTACGGAACGGATTCTTCTTCAACTAATGGAGCAGGATAGCTATATAAAGAATTTTCAATTTCTTCAAAAAATAGAGTGAAAATGAACGGACATATTTGAAGGAGGAGAAATATGCTAAAATTATCCTATCGATAATCACATTGGGTTTATCTGCTTACATTGGTCGAACAAAGAGATGTAATAAGGCTTACGAGAAGAGTGAAATAATCCTCTGTACTGTTAGGCTATAGCTAACGAATAAATTTTAATATTTTATTATTGGGAGGACGAAATAATGGATTTGGTAAACCGATTTTTAAACGGCTTGAGAGCAAAGTTATCAACAGATGAGCTCGAGGAACTAAATACAGCTTGTGGTGCTACAAAAGAGGATATTGATACGCTAAAGTCAGAATATCCAAATTGTCCAGAATCACTAATCTGTCTACTTGAAAATATTGATGGTACATACTGGCGGAAATATGGAAAAAGCAAAATTGCTGTTTGTATTTTAGGGTCAGATGTTGAAGAATATCCATATTATTTACTGTCTACACAGCAGATGCTCGAAAGTTCAAAAGAAGAAGAAGACATCTCCTATCTTTTAGAATACCAAGATGATGAGGAGGCTGTTGACCCTAAGATAAATCCGGAGGGACTTCTCCCGGGTATGTATATTCATTTTTCAGACTGTATGAACAATGGTGGGTCATCGAGACTCTATATTGATTTTAATCCTTCTGATGAAGGTGTATGCGGTCAAATAATTCGCTTTTTGCACGACCCTGATCAATATGAAGTGATTGCAAACAGCTTTGATGAGTATTTACAGGATCTTATTGACGGTGGTTTTAATTTTCTGGAAAACGAAGAAGAATAACCTCTTATGCTCTAGATATCAACTGAAATAAAGTCACGCTTTTTATAAGAAAGATGCGATGTTTTAAATAAAGTTGTGATGTTTATAAAAATGTTATGATTCGATGTGGTTTCTTTTAATTTTGGGGGTGCCAAAACTGAAAAGTTGAGGAGACAATTTGTTAAAACGTATGCTATGTAAATAAGTTGATTGGAGTGGAGACTGGGCGACTCCTTGGGGATCAGCAATAGAGGAACGAAGGCTAAAATCATCACGTCCTGTGATAACGCCTTCGTGACCAACATCGGTGCTGTTGCTGTCGCTACGTTGCACTACGCTTTCGCACAGACAAAAACACTTTGCTGACGCTGCGTTAGCACTACGCTTTCGCGCAAAAAACATCTGTTGGCCCGAGACCCTGGAGCGAGCAAATAGGGGAACGAAGGCTAATTGCATCACATCCTGTGATAACGCCTTCGTGACCAACATCGTGTTGGCCCAAGCGACTCATCGGACGCCCCCAGGAAAGCGCCCGGTTGGAAGGGAAATCAACCCCACGTTATGCTAACGCTTTGCTTTCATGTAGATATACAATGCTGCTGCCGCTTCGCTTTCGTTACAGAAAACATGTTGCTGAATGAAGATAAAATGGTTATTCTGCTTTTCGTTGTACTTTTGGAATAAAATTGATACTATGAAGGTATATGATAGAAAAGGGGTTGGCGTATTTTTGCTTCAAAAAAACAGTAAGCTTGGTCTCACTATTGATGAAATTACAGTTGGCGAGAAGATTCATATTACCGAAAAAATAGAAGATAAGGATTTATTGCTTTATTTGGGACTTACGAATGATAATAATCCACTTTATATTCAACATGATTATGCTGCAATGACACCTTTTCAAAAGCCAATCGTACCAACAATCATGTTAAATGGCATTATTACTTCTGCTGTGTCAAAGTATATTCCTGGACCAGGTGCACGAATTATTGAGCAACATATAAAATATTTAGGACCGCTCTATCATTATGAATTATTTGATACTCTTTTAGAGGTAACGGAAGTAAATAAATTACAAAATACGATTACTGTATCTGTACACTCATATAATGAGCAAAAGCAGCTTGTGATTGAAGGTACTTTACTGGTGACACCACCACTTACTTTATAGACGTCTTGAGATTTGAAATGGGGGTTTCAAATCACTAACGGAGGCATTACACATGACAAAAACGATTTTAGTTGTTGAAGATGAATTTTCTATTGCGACATTATTGAAATATAATTTAGAGCAGGCTGGATATGTTGTAGAAACAGCTGCAGATGGCCAAGAGGGTCTGGATAAGGCAATTGACTTACAGCCAGATTTAATTCTATTAGATTTGATGCTTCCAAGACTTGATGGTATGGAAGTTTGTAAACAAATTCGTCAACAACGTATGAATACACCTATTATTATGCTTACAGCAAAGGATGACGAATTCGATAAAGTACTTGGTCTAGAGCTAGGGGCAGATGATTATATGACAAAGCCCTTTAGTCCTCGCGAAGTGTTAGCGCGGGTAAAGGCTGTTTTAAGACGTTTTACACAAAATGTAGTGGCTGAAGATAAGAGTGGGCCACAAGAGAAAATGTATGAATTTGGACAATTACGTGTCTTTCCAGAGCGTTTTGAAGTATTTTTACATGATGAAGCACTGGAATTTACACCAAAGGAATTTGAGCTACTCATTTATTTACTTGAAAATAAAAACCGTGTTTTAACGCGTGATCAGCTATTAAGTGCTGTATGGAAGTATGACTTTGCTGGCGATACTCGAATTGTGGATGTGCATATAAGCCACCTTCGCGATAAAATCGAGGAAAATAGCCGTAAGCCGATATTCATCAAAACAATTCGCGGCCTTGGCTATAAATTCGAGGAGCCGAAAACGACATGAAATCAATGAGCAACCGCTTATTCTTGACATTCATGCTATTGCTTGGAACGATATTAGCTGTCCTAATGATTGTAATAGGTCGGCTTTTTCCTGTTTATATAGAACAGTACAACGAGCAGGCTAGTGTAGAGAGGCAAGAATCCATTAACCAAGTATTAGATGAACGAAAGATTGAATTATCTAAGGAAGATAAAGAGGCGCTATATACTGCGCAAAACATTGAGGCTAAAGATTCTCTATTATCGACTGTTCATGCGCGGCTTTATGTAGTGCTAGCGATTCTTTTTATAATAGCGCTCATGTTAATGGCTGTTGTAAGTCGCTATATGATTCGAAACTTCACTGAACCTATTGATAACGTGACAGATACAGCACTTGAGCTGGCGAAGGGAAATTATCGTGCTCGTGCCCATGAAAATGAGCATGCACGCATGATGCCGCTTAGTCACTCCATCAATATTTTAGCGCGTAATTTACAGGATATAACGACGATTCGCGAGGTAGAAGAAGAAAGGCTTAAAACGTTAATTGAAAACATGGGAAGCTCCCTCATGATGATTGGGCGTGAGGGAAATATATCTATTGTGAACCGTGTATTTTTAGAACGTTTCGGTATGCAAATTGACGATGTACAAGGGAAAGTTTTTCGTACAATAGGCTTACCTAAATCACTAGAGCAATTTATCGACCATGTGTTTCTAACAGAAATGCCTTATCGACAACAAATTAAAATGGAGGTCCAACAGGAGCTATATAATAAGGAAGTGTACGGAGCACCTGTTATAGGAGATCATGGTCGATGGCTTGGTGTCGTTATCGTTATGCATGATATTACGGAGCTTGTTCGTTTAGAGCAAATTCGTAAGGACTTTGTAGCAAATGTATCCCATGAATTGCGTACACCTATTACATCTATTAAAGGCTTTTCTGAAACTTTACTGGATGGTGCATATAAGGATGAAAAAATGCTGCTATCTTTTTTAGAGATCATTTATAAGGAAAGTAACCGTCTGCAGATGCTGATTCAGGATTTACTAGAGTTATCGAAAATTGAACAGCATGGTTTTACCGTTAATATTATGCCGATGGGCTTGCAAGATGTACTTATACGTGGAGCAGAGTTGACAGGGCCTCGTCTAGATGAGAAAAATATGAGCTTTTATGTTGATATAGAACGTGATGTTCAAGTTATGGGTGACGCCAATCGTATTATTCAAATTGTCACTAATTTAATTACCAATGCCATCACGTACTCTCCGGAAAATACAACCGTTACGATTCGATTAAAGGAAAATGAAACGCACGGCATTATTGAAATAGAAGACCAAGGTATAGGAATTGAAAAGCATGAAATTGCCCGTGTCTTTGAACGGTTTTATCGTGTGGATCGTGCGCGAAGCAGGAATTCTGGGGGAACAGGTTTAGGGCTTGCTATTGTGAAGCATTTAGTAGAGGCGCACCATGGTCGCATTCAGGTAGAAAGTGAAGTTGGTGTTGGGACAAAAATGATTGTCATGATTCCGAAAAATTAACGAATTCTTTACAATAGCACAATTTTAGATTCACAATGGGGTCTTATACTTGTTAGTAGAAACCCCCTATATTATTGTTAAGACTTTAAAATAGCTTGAAAAATCTTTATATATGAAGAATTTTTAACTTCTTTCAGTGGGTGTCTAAACATCCGCTGAAAGAAGTCAAACCTTCCAGACGCAATTATGCCGAGGCATAATTGATTTGTATTGCTTAGTTATAGCCAATAGGAAGAATCTATTACCAAATTTTTTGGTGGTAGATTCTTTTTCTGTTTTACAGGTAACGTAAATAGGTGTAAAGTATAGTAGCATAATATTCAACTAACAATCAATGTACTTGTTAGTTGAACCAATCAGGCTAATACGGTCAGATAATAAGCCCATTTTAATCTAGAAGGGATCTATATTACTGACCGTTAAAGCAGGATAAAAAATTGAAAGAAGGATGACCATGAAAATCGTCAAAAGTATCGTGCAAATCGGCTATCTTTATGTAATTTTATTTGTTGGGAATAGTATTGCACGCCTACTTCACTTGCCGATTCCAGGGAGCATAATTGGACTAGTCTTATTGTTTTTACTTTTGCAGTTTCATATTATTAAGCTTGAATGGATTGAGCTAGGTGCAGGTTTATTACTTAGTGAACTATTACTATTTTTCATTCCATCTGCAATCGGAGTAATCGACTATACTACATTATTCGGTGTGCAAGGTGTGAAAGCTGTTCTTGTTATTGTATTGAGTGCCATAGTTGTAATGTTTGCAACAGGTTTCACAGCGCAATTACTAGGGCAACGAAAAAAAGGTGATACTGCATGAGCTTTTTAATAGCTTTAGTAAGTTTACTAGGTACTATTGCAGTTTTTTATACTAGTAAAATGTTTTATAAAAAGTATCAGAAGGAATGGTTGACACCTATACTGATCACTCCATTAGTGGTCATTATCATTTTGTTACTAACGGGTACATCTTATAAATCCTATACTGCAGGAGCTAGTATTTTATCAAATTTACTTGGACCAGCAACAGTTGCATTTGCGGTACCAATTTATAAAAATTTTAATCTATTAAAGAAACATGCTTTTGAAATTTTTCTAAGTATTGCAGTTGGCTCAGCCGTTGCTATAACATCATCATTTATCATTGCCGTAGTAATTGGATTAAATAATGAGCTTGTGCATAGCTTAGTTCCGCGTTCAGTTACGACACCAATAGCGATGGACATTTCCAATATGATTGGTGGCTCTCCTACCCTTACTGCAGTTTTCGTTATGGTAACTGGTATTTTAGGGAGTCTCATAGCACCGTTAGTGATTAAAGTATGTCGTTTCCATCGACCATCCTCTAGAGGTCTCATGTTAGGAATGGGTGCACATGGTACAGGTACCTCTAAAGCATTTGAAATTGGTGAGCTTGAAGGTACTTTTGCGAGTCTTGCTATGATTGTAGCTGCATTAATTAGCATTGTTTTATCAACAACTTTTTTCCCAGCATTTGAACATCTAGTTGTCAATATCCTGTTGCCTTAAATGGTAACAGGATTTTTTTCGGTCCTATTTTATTTATGGGGTATGATTTTTAGATGGAGGATCAGCGCTTTACAATGCTCCTTATGTCAAACTGCCTAAAATAAAAAACTAGTTTATTAAAATATTTTGAAACTTTTAAGTAAGTGTCCCGTATACAATAGTACTAAGCTTAAGGGAGGATTAGACATGAGTGTGAAAAGGTCGCTAATGATGGTGGGACTTGGGATTTTTGCTGCTGTTGCACTTATTGCTGTATTTACATCGTGGTACACGGTAGATGAATCAGAACAAGCAGTTGTCATTACGTTCGGTCGTGCTGATGATACAGTAACAGAACCGGGTTTACATTTTAAGTTACCTTGGCCTGTACAATCGGTTGAGGTTTTATCGAAGGAAACATTTAGTTTGCAGTTCGGCTATAAGCAAAATAAAGAAGGGGAATTGGAAGCTTATGATGCCGAAACAAAAATGATTACAGGGGATGAGCATATTGTTTTAACAGACCTTGTAGTTCAATGGAAGATTACAGAACCGAACAAGTATTTATTCAGCTCACAAGATCCAGAAAAAATATTACATAGCGCTACGTCGAGTGCGATTCGATCTATTATCGGAAGTTCCAAAATCGACGCTGCGTTAACTGAAGGAAAAGCAGACATAGAAGCAAAATCACGAGATTTACTCGTTTCTCTTATTGAAAAATACGATATAGGTATAAGTGTTTTAGGGGTAAAACTACAGGATGTTGAATTACCGAATGCAGATGTGCGAGCAGCCTTTACAGCTGTTACAGACGCACGAGAAATGAAGAATACAAAAATAAATCAAGCAGAAAAATATGAGAATCAGCGAATTAGTGAAGCGCAAGGTGAAAAGGATGCAATTATCTCGAAGGCGGAAGGTGAAAAAACAGCGCGTATTGAACAGGCTCAAGGGGATGTAGCTGTCTTTAATAAAATGTATGAGCAATATAAGGGCAATCAACAGATTACACGCGAACGTTTAATTTTGGAAACACTTGAAAATGTATTACCTAAAGCACAAATTTATATTATGAATGATGATGGGAATACAATGAAATACTTGCCTCTTCAAGGGTTGCAACCTGCAAAACAGGAGACACCTGCAACACAGGAAACAACTACGACACAGGAAACACCAAAAGAGAAAAAAGAAGGGAGCGGTAACTAATGGATCAAAAAAATAAGGATCTTGAAAAATTCCTGAATTTTTTATCGGGTAAATCCAAAAATACTGCTTCGAAAGAAGGGAATACAGAGGATAATGTAATTAAAATGTCGAAAAAAAGCCCGATGAATCCAAAAAAATATATTTCTCTTGCCGTCACTTTAGCTGCCGTTTTCGCCATGGCTATTATAGTATTTGTGAATGTTTATATTGTTAAAGAATCCGAATACGCAGTTGTTAGACAGTTTGGGGAAGTAGTGAAGTTTCAGAGTGAGCCTGGCCTGAAAATAAAGGTTCCATTTATTCAAAGCGTCACAAAGCTTCCAAAAAACCAAATGACTTATGAAATTTCTGAAGAGGAAATTAATACAAAGGATAAAAAACGAATAATCATTGATAATTATGCAGTTTGGCGTATCACAGATCCAAAGCAATTAATTTCGAATGCAGGAACAATAGAAAAAGTTGAAACACGTATGGAAGAGTTTATCTATTCGGTTATTCGCTCAGAGCTTGGTCGAATAGAATATAAGGAGATTATTAACGACGAAAACTCTTCGCGTGGTAGTATTAATGACCAAGTCACAAAACGAGTTAATGAATTGCTCTCAAACGATAAATATGGAATTGAAGTAGTGGATGTCCGTTTGCGTCGTATCGACTTGCCAACGGAGAATGAGCAATCCGTGTTTACGAATATGATTTCAAATCGTGAATCAATCGCACAGAAATACCTATCTGAAGGTGATGCTGAGAAACGTCGTGTTGAAGCACAAACAGATAAAAAAGTTCAAGAAATGCTAGCAACAGCTAAAAAGGATGCAGCATTGATTCAAGCGGAAGGTGAAGCAGAAGCAGCGAAGATTTACAATAAATCGTTCTCGCAAGATCCTGAATTCTATTCATTGTACCGTACATTAGAGTCATATAAGAAAACTGTAGGTGAAGATACGGTCATTATTTTACCATCTACTTCACCATATGCAAAAATATTATCTGGCTATGTAAAATAAAAATAATACTATTATTCTTGCAAGGATATGAAGTCGTCTCAATTTTTTTGAGACGGCTTTTTTTACATTTTAGTAAGATGTCTTGTATGGCATAGGAAGGACTTTAATGAATGGCGATATTTATAAAGTTGATTGGAGTGGAGACTGGGCGACTCCTTGGGGATTAGCAATAGAGGAACGAAGGCTAAAACCATCACATCCTGTGATAACGCCTTCGTGACCAACATCGTGTTGGCCCGAGACCCTGGAGCGAGCATCGCGAGTGAAGCGGCTCATCGGACGCCCCCAGGAAAGCGCCCAGTCGGAACGGAAATCAACTCCACATTATGGTGAGGGGTCTTTGTAGTTTGGGTTTAGGTATTTTTAATCAGGTGATTTTAATTATTTTTCATTTATCAATGTTTTATCATGAAAATGATAGAAATTTATAATTTTGTGTTTCGTAAATTACTATTATCTGATAGAATGATAATGTTCAAGAATTAAAAAATGGGGGTAATCGTTGTGAAGTTGCAAATTAGCAAGTGGCTCCAAAATCTATTGATAGCCTGTAGTATTGCATCGTTATTTACACTTTTCTTCCGTCTATCAGATTTTGCATGGATCACAAAAAGTGTTTATCATATACCAGTATTTTTTGTTATTTTGTTTTTATTAGGTTTAGTCATTGCTGAGGATGTACGCAAGATATTTAAAAGAATATTTTTGTACGAGAAACGCAAGGTTAAACGTCCTATATGGCAAGTAGGGATTGGCTTTATTTTCTTCTTAGCGCAAATCGGCACTGTAATGGTGTTTAATACAGAGCTTACACAACCGCAGCTTGGTGGTATGCCATTATTTTTAGTATTTGCCTTTATGAATGCTTTTATTTTGACAGTCATATATGAAGAGATTTTCTATCGCAAAGAAAAGACAACTAAAGCTAGTGAATAATATCGGAAGAGTCAATTACAATGAGTGATTGGCTTTTTTTGTGTCGTCAATCCTGAGTTATACTGTTAATGTAGAAAATTTGGCGATTTTCATCGTTATGATTGGTAAAATAACCGTTTTCTCGATAAAGTAAAAGGAAGAGGCATTTTCAAACATACGTTTTCGTTTTACAATTAAGAAGACGAAAACGCAGGAGGATAAAATCATGACAAAGGAAAAATTGCTATTATTGGACGGCAATAGTTTAGCATATCGCGCGTTTTTTGCGTTGCCATTATTGACGAATGATAGTGGAATTCATACGAATGCAGTGTACGGCTTTACAACAATGCTACAAAGAATATTGGAGGAAGAGCAACCAACGAAAATTTTGGTTGCCTTTGATGCGGGTAAGACAACCTTCCGACATGAAACATTTACGGAATATAAGGGTGGTCGACAAAAGACTCCACCAGAATTATCTGAGCAGTTCCCTTATATACGTAAGCTTATCGATGCTTATGGTATTAAGCGATATGAGCTTGAACTGTACGAAGCGGACGATATTATAGGGACACTTGCCAAAGAAGCTTCATCACATGATATGGACGTCATCGTCGTATCAGGAGATCGTGACTTAACACAGCTCGCGACTGAGCAAGTAACAGTATATATTACTAAAAAAGGGATTACTGAAATTGAAAGAAATACACCAGAATTTATTGCAGAAAAATACGGCTTAACTCCCCAACAAATTATTGATATGAAAGGTTTAATGGGGGACTCTTCAGATAATATTCCTGGTGTACCAGGTGTCGGTGAAAAAACGGCTGTTAAATTACTTAAAGAGCATGGTTCAGTGGAGTCCCTTTATGCGGCAATGGATACGGTGAAGGCTTCTAAAATGAAAGAAAAATTAGTTGCCAATGAAGAACAGGCACTAATGAGTAAAAAGCTAGCTACTATTTTTACAAAAGCGCCGATTGATATAACGCTTTCTGATCTTGCTTATAATGGTCCGAATGAGGAAGCATTAATTAGTGTGTGGCAAGAGCTTGGTTTTAAATCATTACTAGATAAAAGTGATTTTACTGTCCAAGAAGAGGAACAAGCGCCTTTTGACTATGAAATTGTGCAAGAAGTAGAGCAAGAGCATTTAAAAGATGTAATGGCAGTGCATTTGGAGTTAGAGGACGAGCATTATCATACATGTCAGCAACTAGGCATTGCACTAACAGATGGAGCGAAAACAATATACGTGCCGTTTGATCTTGCGGCTAAATCAGATGTTCTTCGTCTTTGGTTAGAAGATTCTACTAAAATAAAGTATATGTCTGATTCAAAAGCATCTCAGGCTGCGTTAAAACGTGCGGGAATACGTTTAGCGGGTGTGGAATTTGACTTATTGCTTGCTTCTTATATTAATAACCCAGGGCTAAGTGGAGATGATGTGGCAACTCTTGCAAAAGAACTAGGCTATCGTAATGTGCAAGCAAATGAGGCTGTTTATGGTAAAGGGGCGAAACGAGCTATACCAGTCATAGATGCACTTGCTGAGCATGCCAGCCGCAAAGCCTTTGCTGTGTGGTCTTTACAGCCAAAGCTTGAGGCAATGTTAAAGGAAAATGAACAGTTCGAACTCTATAAAAACTTAGAACTTCCGCTTGCTTCTATTTTAGGGGCAATGGAAAGTGAGGGAATCACGGTCAATCATGCCACATTAGAGAAGATGGGTCAGGAATTAAATGACAAGCTAATTGTTATCGAACAAGCAATTTATGCTGAAGCAGGAGAAACCTTCAATATTAATTCACCAAAGCAATTAGGCGTTATCCTCTTTGATAAACTCGGTCTTCCTGTTATTAAAAAGACGAAAACAGGCTATTCCACTGCAGCAGATGTATTGGAAAAATTAAAACCAGAGCATGCCATTATTGAGCATATTCTTTTATATCGTCAGCTTGGAAAATTACAGTCAACTTATATCGAGGGCTTACTAAAAGAAATCCATAAAGAGGATGGAAAGGTGCATACTCGATTCCAACAAGCATTAACAGCTACAGGACGTTTAAGCTCAACCGATCCGAACTTACAAAACATCCCGATTCGCTTAGAAGAAGGACGGAAAATTCGTCAAGCGTTTGTGCCATCGAAAGAAGATTGGATATTATTTTCTGCCGATTATTCGCAAATCGAATTGCGTGTATTAGCCCATATGTCGAAGGATGATAATTTAGTCGAAGCTTTCCGTGAAGGTATGGATGTTCATACACGTACAGCGATGGATGTATTCCATGTTTCAGCAGAAGAGGTCGATAGTAATATGCGTCGTGCTGCAAAAGCGGTGAACTTTGGTATTGTCTATGGGATTAGTGATTATGGCTTATCGCAAAACTTGGATATTACCCGTAAGGAAGCTGCTACATTTATCGAGAAGTATTTTGCAAGTTTCCCAGGTGTAAAACAATATATGGATGATATCGTCCAAGATGCGAAGTTTAATGGTTATGTGACAACGATTTTAAATAGACGTCGATATTTACCTGACATTACGAGCTCGAATTTCAATCTGCGAAGCTTTGCAGAGCGTACTGCGATGAATACGCCAATTCAGGGAAGTGCAGCAGATATTATTAAAAAAGCAATGATTGATATGGATGCTCGTTTGAAAAAAGAAAATATGCAGGCAAAAATCCTCTTACAAGTGCATGATGAATTAATATTTGAAGCACCTAAAGAGGAGATTGCATTGCTTGAAAAAATAGTACCAGAAGTTATGGAGAACGCAATCGAGCTTTCAGTACCATTAAAAGTAGATTTTAACTACGGTGCAACTTGGTACGAAGCAAAATAAGGAGAGGTTAAAATGCCTGAATTACCAGAGGTTGAAGGTGTCGTCCAGGCATTAAAACCTAAAATTGAAGGGCGGACAATTCAACAAGTTCAACTATCTGAAATTATTCGTTTTTCCTTTGGGGAGGGAAAGCAATGTATCGTGAAGCAAGCTGAGCCTGATGCATTTGAAATAGCCTTGTCTCAAATGACGATCACAAAAATCGAACGACGTGCAAAATACATCTTTTTTCATTTACTGAAGGAAGATGTCCCCTATGTGCTTGTTAGTCATTTAGGGATGACAGGTGCATGGTTTGTGGTAAATTCGCCTGAGGAAATCCAAGAGGCGAAATTTAAAAAACATATTCATGCTACATTTCAAATGGCAGATGGTGGCTATTTAATTTATTCGGATATACGCCGCTTTGGTGAACTACGTTTTTTAACAAAAATTGAAGATCATGCACCATTAACAAAAATGGCACCAGAGCCATTCGATGAAATAGCATGTGATTATTTTATTGCGAAATCAAAGTTGCCGAAATATGAGAAAAAGGCCGTTAAGGATGTCATTATGGATGGGCAGATCATTTCGGGCTGCGGCAATATTTATGCTACAGAAGCATTATTTGCTCAAAAAATTCATCCGGCCCGCACAATGAACCGCATCAGTGAAAAGCGTAAGCGTGCATTATTCGAGGCGATTGTCGCTATTTTACGCCAAAGCATTGAAGCAGGAGGTTCAACAATTTCAGATTATCGTAATATCAATGGTGAGGCTGGAAGTATGCAGAATCGACTGCAAATGTATGGGAAAAAAATGTGTCCAACGTGTGGAACTGCAACGAGCCAAATGACGATAGGTGGGCGCACATCAGTCTTTTGCCCAAATTGTCAACATTAAAGGGGATTTAACTATGATTATCGGACTAACAGGAAGTATAGCAAGCGGAAAAAGTACAGTAGTAAAAATGATGACAGCACTTGGTTTACCGATTGTCGATGCAGATATTGTAGCGCGTGATGTTGTAGAACCAGGGACGGAGACTTTAAAGTTAATAGCTGAAAATTTTGGAGAAGTTATATTGCTAGAAGACGGTAGTTTAAATCGTGCCAAGCTTGGCGATATTATTTTTCACGAGCCTGCCAAGCGTAAAATGTTAAATGATATTATGCATCCTGCTATTCGCAAGGAAATGTTACGCCAGCGCGATGCTTATTTAGAGGCTGGAGAAAAGCATGTTGTGATGGATATTCCACTTTTATTTGAAAGTAAGTTACAACATTTTGTCGAGCGTATTATCGTGGTATCGGTTAGTGAAGAGGTACAGCTTCGTCGATTAATGGAGCGTAATAACTTATCAAAAGAGGATGCACTAGCTCGAATACGTTCTCAGTTACCTCTGTCAGTGAAAGAAAAAGGTGCCCATGCGGTTATTTATAATAATGAAAATTTAGAACAAACCGAGCACCAATTAAAAAAAATCCTGACTTATTGGGATGTAATTAATTAAAAATCTGTAAAATCATTCGATGCGTAGCAATGACATATTGCTACGCATTCTTATTTTTGATAAACAAAATAAAAAAGAATCTCTTTGAATGCTGAGGTGCTTATAGGGTGTTCGTTGAGCTTTCAAACGGGAGTCGAGTAGTTTTTCACTTTAATCAATGATACGTAGAACTTTTTTTATTTTAAGCTTTTCAAAAGTGAGCGTTATCCTACTCAATAGTCAAACAGAATAGACTTATTACAGAGACGCGTTTGTACATCTTCCGTTGCTTCTGCTTTGCTTTTCGCACAAAATGAAACAACTTGTGCCGTCGCCTACTGAAGTTTTATCACTGTAAATTAGAGTGACATGCTAGAATTACACGTTATGTGAAGAAGTTGATTGGAGTGGAGGCTGGGCGACTCTTTGGAGATTAGCGTCACAGATGAGACCCTGGAGCGAGCAACGCGAGTGAAGCGGCTCATCGGACGCCCCCAGGAAGCTCTGCTCTGTGCGAAAGCGAAGCGTCAGCAACAAAGCGCCCAGCCGGAACGGAAATCAACCCCCGTTTTGCCGAAGGAGCCATACTTTATTTAATATGACACCTTAATTTCATTGATACAATAATTAATAACATAGATGCGTAGTAAGAACACTTTGCTACGCATTTTTTTGTGGAGTTATACCATAATAAGGACAAATTTAGGTGGTTTTATTTTTCAGAAAATAAGAACTTTAATATTATAAATATATAATGTTCATCTTTTTTGAAATTGTGTTATACTATTCGCATAAAGTATATAATTAATATGAGTATGACTCACAGGAGGATTTTATAAATGACAGTATCAGTTGCTATTAATGGTTTCGGACGTATCGGACGTATGGTTTTCCGCCAAGCGATCGTGCAAGAAAGTTTAAATATCGTTGCGATTAACGCTAGTTATCCAGCTGAAACATTAGCACATTTGATTAAGTATGACACAAATCACGGAACATTCGAGGGTACAATTGAGCCAGCAGGCGATGCTTTAATTGTAAATGGTAAACGTGTTCAAATTATTAGCGAACGTGACCCATTAAAATTACCATGGGCAACAATGGGTGTGGATATCGTTATTGAAGCAACTGGTAAATTTAATGATCGTGAAAAAGCAGCAATGCACTTAGAAGCAGGCGCAAAGAAAGTTATCTTAACGGCACCTGGTAAAAACGAGGACGTAACAATTGTTTTAGGTGTAAATGACGAGAAACTTGATATCGCAAAACATGATGTTATTTCAAATGCTTCTTGTACAACAAACTGCTTAGCCCCAGTTGCCAAAGTATTAAATGACACATTTGGTATTGAAAGCGGATTAATGACAACAGTTCACGCTTATACAAATGACCAAAAGAATTTAGACAATCCACATAAAGATTTACGTCGTGCACGTGGTTGCGCACAATCAATCATCCCAACATCTACAGGTGCTGCAAAAGCATTAAAATTAGTGTTACCAGAATTAGAAGGCAAAATTCATGGTATGGCACTTCGTGTTCCAACACCTAACGTATCATTAGTTGACCTAGTAGTTGATTTAAACACAGACGTATCAGTTGATTCTATCAATGCTGCATTTGTGAAGGCTGCTACTGAAGGTCCAATGAAAGGTATCTTAAACTTCTCAGTTGAGCCTCTAGTATCTTCTGATTACAATACAACAACTTACTCTTCTACAGTAGATGGACTTTCTACAATGGTGATGGGTAACCGCAAAGTGAAAGTACTTGCTTGGTACGACAATGAGTGGGGTTATTCTGCACGTGTTGTAGATCTTGTGAAAAAAGTGGCAAAAGCTTTAGAAACAGTTAATGCATAATAATAATAATTAGACCGAGCACGTTGAAATCCCAGTGATTTCAATGTGCTTTTTTTATTTAGATAGCTAGTTTAAATGTAGAATCTATGCTTGTACTTTAGCCTTTCAAGGTTTATCATGAGCACACTAGCGTCAATGCGCTTTTCTTATACATAGGAAATTTGTTATAATAGAAATATTAAATTGTTGTGAAATCAGGAGAGTAATTATATGAGATGTCCATCTTGCCAATTTAACGGAACGCGTGTTGTAGATTCGAGGCCAGTTGATGATAATAAAGAAATTCGTAGACGTCGTGAATGTGAGTCATGTGGCTTCCGCTTTACAACGTTTGAAAAAATTGAAGAGACACCATTAGTTGTAGTGAAAAAAGAAGGTTCACGAGAAGAATTTAGCCGTGAAAAGGTACTTCGTGGGCTTATTCGAGCTTGCGAAAAACGTCCTGTTTCTCTAGAAGTGCTTGAAGGTCTAGTAATGTCTATTGAAAAAGATCTTCGTCGTATTGGGAATTCTGAAGTCCGATCCGAGGATGTAGGAGAAATGGTAATGGATCGCTTAGCTAAAATCGATGAGGTTGCGTATGTGCGCTTTGCATCGGTTTATCGTCAATTTAAGGATATCAATGTCTTTATTGAAGAAATTAAAGAAATTATCCAACGTCAGACAGAGCAGAAATTATAGGAAACAGAGAGGGTGAATGACGTTGATCCATTTGTATAAGGAATTACAGCCTGCTGATTCTTTTGACATTCGTCTACCTCATGCACTTTCTACGCAGGAACGTCAATTAGTAACGCTTTTTTATCAGCCTTTAATTGGAGCGGAACCAATCAGCCTTTATTTAACATTATGGGCAGAAGCTGAGCAAATGCCAAAGCAGCAAATGACGCATTATTATTTAATGAATGTGCTAGGGCTTCCTATTGGCAAAGTATTTGAGGCACGTATTGCGCTTGAAGCAATTGGTCTGTTACACACATGGAAAAAAGAGGATGCTGGCCAGCGAAGCTTTTTATATGAGCTGATACGTCCACTTGATGCAGATAGCTTTATGAAAGACCCACTGCTGTCGATGTTTTTATTTAGTAAAATAGGGGAGCAAGCTTATCGGAAGTTACGTCAGCGTTTTATTCCATCTGCAAGAGATGCAGAATTTAAAGATGTATCGCGTGCCTTCATAGATGTTTTTAAGCCTGTAAGTACAAACATTCCAGATGATTTACAAGCTGATACTAGTAGCAAGGATAAACAGCAAAAAGTATATCCATTTTATTTTGACCAGTTTGACTTTGAACTGCTGCAAGCGGGCTTATCGGAGCAACTAGTACCGGCAAGTTTACTAACATTTGAGGTGCGTGAAACAATAGCGAAATTAGCATTTTTATACCGCTTAACTGCACTCGATATGCAAAAAGTAGTGATTCTGGCATTAGATGATGACCTAGGTATTTCACTGGAACGTTTACGTAAAGCCGCTGCGGATTTTTATAAGCTAACGGTATCAAAAGAGCCACCAAAGCTTGCTAGAGTGAGTAAGCAGCCGTCATCCATAGAGGAATCAGGCCAAAAAACAAAGGATCAGGAACTTCAGCAATATTTAGAGACGACTCCCCCAGTGCAAGTACTGCGAGATATCAATAATGGCAAAGAACCTCTACAGACTTCCGTACAGCTTGCTGAGAGTTTAATTGTCCAGCATGGAATGCCAGTAGGGGTTGTTAATGCTCTTCTGGAATATGTAATGCTAACAACTGATATGAAGCTACCTAAGAAATATGTGGAAACGATTGCGGATCATTGGGTACGTAAAAATATTCAAACAGCAAAAGAAGCAATGGAACTAGCACGTAAAGAACATGATAAGTACACTACGTGGAAAAATAAACCCCAGTCTTCGGCAAAAAAGAACTCTTACACAAAAAATCGCCGAGAGGAAAAAGTACCAGATTGGTTTTATAAGCGTAATGAAAAATCAGAGGAAGTATTAAAAGATACAACAAATACTGACACTACTGATTTTGAAAAGGAAAGACAAAAGATTCTAGAGAAATTAGGTAATATTCAAAATAAGGTAGGTGAATGACAATCGAACCGATTAATGGACCATTAAAAAGAGCAATTAAGGTACCATCATTTCAAGAACGATATGAAGCGATGCGTCGAGAAATATTAGAAAATCCTCGTGTGCAAGAGTTTTTAGCTGAGCATGTGGATGAGTTAAGCTATGATACAGTTGAACGTAATTTACCGAAGCTTCATGAATTTATTAGCCAATCTACAGTCTGCTGTGGCTGTGACAATACAGGAAGTTGTACAAATTACTTAAAAGGTTTTTTACCTACTTTACGTGTAGTAAGGAGTACTGTTGAAATTGATTATGTACGATGTGAGCAAAAGATACGTGAAGATGAGCGCCGAGATGTTGCTAATATGATTGCAAGTATGCATATGCCAAAGGATGTGCTACAAGCTACAATAAGTGATTTATTTATTGATGATCATACACGTATTGATATTGCAAACCGTGCGGCTGATTTTGTTCAAAATGTACTAGATACAGGGAATTTGCCTGCTAAGGGCTTTTATTTATATGGTCAATTTGGAGTGGGGAAATCTTTTGTGCTAGGCGCATTAGCTAATGAACTTGCGAAGGCTAAAGTAAAGTCAGTTGTAGTTTTCGTGCCTGAATTTTTACGAGAAATGAAAAATGCAATTGGCGACAACACGTTGAATGAAAAAATAGACTATGTGAAAAAGGCACCAGTGCTAATGCTTGATGATTTAGGAGCTGAAACGATGACTGCTTGGACGCGAGATGAAATTTTGGGGACTATTTTCCATTACCGCATGGCAGAGCAATTGCCAACATTCATTACATCTAATTTTAATTACGATGAGTTGGAGCATCATTTAGCACAGTCACAGAAAGGTGACATAGAAGTCGTAAAGGCGGGACGTGTTATGGAACGTATCAAAGCCTTGACAGAACCGATTAAAATGGGTGGGGAAAATAGACGTATGTAAGATTGGCAGTTGCATTTTACGACAATCGAGCGTATACTGTCACATATAATAATTAACATCTTTCAGTGGGTGTCCAAACACCCACTGAAAGATGTTAAAGCCTCCGGCGGATGTCACGGAATCGGAAAGAGTTCATAAAGGATGTGCCTAAAACCATCGCATCCATGCGATAACGGCTAACTGACCTGCATCGGTAAAAACGCCACGTCCTGTGGCATTACCGAAATGACCGACATCGTGTCGGCCCTCGTGCAGGCCTAAGCACAAAGCCGATTCTGGACGCAATTATACCGAGGCATAATTGATCAAATGCATTGATGAGGACATGAATTTTGTGTAAGGCTTTTAGAGAGGGAAGTCATTGGCTGTAAGCTTCCTAGTTTGAGCACACTATTTACTACCTGCTGAGCAGCGAAAGGGATAATCTTTCGCCGGTCCCTAGCCCGTTAGCTAGCCTTGAGCTTCGTCTGACTAAAAAAGTCGGAAGGAAGAAGGGTGGAACCACGAGCATACGCTTCGTCCCTTTCGTAGGGACGGAGCTTTTTTTATTTTCGTTCAGTGGAAAAAAGTGGTGAAATGAATGCGGATAAATTCCGGGGATTCTTGAACTTCAATCATGCAACACAACAAAACTATAAGGAGTGCGGAAAAATGTCAGATATGATTAAATTAACTTTCCCAGATGGCGCTGTAAAGGAATTTGCAAAAGGCACATCTACTGATGACGTAGCATTATCAATTAGCCCAGGACTTCGTAAAAAAGCATATGCGGGTAAAGTAAATGGTGTCTTAGTCGATTTAAAAACACCAATTGAAGAGGATGCAACAATCTCAATTATTACTCAGGATGATGAGGAAGCACTGGAAATCTTACGTCACTCTACTGCACACTTAACAGCACAGGCGATTAAACGTTTATTCCCAGATGTTAAACTTGGTATTGGTCCAGTTATTGAAGGTGGCTTCTATTACGATATAGATGCACCAACTCCAATCACTGCTGAAGACCTACCAGCAATCGAAAAAGAAATGAAAAAAATTATCGCTGAAAATCTAGAGATAGAGCGCAAAAATGTTAGTCGTGCAGATGCACAAGCAATCTATGAAGAAATCGGCGATGAATATAAATTAGAATTACTTGAAGCGATTCCAGCAGATGAACAAGTTTCTATTTACCATCAAGGTGAATTTTTCGACCTTTGCCGTGGTATCCACGCACCATCAACTGGCAAGCTTCGTGAGTTCAAACTTCTTTCATTAGCGGGTGCTTACTGGAGAGGTAACTCAGATAACAAAATGCTACAACGTATTTATGGTACAGCATTCTTTAAAAAAGAAGAATTAAAACATCACCTACAAATGCTTGAAGAAGCAAAAGAACGTGATCACCGTAAAATCGGTAAAGAATTAGAGTTATTTACAACTTCTCAAAAAGTTGGTCAAGGCTTACCGCTATGGCTACCAAACGGTGCGACAATCCGTCGTGTTATTGAGCGCTATATTGTAGATAAAGAATTATCTCTTGGTTATAAGCATGTATATACACCAGTACTTGGTTCTAAAGAGCTGTACCAAACTTCTGGTCACTGGGATCATTATCAAGATTCTATTTTCCCACCAATGGAAATGGACAATGAAACATTAATTATGCGTCCGATGAACTGCCCTCACCATATGATGGTGTACAAAAACAGCATGCATTCTTATCGTAACCTACCATTACGCATTGCAGAGCTTGGTACAATGCACCGTTACGAAATGTCAGGCGCAGTTTCAGGTTTACAACGTGTACGAGGAATGACTTTAAATGATGCACATATCTTCGTTCGTCCAGACCAAATTAAAGTGGAATTCCAAAAAGTAGTACAATTAATTTTAGAAGTTTACAAAGACTTCGATTTAAATGATTACTCATTCCGTTTATCTTACCGTGACCCAGCGGATACTGAAAAATACTTCGACGACGATGCAATGTGGGAAAAAGCACAAAGTATGTTAAAAGAGGCAATGGATGAGCTTGGCTTAGATTACTTTGAAGCTGAAGGTGAAGCTGCATTCTACGGTCCTAAACTTGACGTACAAGTAAAAACTGCAATTGGTAAAGAAGAAACTTTATCAACAGTTCAGCTTGACTTCTTATTACCAGAACGCTTTGACTTAACTTACGTAGGAGAAGATGGTAAACCACATCGTCCAGTTGTTATTCACCGTGGTGTAGTATCAACAATGGAACGCTTCGTTGCCTTCTTAATTGAAGAATACAAAGGTGCATTCCCAACATGGTTAGCACCAGTACAAGTTGAAGTCATTCCAGTTTCAAACGAAGCACACTTTGATTATGCAAAACAAATTGAAGAGCAATTAACTGCAGCGGGCTTACGTGTTGAAATGGATGACCGTGAAGAGAAACTAGGCTACAAAATCCGTGAAGCACAAATGAAAAAAATCCCGTATATGCTTGTGATCGGAGACAAAGAAGTAGAGGCTGGTGGCGTAAACGTACGTCGTTACGGCTCAAAAGATTCAGAAACAATTAGCTTCCAAGACTTCTTAGCGAATATTAAAGCGGAAATTACAAAATAATTTTCGTAATTTTGCCGGCGAATACGATTAATTAGAATTCGCCGGCAATTTTTGAAGGGTAATCTTAATTTTATTAAAACAATATTATTGATTTCATCACCAAATGTTGGGGTGACACTTGTTAAAACAAATGTCATTTATATAAGTTGATTGGAGTGGAGGCTGGACGCCCCCAGGGAAATCAACCTCACGTTACGAAGATGAACCATTATAATAGTTTAGATTATAAAATTTTAGGTTACTTTAATAATAATAAGCTAAAAAACATTTGACAGCTTATAAAAGTACATGTTAATATAGTTAAGGTTAATGAATACAAAGTTTGTGGTTGAAGTAGAGGCTGCCCGCTTCTCACCTGATACAACGCTCTTGGGCTGTGAACAGGTATTACACGTTGAATTGTTTTGCGCAGACTTGCGCATGCACATATAGCGGGCGGACATCTTAGTGTCCGTCCTTTTTTTATGGACATGACAAGAGGATGTACCGTTCAACCGGGCAAGGCTTTGCCCAAACCATGTATTCGCGACAACTACTTGGAGGTGGATTACTATTAGCAAAGACATGTATGTAAACGAAGGCATTCGCGCACGTGAACTTCGATTAATCGATCACAATGGTGACCAGCTTGGTGTAAAGACACGTAATGAAGCGCTAGAAATCGCCACTCGTGTAAACTTGGATCTTGTCCTTGTGGCCCCTCAAGCCAAGCCGCCAGTCGCTCGTATCATGGACTATGGTAAATTTAAGTTTGAACAGCAAAAGAAAGACCGTGAAATTCGTAAAAATCAAAAGGTCATCGTAATGAAAGAGGTTCGTCTGAGCCCATCAATCGATGAGCATGATTTCCAAACGAAGCTACGTAATGCGATTAAATTCCTTGAAAAAGGTGATAAAGTAAAATGTAGCCTACGTTTCAAAGGTCGTGCGATTACACATAAAGACATTGGTCAACGTGTGTTAGATCGTTTTGCTGAAGCTTGTGCTGAAGTATCGACGGTTGAACAAAAACCGAAGATGGAAGGCCGAAGCATGTTCTTAGTTCTTCAACCAAAGAACGAGAAATAATATTAGACGAACAGTTTAGGAGGAATTCGACATGCCAAAAATGAAAACTCACCGTGGAGCTGCGAAACGTTTCAAAAAAACGGGTTCAGGTAAATTAAAATATGACCGTGCTTATGGAAGCCACTTATTCGCAAACAAATCTACAAAACAAAAACGTCACCTACGTAAAGCAAATATCGTTTCATCTGGTGACTTCAAACGCATCAAATCATTACTTGTTTACATGAAATAATTGACTAAAAAATACTAACATTCATTTTTAAATGAAAAGCAGGAGGTAATTCATATGCCACGCGTAAAAGGCGGAACAGTGACGCGCAAACGTCGTAAAAAAGTATTGAAATTAGCTAAAGGTTACTATGGTTCAAAACATACATTATACAAAGTTGCTAACCAAGCAGTGATGAAGTCAGGTCAATATGCATACCGTGACCGTCGTCAGAAAAAACGTGATTTCCGTAAATTATGGATCACTCGTATCAACGCAGCTGCTCGCATGAACGGTCTTTCATACAGCCGCTTAATGCACGGTTTAAAAGTTGCTGGTATCGAAGTTAACCGTAAAATGTTAGCTGACCTAGCTGTAACTGATGCAGCAGCATTCACTCAATTAGCAGACACTGCAAAAAAAGCTGTTGCTAAATAATTAGTGATATAATGCTTTCACAAGACTGATGGATTTATCCGTCAGTCTTTTTTGTGTTAGAGTAGTAGTAAATAGAGAAAAAGGAGTATTCAATGGTACAAGCATTATTAGCGTATATGGCGATCGTTTCTATAGTCCTGCTCATTATGATGGGAATGGATAAATCAAAAGCAAAAAAACATGAATGGCGTATTGCGGAACGCACATTATTTACATTAGCAATCGCTGGAGGTGCAGTAGGGGGCGTGCTAGGAATGTATTTATTCCGTCATAAAACACGCCATAACAGCTTTGCATTTGGTTTCCCGCTACTAGCAGCTATTCAAATTTTTATCATAGTACAATTATGGTGATAAAACGCAAAAACATTCCGATAAATCACGAAAATGTTCCGATAAATAAAAACACATCCTCATTCTGAGGATGTGTTGTGCATAAGCTTTTCAATGGGTTGCTTCCAATTTATTTTTGCGCTCGGATAGTTCAATAGGATTTCTTGCTGAAGGTATTCAAAATCTCTTTTCGTAAAACCTTGCAGTGTAGCGGCGTCTCGGGCGCCAACAAAAATCGTAACAACCTCGAAGGCTTCTTCAGTAGTGCCGAGGTATTTTTCACCTTCGAAAAGAGCACCTTTATAAGAGATAAAAAAGTTTTTTCGGACATTTTTGACGTCATCATAAAAATAGTATTGGCCTTTTTCATAGGCTTCATCAAGTTTTCGCTTAGGATCGGTTATATAACGAATCGCTTTATAAAATACATAGATAATAAGCGCAATAACAGCAAGACGAATAAGTAACGGCAACATTTTAAATTTCCCCCTTGAAGAAAGGTTATTCCTTCCTATACGATTGTATGGGGCAAATGGTTTCACTTTATATAAATATTTTTAAGAAATTTAGGAGAAAAAAATGAATTTACAAAAATTGTTTAAAATGCAAAAAGAGCTTGATGATTTCATCGAAAAAACACAAAATATTGACCGTGATGTATTTAAGGAAAAAGGTTTAGCCTTAATGGTAGAGCTAGCTGAACTTGCAAATGAGACCCGTTGTTTTAAGTTTTGGAGCACAAAGGGAGCTTCAGAACGGGATGTGATTTTAGAAGAATATGTAGATTCGATTCATTTTATATTATCACTTGGCCTATTAAAAGGTTATACAGCAATAGAAAAATGGCCTGTGATTGAAGAGAAGAGAGATTTAACAGAGACATTTTTAATGACACAAGACTATATTTTAAGTTTTATTAGTCAACCAACAGAGGATAGATATTTAGCGATCTGGCAATGCTATGGATTACTTGCGTTTAATCTAGACTTTACGTTTGAGGACGTAGTTTCGGCATATATAGAGAAAAATGAAGAAAATTATAATCGTCAGCGTTCGGGGTATTAAAGTAAGAAATCCGACAATTTTCAGACGATTTAACTAGGAATATTTCGGTAAACGAAGTATAATAGAGGAGATACAAGAGTCAGGAGGTAAAAGGATGACACAGCTAGATTCAACATTACAAATGTTTAAGGATTTAACAGATGCGAATGGTATTGCAGGGAATGAACGTGCCCCGCGCGAGGTCATGAAAAAATACATTGGACCATATGCAGACTTAGTGGAAACAGATAATTTAGGTAGCGTCATTGCTAAAAAAGTTGGCGATGAAAATGGTCCTAAAATTATGGTTGCAGGCCATTTAGATGAAGTAGGCTTCATGGTTACTCAAATCGATGACAAAGGGTTCATCAAATTCCAAACTGTAGGCGGCTGGTGGAGCCAAGTTATGCTTGCACAGCGTGTAACAATTACAACACGTAAAGGCGATGAAATTATTGGAGTTATAGGTTCAAAGCCTCCTCATATTTTACCAGCAGATGTGCGTAACAAAGTAGTAGACATTAAAGATATGTTTATCGATGTTGGTGCGGCTTCAAAAGATGAAGTGCTTGAATGGGGTGTACGTCCTGGCGATATGGTAACACCATATTTCGAATTTAATGTGATGAAAAACGAAAAATACTTATTAGCAAAAGCATGGGATAACCGCATTGGTTGTGCAATTGCCATTGATGTTATGAAAGCATTGCAAAATGAAAAGCATCCTAACATCCTTTATTCTGTAGGGAATGTCCAAGAGGAAGTAGGGCTTCGTGGTGCGAAAACTGCGACGCATAAAATCCAACCAGATATTGGCTTTGCTGTCGATGTAGGTGTAGCAGGAGACACACCAGGTGTAACTGCTAAAGAATCAACTAGTAAAATGGGCGCAGGTCCACAAATTGTTGTTTACGATGCATCAATGGTGTCACACCGTGGCTTACGTGAATTCGTATTAGATGTGGCTGATGAGCACAATATTCCATATCAATTCGAAGCAATGGCTGGTGGCGGTACAGACGCTGGTTCTATCCACGTAACTGCAAATGGTATACCTGCCCTATCTATCGGTATTGCAACACGCTACATCCACTCACATGCAGGAATTTTACATCGTGACGATTATGATAATGCTGTAAAATTAATGGTGGAAGTTATTAAAAAGTTAGACCGTGATGCAGTCAATAAAATTATTTTTGACTAATATTGCTGAAAGAACATCGGAAAGAACTAAATAGATATACCGTAGTTTTGCCTTCTAACAAAAATGTTAGGAGGCTTTTTGCGTTGGTTAGACCAAAGAAGAACATAAATGTTGACGTTGATACGAAGATTTTGGCGATTCAAGCTCGAAAGGAAGAAGAGCCAATATTAGAAGAACAAAGCATTGTAGATAAGCTCTATATGCCCATAGTGAATGATAAGAGTATTAAGAACCTTACTATCAATCATGTATTGCTCGTACTCAATCAGCAAATGAAGCTGAATGGATTACGTAAGCGAACAATTGACGATTACAATTACCAATTTAAACGCTTTGCAGAAATGGTAAAGGTAGAGTATTTACATGAAATCAATGTAGATAGATTTACGAGTATTTATCGCTTCTTGGCGATATTAAAGATATTTCAAAACTTAACCGTTTAAAGACGCTTACAGCTATTTTAGGACGTTGTTATGACAATGGGTGGATTAAGACTAAGTATTGGAAGAACATCAAAATCAAGAAGGATGCAGAAAAAAAGCTTGATTGGATTTTAGATAATGAAAAGTAATCCTAGCAAGGATAGAGTTACAGGAAATAAATAGCAATCACTTAAGGGCATTTAACGAGCATGTGAGCTTTGATAGTGAAGCAGGGAACATTCACAGAGGTTGTCTAATTGGAGCTGTCACGCTATGTTTGGAGCTACAGGAGCTGATGTGAGAGTATAACAAAAGGACTTGCATATATGATAATCAATCATAAACACAAGTCCTATTCTTATTAAACTAAAGCCCTCCGTTAGCCATCCATGAAGCGCAAAAATAAGCACTTCACCACAGAAAATGAAAGATGATTACGTTCTTTCATGGGAGTTGAAGAACTAATTTTACGCATAACTCCCTTATAATTGTTGTATGGTACTATATTATTCCGCATGTTCTTTCATTGATTTTTCAAGTGCTTTAACATAAGCATCTTTGTTTTCCTTACTTAACTCATAAAGTGCCCTTTTCCAATTTTCTCCATCTACACCTGATAAATGTGGAGTACTTTTTAGTACAGCTTCTTGCATATTCGGTTTATCCTCTTTACTAGCGTCTTTAATAGGCTTTGTTGCTTTTCTTGCATCTGTTACCCCTACTTGTATGTCTTTGTGAATGTCTTTGTATTTATCAGGAACTTTTATATATTCCATATTGTCTAAAATCTCATCCATCTTGTTTGCTATTTTTAAAATATCTTTTTCTTTTTCTTTGTCTTTCATAGCTTTCAACGAGTTTACTATGAATAAATCCTTCATGTATTGAAACTCTACTACTTGTTCACAAATATAATAGGGATACTGTTTCTCTGATATTACTGTTTTCATTGTTGATTTGCTTAACTGCTCAGTCTTAGGAGTAGACTCTTTATTTTCTACCGCACAACCTACTAATAATAGAATGGGTATTGCTAATGATACGAGTTTCGTTGCTTTCATTATTTATCCTCCTTTTAGAAAGTATTGTAATTAATTAACATATTGTACCATAACGTAAATTATAAATAATAGATATATAAAATTCCTATCATTTGAAAGAAGTGATTTGTCATAAATATTGGATGTATATTCCATACGTGTCAGATTTACATAACGCATCATTATCGGTAGCAAGAAAAAATTCTTTAATGAATGGAAAGTTCCTTCTTCAACTAAACTGCACCGTTAGTACAATAAGAAAAAAGAGCTGTCTAAAACAGCTCAATGTTCTTCAGGTAAAGCACCCCGTTACTTCAATAAGGGGGCTCGTCAGATTTATGCGGATTTACAACGATAAGACTTCAATTTTTATACACGATTTTATTCATCAAAGACGATGGTGCAACATTAATTCAAATGCTTCAAAACCTTTGCTATGACTGACTTTTAACAAAAGTGCATAAAACAACACATAAACAATATTCATAAGATAAGCCACGAACGTTGATTTCACAACATTCGTGGCTTTTTGATGTGTTTCCAAACTTTCATTTGGGAACGTTTATTATGATTGTTTTGTATAGCTTATAAGTCCTTGTTGCACTAAAGCGCCCGATTGCTTAGGAAAGTATTGGTAAAAATAGAACGTCAAGAAAAATGTCTGCCGATATTAATGTGTATTAATGACCCATATTATCGTTATTACCACTAAGTGGTTCTACTACTTCTCCATCTTTATCTATTACAATACTGTCGGTTTCCTTATTAGCCTCGGTCAAAGACCCATAATAAGTAAAAACACCAAAAGTAATGATAGCTATCGTTGTTAATACTATAGAAATTCTCTTTTTCATAAAGTAGTCATCTCCCTACATATAAATTTATTTTGTTCGAATTTTAACATACACTTTTTTTCAATCTAATCCGATTAAAGCACAGCGCTTATTCAACAACTGCACCCGTTAGTTGAAGTATAACCTTCCCAAAGCTTTTTTATTTCTTCTGTTTGTTCGATAATGTTGTTATTTAATTTTCTAATTGCATCAAAGATAGCAAATGAACAAACAAAAATAACCACAGCAAGTCCTATGTCCATATTTACACATCTTTCATCAACAAATATAGTTTATTAAACCATTATAAGGTAATTAAGGGTGATGGAAATTAAATTTAATATTTGTTTGTAATTACGAAAAAAAGCCCCCAAACTGTCGTTTGGTAACAATTCTTTCCTTAGCCACTATAAAAAAACTTGGTGGCTTTTATATTAGTTTCTTACTCGAACATCCAGTCTTTTCTAACATTAACCTGCCTCGTTAGTTGAATAACTGAATAATCAGTTGGTGTGTCTAGTGTAACATATTTACAAATATGGGTGTGTGTAAAATGCGGGCTTATAAAGCAAGGTATGATGGATTGTGGTAGCGTATCATTGTTGATGTGCTTTTACCCTCTGCTCAAACAACGCTCAGGTGACTCGAGAATCAGTTAGGTGCATACTTGGTTACGTGGATTGCACTTAGGTTGACTGTAAAGGCATAACAAAAGGACTTGCGTGTAATTTTACGCACAAGCCCTTAGATTGATGTGTGATGGACTATTGTTCCTCTTGGTGAAAAATGACTCATAAAATTATTCCCCCCCCAATATTATCCAAATCTCTTTTTAAGTTAAAAATAATAAGTATTCTATGAGACTTTTCTGTAACTCGACCAAAATCTACAACTTGTTGTATTTCAACTATGTCATTTGTATAAATTTTTTGTAAGTTTCTAACTTCGGTAATCTTTTCACCTAAACTGTCAATAGCATCCCAATCCATTATTCTAAGTTCAACTACTCCTTGATAAGAAGTTTTTATATTCAAATCATCATCTCCCTGTATCTTAAATAACAGAAAATTATGTCTATGGAGAATGATAACACAGAAAAGTTCGATTTGGTAGATAAATGGAAAAGTGTATCGAAGGAGTGTTGCTGTTACTTTCAACGACACGATAAGGGCTAAATGTATTAGAAGTTAATTCAACTATAAAGCACAGAAGTTCATGGGAAAACTCCTATACAACACTCAAATTAAATAGTTATTCAAATAGTAGCGGTACATAAGGGTAAATGTATCATCATCTAAGGAGTGTGTTGATACAGGTAAATAAAGATGGGGGAAACTAAGGTCTTGACGATAGCGAGTACAATTGACAATCATAAGTCTGAGTTGAATGTATGCTTTTAACTAAAAGGATACATAAGGAATGTTGAGGTAGAGCCGTTACTTATTTGCCCTTCGTTTGAATGTATGGTATTGTTTATATATTGATAAAAGGATACATAATAAAAGGGGAAATAAACATGGCTAACACCAATGAGAAAAAAGGTATGTTGATTGATGTGCAACCAATTAAAACTAAACAGGAAGTAAATGAGCTGATAGAAGCTCTAGGTATGACAGAACAAGGCAAGGTGAGTGAGTATGCTAAGCGTAATCAACTTTTGTTCAAATTAGGTATCTCTACAGGTTTGCGTTGTGGGGACTTGGTGGCTTTGACACTGGAACAGGTGAAGGGGAAATCTAATTTTAAGATTCGTGAGGGCAAAACTAAGAAAGAGCGTACAGTGTACCTAAACAACTTGATGGCTGATATTGCAGACTACATTGAAACACTACCAACAGGAGCAGTCTATCTGTTCCCTAGTCGCAAAGGTGAAGGACACATTACAACTACACAAGCCTACCGTATCATTGCCAAAGCAGGTGACATGATAGGGAATCAGTCCATTGGTACACATACTATGCGTAAGACTTTTGGCTATACATACTACCAAGCGACAAAAGACGTAGCCACACTAATGGAAATCTTCAACCACAGCTCGCAGAAAACAACTTTACGCTACATTGGAATTACAGAAGAAGCCATTGAGAACAGCATTAAAAGTGTATCTTTCTTCTAAGCAGTTAGGGTGAATCCTTGAGTGTACCTGAACGTAACCTTATTAATTTATTACTTAATTTATACGGCTTTAAGCCACTTCAATAATTCTAAAGTTGATAGGTAAAATATAGATTTTATGTGAGCTGTGTAAAGGGCGTCAGATGGCTTGTTCAGGGTTGCAGGAGAGCTGTGACAAGCCTTTACAGGGCAAGTTGATACATAAAGTCAGTAGAGGTCAGAATCGTGTCAGGTGAACGTTTCAAGCGTCACATGGCAAGGCTTAGGTAGGGGTGTTTTCCGATATTTTGATGATGATGAATGAAGAATCCAAGCTACCTACTACACGCACACCAAAAGGAAAATGAAGTGATACGAGAGCAATCTTGTGAAGTTGAAGTATATAGGCATCACTGATAATGAAGTTAACAAAACGTTTGAACAATGTAATCCTACATAGTAGACTAGTTTTAATGAAGGCAAAACTATGTTCTGATATAGTTCCTTCCGATAAATGTACGTTCTTTTAATACAAATGGTTTAATAGCAGGATTTCATAGTGGTAAGGTTAGTTACATACAGCTCATTTGTGACGCTGGTTCTATCCACGTAACTGCAAATGGTATACCTGCACTATCCATCGGTATTGCAACACGTTACATCCATTCACATGCAAATATTCCTTAACCATCTCTTGTACTTTCAAGTCTTCTACTGGATAACCATATAATCTTTTCACTTCTTTAGTTAAATGAATAAATGTTTTATCCAATGCAATTTGATCTTCTTCTGATTTCTTTGATAACTCTTCCACAACAACCTTTAACTTTTGTTGTTCCATCCATTCATTTTGTTTTTGTTCTGTACTCATACTATATATAAGGCTTAATAATACAGTACCATCTACTTCTCTTTCATCTTCGACTAATTTAATTCCTCTTTTAATTGCTCGCATTGTTTGCTCAATTTGTTCCTTTTCTTTTTCTAAAGCATATAAATGGAGGGACAAACTTTCATTTAAATCCATATTAAAACTTGATTCATTTAACAAAGTAGTAACTTTATCAAGGCTATACCCTAGAAATTTTAGACTAATAATTTTTTGTAATGTAATAATATTTTGATGATTGTAAATGCGATGCCCTGAAGAAGGATTTTTTTCAGGTTGTAATATACCAATTTCATCATAGTAATGCAAAGTAGGAATTGGTATTCCTGTCCTTTCTGAAAATTCTCCAATAGAAAACTTTTTATTATTCATCAAAATTCCTCCTATCAATAGGTATAAGCTAATCATAATACATCAAGTAACTAGAGGTTCAAGAGGGAAATTTAAAGTTTGAGGTGATAGATAAATGGTAAATGTGCAAAAAATGAGATTGTCTGTTACAGATACCGAGACGATATGGGGAGGTCTAATTCCCACACACCAATATTTGTGAATATGTTACACTAGACATAATAACTGATTATTCAGTTATTTAACTGATTGGGTAGGTTAGTGAAAGAAGTACTTAGAATAATGTTGCGATATGGACGCAAAGGGATGGGGGAGTAGTATGTTTATAGTTAGAACAGCTATTTTATGGATTATTATATCAACGATCATTAATGCATATTTAATGACATTACCCATACCTGTTTTACGAAAAAGAGATTATCCGGCTAGCTATCTAATTAAACGAAATAATAGGATAGATATACAAAACAATAGGGAATGTGCAGCATTTTCAACAGCATATGTGTTGCGTCATTTTGGAATGGAGGCCAATGGTGATGAGTTATATACTAATTTCCCTAGTAAAACGAGGTCAGGTAATGTATATCCAAAGGGAATCCGTACGGTGTTAAGAAAAAAGGGATTTAAAACAAGCTATTATAAAGGAAATATAAATACATTAAAGTACGAAATTAGTAAAGGAACTCCAGTAATCGTTTTTATTAAAGTACATAAGGATCGTAATAATTTGCATTTTGTCCCTGTCGTAGGGTATGACAAGGAGTATGTATACCTTTCAGAATCACTAAGGGAACTGGCGAATTGTGACGATGATATCAATAGCTATAATCGAAAAGTTCCTATTAATGAATTTAGGAAATTGTGGAATGTGAAAAATATTAATATGGTTCTTTATAGCAATACTTACATAATTGTAGACGCACACAGAGCTAATGATATTTTTACTCTAACGGCCCTCAAACTTAAATGTTTGAGGGCTGTTTTTTTATGTCGATAAACTAAGAAAGTTAGGTGATAAATTTAAAAAGCTAGGCGATAAATTCAAAATTTTTATCGATAAATTCATATAATCATCTATTTAACCTATAAAAGCTGCAATATATCTTTCCCAATTTGCCCAGGGTTTGCTGCCAATATAGGTGATCGATAATTTGATAGAACAACAACGCCTGTTTGTTGCGTTTTATCAAACCCTAGATAACTAGAAAAAGCTTTCGTCGAACCATTATGCCAAATGATATTGTCCTCAAGAAGCCATCCTAGACCAATACCCATATGTTCCGAAAAAGTTTCAGTAGCTTGATGTGATAATGTATAACCTAAATTTTCATCACGTAAATGTACTTTCATAAATTTTAAAAGATCATTAACAGTTGAGCGGACTGCCCCCGCTGCCATAAAGTCATTCATTTGGAGCGGAGGCTTTTTATGTCCAAGAATCGTGTATCCTTGCAATACTGCCTCAGCTTGATCAGAAGGGATAGAGATAAATGTATTTGGCATATCTAAAGGATCTGTTAATTTTTGTTTGATAGCTGTTTCATAATCAGTGTGGAGTGTATTGGCTAAAATATATCCTAAAAGCCCCATCCCTACATTAGAATATCTAAATTTAACTTTAGGCTCGTTTGTATGCGTTTTAAAATAATGTATAGTCTCGTTTAGTGAGTATTGGCAAAAAGGATCACGAGGTGTTTGCGCGTCAAAAAGATTGGAAATGTTCTTTAGCACACCTATTCCCGGCAGTCCGGAAGTATGATTGGCTAAACGTTTGAGCGTGACAGGGTGAGTATCGGGAATTGCGGAAAAGTATTTGCCAATAGAATCTTCGACATGGACTTTTCCTTCCTGAATCATTTCCCCTAATATGGATGTAGTAAAAACTTTAGAAATCGATCCAACTTCATATATATAAGGCTTTTCTTCCAGCATAAAATTCGAGCCACCTAAAGTAAAAGTAGCTTCCTGATCTTGCGAAATGATACCAATGGATAAAGCAACATTTGGGCGAGTTTTTATATAAGGATAAGCAATTTTAAAAATGTCCTTTTTCAAATTATGTAAATCCACAAGAATACCTCCATTATGAACGCTTATTTTTTTCCTGCTCCACTGAAATAATAGAATGTAATTTCGAAAGTATATCCTTTAATTGTAATAAGTCCTCTCGATTGAGCTTTGTATAATATTTATAAATAATAGCAAGTTCAATTTCCTCCTGCTTTTGAAAATAAAGATGTGCTCGTTCATCTAGCTCTATAATAACCTCTCTACGATCCTTTTTACTCATTGTTCTTTTTATATAACTTTCTTGCTCTAGCCTATTTACTAATTGGCTAACAGCACTCGCAGATGTCCCCATTAACTTTGCTAATTCATAAGTTTGAAGGGGACCTTTCGTCTGAAGGAGACTTAAAAATACTGCTTGTTTTGTAGTTAATGTTTCATCCAATAAAGAGGAAAATTCTTCGGTTAACATTAAATTGGCTTCATAATCAACTTGATTAATCTCCTTAATAAGA
>NZ_JBHJTF010000023.1:0-86438 GCF_042267565.1 Lysinibacillus sp. NPDC056232 | reverse complement strand
TTGTTGCTGCCGCTTCGCTTTCGCACAGATAAAACAATTGTTGCTGCCGCTTCGCTTTCGCACAGATAAAACATTTGTTGCTGTCGCTTCGCTTTTGCGCAGAGCAAAGCTTCCTGGGGGCGTCCGCTGAGACACTAATCCCCAAGGAGTCGCCCAGCCTCCACTCCAATCAACTTATTTACATAGTATACGGTTAACAAAAGTCACCCACAACTTTTGGTGATGAACCATATTTTTAACATCTTGAAAGTTTCTAGCCATTTGGTATTTCTTTTTTAGACATAACTAATTATAATTAGTTATGTCTTGTTATAACGAGTTATAAAAGGAGTATAATCAAAGTGAAAAAGTATTATAGTTTAATAGCTTCATTGTTACTACTGGTCGGCATTTTAGCAGGTTGTGGTAGCCAAGGAAGCAACAACAAAACAAACCAACCAGTTGAATTAACGATTTCCGCAGCAGCTAGTTTACAAGAATCATTAGAAGAACTTCAAAAAAACTATGAAAATGAACACGATACTATTAAAATCACATTTAACTTTGGTGGCTCTGGTGCTTTACAACAACAAATTTTAGAAGGTGCTCCTGTTGATCTTTTCTTTTCAGCAGCAGAGGATAAGTTTGATGAGCTAGTTCAAGAAGATTTAATCGATAAAAAGCAAGGAACAGATCTTTTAGCGAACGAATTAGTATTAATCGTTCCTAAGAAAAATGAAAAACAGATTCACTCATTTGAAGACTTAACGAAGGTTGATAAGATTGCCGTTGGTACACCTGAAACAGTTCCTGCTGGCAAGTACGGTATAGAAACATTGAAAAATATGAACCTTTGGGAACATGTAGAATCAAAAGTAGTGTATACAAAAGACGTACGACAAGTTCTAACTTATACAGAAACTGAAAATGTTGATGCAGGTCTGGTTTATAAAACAGATGCTCTTGTATCAGAAAAAGTCGATGTCGTTGCTACAGCCAAAGAAGATACACATACACCTATTATTTATCCTGTAGGTGTTATCAAAGATAGTAAGCATGCAAAAGAAGCGGAAGAGTTTTATCACTATTTACAAAGTGATCAAGCGATGAAAGTATTTAAAAAATACGGCTTTCAAGGAACTCATTAATAAATGAGTACGGATTTCTGGTCACCTCTTAAACTTTCTATCGAGATAGCCCTTGTGTCAGGAATAATTGTCATAGTAGCAGGTACTCTATTTGGTAAATGGATGGCTAAACGCAATTTCAAAGGAAAATTATTTCTAGAAACGGTGTTACTTTTACCATTAGTATTGCCTCCTACTGTAGTAGGATTTCTTCTAATTATTATTTTTGGCAAAAACAGCGTGCTAGGTAACTTGATTACATGGCTTTTTAACCAACCCGTTATGTTCACATGGTGGGCAGCTGTCATAGCCTCTACTGTTGTTGCATTTCCTTTAATGTATCAATCTGCAAAAACCGGCTTTGAATCTGTTGATGAGGACATTGAGAACGCTGCACGTGTTGATGGTGCTAATGAATGGCAAGTCTTTTTCTTTATTTCTATCCCTCTTGCATTAAAGTCAATTGTTTCAGGTGGAATTTTAAGTTTCACACGAGCTTTAGGTGAGTTCGGTGCAACCTTAATGTTTGCTGGAAACCTCCCAGGCAAAACGCAAACGACGCCACTTGCTATTTACATGGCGATTGGTTCAGGTAACATGTCACTCGCTTGGTCGTGGGTGATTTGTATGATAGGTATTTCCTTCCTTATGCTTCTGAGCGTTCATCTCATAAAGGCATAAAGTAAAACTTTAATTACTGACGAGCCTTTTCAGGATAAATAGAATAAAAGATGTAGTCGGTTCACTAAACTGTACCAACTACATCTTTTCTTTTTACCCTCCACTAATAGGTGGAATAAAGGCGACTGTATCCCCTTTTTTTACAACCGTTGCATCTGTTGCAAATTCCTCATTTACTGCTGTCATGACATGTTGTAAATGAACTTGTGGATATTGTATTTCCATCCATTCTTTAATTTGACCAATTGTTCGGTCTGACAGGTCTACACATAATTTTGACTCACCGATACTTTCTTGTAAGTGAGCAAATAGTAATATGTTAATCACAAGATTCCTCCTCACTTATTGATGGATTTCCTTTTGGATAAGGGACATTTTCTAATTGATCACCAATCCATTCGGTCCCATCTTCCCAATACTCTTTTTTCCAAATAGGCACAATTTGTTTAATACGATCAATAGCATATTCATTTGCTTCATAAGCTATTTTACGATGTGGTGATGAAACCGCAATTACTACGGCAATATCCGAAATTTCTAAATGGCCAACACGATGTGTAATGGCTACTTTTGCTTCTGACCATTGTTCTTGTATTTCTTCAGATATTTGTTCAAACATTTTAATAGCCATAGCTGGATAAGCTTGATATTCCAAATGTAGTGTTTTCTTTCCTTTGGTCATTTCACGCACTGTTCCGATGAAAACAGTGATTGCACCAGCATTTCGATCTGTTACTTTTTGTCTAACTTCTTCAACATCAATTGGTTTATCAATGATTTCAAACAACGTTGTAGTCATGAATCTCTCCTCATTTCCTGCATAAGAACTTCCATATATTGTGCTTTTTCTTGAATTGAAAAAGTTGGATAATTTAACGGTTTATTTAGTGGATATGTGGGCCAATAAAGAACACAGACGATATTGCTTACTTTTTGTAGTAAAGATTCATCTTCCGCCTTGCGTAAAAGAACAACCTTCGGATAATCTTCATTTTTATAGCCTTCAATGAGAATGATATCCATATTAAATGTTTCATAAATAGCTAGTATATCAGCAAGCTGCCAGTTACTTTGGTGAATACTCATGCGCAAAGTACCTTCTCCCTCAACTGCTGTTACACTTGCGCCAGCCTTCTCATGGCGAACACTATCTTTTGAACTTTCTATCATAGGGATACCACCATGTCCATGATGCTTGATTGTTCCTACACGAAAACCTTCTGTGGTGGCTTGTGTAATGAGTTGTTCCATTAACGTTGTCTTGCCACTATTTTGATAGCCTACGATTTGTAAGATTTTTCGATAATGTCCCATGGCCACTCACTTCCCAGCAAATCTTCTAGCAATAAGACAACAACTTGCATGCCTTTTTCGTAACCACGTGATCCACCTGGTAATACAATAAAAGAATTGGCCTCCGCTAAGGATGAAACGGCACTAGATTTATCGAACCCAGAAGGAACTGCAACTAATTGACCGTTTTCGTAAGAAGCATTCGCACGCACAAAACGAGTAAACGGATTCGGTTTTTTAAAGTCCGCATTTAAAACAGCCTGCTCTCTACGTAGATGAGGTTGCTTATTACCAAACGCCGTTCTTATAATAGGTCGTGTAAATAATTCAAAACCAACATAGCAAGCTGACGGATTACCTGAAAGTCCAAATAATAATTGACCATTTCGAGCCGCAACAGTCGTTACACTACCTGGTCGCATTGCTACCTTGTTAAAAAGTACTTGTGCGTCAATGGCTTCATAAATGGCAGGTAAATAATCGTAATCACCTACAGATACTCCTCCTGTTGTAATCAATATGTCTACTTCCTGAAGAGCTTTTTCGACAGCTTGAATACATAAATTTAAATCATCGCTAAATTTACCAAAATATTTGACGGTTGCCCCAGCACGTTCAATTTGAGCCATTATCATATAGGCATTGCTATTACGAATTTTCCCTGGCTGCAAAGCATCACTCGGTTCTAGTAATTCACTTCCTGTTGCAATTACGCCAACGATTGGTTTTCGAAAAACAGGTACTTGATCATAACCAAAAGTAGCAAGTAATGCGACAACGCCTGGATTGATGTATTGTCCTTTTTCAATAAGAATTGCGCCTTTTTGAACGTCCTCACCCTTATAGGAAATATTTGTTCCCGCTTCATAAGAGCGTTTAATTGACATATAACGTTGATCGTCTTCTTCAAAGCTTTGCGTTAATTCTAGCATAACGACTGCATCACATCCGTGTGGGATAGGAGCTCCTGTCATAATACGCACCGCTTCTCGATCACCTACTTCTCCTTCAAATACAAAACCCGCGCCAATTTCCCCCACTACTTTAAAGGTTACTGGATTTTCAGAACAGGCTTCTTGACTATCGACCGAGCGAATAGCATAACCATCATAAGGTGAACGATCAAATGCTGGTACATCTTGGTCCGCAGCAACATCTTCTGCTAAAAATCGTCCATGTGCTTGCTGTAGTGAAACGACCTCTACTTTTTCTTGGAATGCAAACTCCATGACCCGTTGAACCGCTTCCGCAACAGCAATTGGTTTTCTTTTTTCTAACATTTTAAAACACTCCTTTATCCGAATAAACGATAATAAATGGTTTTAGCTTTTTGTATATCTTTTACGCCGTGAATGACAACTCGTCCATCTTGGAAAATCACTAGTCGATAATCTTCTGCTTGGCAAGATAATAAATAGGGATTTTGTTGAATATCACCATAAGGACGAAGTTGGACAGCGAGCTGATCCAAATTATAGTGAATTGGTTTAGGTGGACGTATTTGAATAGCATCCCGACCACATAATACATTTAATTTTGTTTGATTTTCATATGACAAGTATGGATAGGTCGGATTTTTGCCACAGGATGGGCAATCATGATTTCGAATTTTTTCTACGTTTATTTCATAGTGTTGATTTTGCCAAACATCAAAAGTTAAATAACTTTTACGTAATGCCTCTTCATTGCCAACTAAAAACTTTAATACTTCAGCTACTTGATAAGCTGCTACGATTTGAACAGTTGGACTTAGAATTCCTACTGTATCGCATGTCATCCCTGTATTAGGCATCGCTGCTAACAAACAATGTAAACAAGGTGTTTTACCTGGCACAATCGTATAAGTAGCGCCATAACTGCCAATACAAGAACCATAAACCCATGGAATTTGATATTTTTGTGCAAGATCGTTCATCATAAAGCGAATATCAAAGTTATCCGTCGCATCCACCATCATATCGACATCTTCAAGCAGTGAAATTAATTGCTCTGTACACGCATCAACAATATATTCGTTGATTTCTACCTCAGAATTAATGCTTTGTAGTCGTTTTTTTGCAGCGATTACTTTAGGGACTTTTTCTTGCGCATCTTGTTCCGTATAAAGTTGTTGTCTTTGTAAATTACTCCACTCTACATAATCACGATCAATAATCGTCAACTTTCCGATACCTGCCCTTACTAGAGCCTCTGCGCTAGCACTGCCTAAAGCACCAACCCCTATCATCAGGACATGCTTTTGTTTTAGTAGTAGCTGCCCGTTTTCTCCGATTGGGCTGAATAATTGTTGTCTAGAATATCTATTATGCATAAACGTTTTTGCCTTTCTTTCTATGAATTTTAGTTTGACCTTTTCATTTATAGCTTTATAATAAAAGCAATGTTTTTCAGCAAAAACAATATCAACTCTATAAAAGGAGGCCTTTTACCTTGCATCCCACACATAGTCAACTTCCTATACGAGCTGCCATTTTAACAGTGAGTGACACACGCACGAAGGCGGATGATCATGGTGGTCAGCGTATTCAATCATTACTTCAAGAAGCTTCATTTGAATTAATAGACTATCAAATGTCAAAAGATGAACCACTTGAAATCTCAAACCATGTACAAAAATGGTGCGATGATCCTACCATTAATACCATTATCGTAACAGGAGGAACAGGGTTTACACCGAGAGACCAAACTTACGACACGATTCTCCCACTTTTCGAAAAAGAAATGATGGGATTTGGTGAATTATTTCGAACACTTAGCTATGAAGAAATCGGCCCAAAATCCATGTTTAGTCGTGCAACAGCAGGTAGTCGCAATAAAACGGCTATCTATGTGCTACCAGGTTCCACGAATGCCGTGACTCTTGCCATGACAAAACTGATTATTCCTACTGTGCAACATTTTGTCGGTGAGTTGAATCGCATATGAAAATAGCTGGTGTTGTCTTAGCTGGCGGTCAATCTTCTCGGTATGGTCAACCGAAAATGTTTGAATTATTTGCTGGTCTGCCTTTATATAAGCAAAGTCTCATAGCCTTACAAAAAAATCAACTACATCCTCTCATTATTGCTACGAATGCTAGCTTGCAATCGAAGTTTGTAGAAGAAGATGTCCAATGGATCATTGAAAAACAGCCTCATCAAGGACCTCTGTTTGCCTTGCATAATATCATGACAAATTTTCCGGAAGTAGAGTGGTTTTTCGTAATAGCAAGTGATATGCCTTTTATTAATGCAGAATTTGTCCAAACTATGCTAACATTTATCGATGATCGTTATGAGGCTATTGTTCCTAAACAAGCTTCAAGATTACAACCACTTGCTGCTTTATATCGACGCTGTGCTTTACCAAAAGCACAGCAATTAGTCCAACAAAACAAACGAAGTATGAAAGTCTTGTTAGAGCAACTTCAAGTATGTTATGTTCCCTTTGAAGAAGATAGCTCAACATTTATCAATATCAATTCACAACAAGATTGGCTACAAACATTTGAAAGGAAATCTAATAATAATGAGTAATTTTACACACTGGAATGAAGAAGGTCGTCCTAAAATGGTCGACATTTCAGAAAAAACAATCACAAACCGTACAGCTATCGCTCGCAGTACAATCACGTTATCCGATGAAGTCTATCAAGCCATCCAACAAGGAGGCATTAAAAAAGGCGACCCAACGCAAGTGGCACAAATTGCTGGGATTATAGGTGCTAAAAAAACGGCTGATATTATCCCAATGTGCCATCCGATTATGTTACAAGGAACAGATCTTCAATTTGACTATACAAAAACAGAGGTTGGTTACGAACTACACATTCAAGCTACAGTGAAATGTAGCGGTAAAACAGGTGTCGAAATGGAAGCACTAACTGCTGTATCCATTGCTGCACTGACTTTTTATGATATGTGTAAAGCCGTCGACAAGTCTATGGTGATTAAAGAAACATACCTTGTTCAAAAAACAGGCGGAAAAAGTGGCAACTTTGTGCATAAATAAACAGAAAAAATCCGGCATTATTTTGCCGTTTTTTTTCTGTTTTTTTACCATAAATCACTAATACCACTCTATTTCGTCTAACCACCGATGTGTGACATTTCAATTTTTGAGTTTTTCCGCTTTTCCATTGTCTGTTCATTTCGTTCATCGGAATAGCGATCTTTTCTATTTTCCCAGACGTTCGAAATGCATTGGGTGATCGTTTCATCATCTTCCCCAGACCTTAACAATTCTCGCAAACTCGTTCCCTCTGTTGCAAATAAACACGTATATAATGTTCCTTCTGCCGAAATACGAGCACGCGAACAAGTGGAGCAGAAAGAATCTGTTACAGACGATATCACGCCAATTTCACCTTGGGCATCCTCATATTGATAACGTGTAGCTACTTCCCCTTTATAATTAGGGTCGACAGGATGCAAGGGAGAAAATTGATGGACTTGGTCAACGATTTCTTTCTTCGACAGAACCTCATCAAGCCGCCAACCATTCGAATTACCAACATCCATATATTCAATAAAGCGAAGAATATGCTGTTTCTCTTTAAAATATTCTGCCATTGAAACGATATCTTGCTCATTTTTTCCTTTTTGAACAACCATATTAATCTTAACTTGTAAACCTGCTTCTGCCGCTTTTTCGATACCTTCTAATACCGCTTTCACTTTTCCTCTATGGCCATTCATCTCAAAAAAACGTTCCTCATTTAGAGAATCTAAGCTAATAGCTACTCGCGATAAACCAGCCCTCGCCAATTCATTTGCATATTTTTTCAACAATGTGCCATTGGTCGTTAAAGCAATATCCTCTACTCCATCTATGCAATGTATACGTTCAATTAATGTCGGCAGATCACGACGTAGTAAAGGCTCACCACCAGTAATGCGTACTTTTTTCACACCTAATGAAACGAAAATCTTTACTAATCGTTCGATTTCTTCAAAACTCAATATTTTATCGGACGGTAAAAAAGCATAATCTGGACCAAATACTTCTGCAGGCATGCAATATTGACAACGAAAATTACAACGGTCTGTTACTGATATCCTTAAATCTCTTAATGGTCTTTGTAGTTGGTCTCGTAGATTAGTAATGTTAATCTCTTCCTTTCATTTTATTTGTAGGTAAGTGAATACGTTCTTTATGTGTATAAATATTAAGTGTGTTTTGGCGAATAAAACCTACCGTCGTAATACCGAGTTGCTCTGCCAATTGCAATGCTAATTCTGTTGGTGCTGATTTGGACAGCACAATTTCACAGCCAATTTTCGATACTTTAAGTAGAATTTCCGATGAAATCCTTCCGCTAAATACGATGATTTTGTCCTGAATGCTAATGTTGTTTTTTAGGCAATATCCATAAATTTTATCTAAGGCATTATGGCGCCCAATATCCATTCGACTTAATAAAACTCCATTCGTATCACATAGCGCTGCATTATGAACACCACCAGTTTGTTTGAATATTTCAGCCAAATCTTGCATATCTCGCATTAAACGAAAACAATCATCTGTTGTAATACGTACATGAATACCGTCCATTTTTTTAGCTACTAATGCATCATTAGCAAAAACAAACCCTTGGCGGCTCATGCCACAGCAAGAGGTAATATAACGTTTATTTTGAATTTGTTGAAAGTAAGGATTCACACGCTTTGTTTTAACATGCACAAACCCTTCTTTTTCTTGGTGCCAAATGGCTTCAATATCTTCGTAATTGCGAATAATTCGTTCAGAAGCCAAATAGCCAATAACCATATCTTCTACATACTCTGGTGTACAAACCATCGTCACAAATTCTTGCTCATTAATCTTCACTGTGACAGCATATTCTGTGACAACAGTATCTTCTATTTCTTTGCTTTGATTACCTTCAACACGAATGATGTCTCTTGTTACTGCTCGTTCCATATGGCATCCCCTTTATTCACTAATATTATTTTCAAAAACAAATACAGAAATAGCAAAATCCTCTTCAATTTTGATATCTGAAAATAAATGGAGTAACTTAGAGCCCATCAGTTCTTCCATGCCTTCTGGTGGTGATTTAGCATACAAATCTTGAATCATTCTTGTACGTGCAGCATGAACCATCTTTAACCCTTCAGGTGTACTCGCAATAAATTTTTCTGTCGGTGTGATATTACCATACAAAGTTGACACAGCCATGTTCTCGACGAAAACAGTATGAATACGCTCTGGTCCTTTTCCAAATATATCTTTGCGTAATTTTCGAATAATGTCGTTGAACTCATGCACTTTTTTTGACATTTTAACGATTCTCCCAACGTAATTAATCTTTTTATCCTATTTTTATGGGGGTCACCCTTATAGTTTGTTAATAATATAGCAACTTAAATAAAAATTAAAGAGAAAATATCCAATGATAATTATTCTCAATCAATAAATTTTACTATAATTATTGTCCATTTTGGCTGAAAAGGCTATAATAATTGGTATTACATATGGAATGAAAGTATTTTGATTCCTATGTCATGGTTTCATACAAATAAGTTTGAACTATTGGCATGGTGGTTTTAATATTTATATTCTATAGTTATATTGAATAAAAAATAAAAGTAGATTGAATTTTTAGCAAGGCCTGTTAAGAATTTTATCCACCATGAATAAATAGCATGTTTTAAACGTGCCTTTTCATGGTGGATTTTTTTATTTTTCAGCAATATCAACATTGACAACTCGTAATACATGTTTCTTCATCTATCTTAGTGTAGAAATTTGATAAATCGGGAAATGACATGATAACAAGACCATTTTTTAAATGAACAAGACATTCAAAATAAAAAAACTCGTAGTTCTATTCCCGGTTTATCCTCAGTATTAACCTGTTGCAAAAGAAGTCTTAAAGAACAAAAGGAGGAAATCACCTTGACTAAAATTAACATTAATGGCCAACCGTATGATGTAGCAGAGGGAGCTACAATACTTGATACCATTAATCAAAATGGCATCGCCCATCCACAAATTTGTCATGTACCATCTGTTGATCCTATCAAAACTTGTGATACATGTATCGTTGAAGTGAATGGACAATTAGTTCGCTCTTGTTCAACAAAAGCTATAGACGGCATGGATATCCAACTTACTTCTGATAAAGCGAAAGCTGCACAAACAGAAGCGATGGATCGTCTACTAGAAAACCATCTGCTGTATTGTACAGTTTGTGATAATAACAACGGAAATTGTACATTACACAACACAGCAGAATTAATGGAAATCGAACATCAAAAATATCCTTATCAACCAAAAGTTGAACCACACGAAGTAGACATGTCACACCCGTTTTATCGATATGATCCAAACCAATGTATCGCATGTGGACAATGTGTAGAGGTTTGTCAAAACTTACAAGTTAACGAAACATTATCTCTTGACTGGGAAGCCGAAAGACCAAAAATAGTTTGGGATGAAGGCGTTGCCATTAACGATTCTTCATGTGTAGGCTGTGGACAATGTGTTACTGTTTGTCCATGTAATGCCTTAATGGAAAAATCAATGCTTGGCGAAGCTGGTTTTATGACTGGGCTTAAACAAGAAACATTAGATCCGATGATTAATTTAATTAAGGAAGTTGAACCTGGTTATAGCGGTATCTTCGCTGTTTCTGAAGTCGAAGCTGCTATGCGTAGTAAACGTACTAAAAAGACAAAAACAGTTTGTACTTTCTGTGGAGTAGGTTGTTCGTTCGAAGTGTGGACAAAAGACCGCAAAATTTTAAAAGTGCAACCTTCTGACGGTCCTGTAAATGCTATTTCTACTTGTGTAAAAGGAAAATTCGGTTGGGACTTCATCAACTCTGAAGAACGAATTACAAAACCATTAATTCGTAAAAATGATGCATTTGTTGAATCTTCATGGGATGAAGCGCTTGACTTAATTGCTACTAAACTAGGTGGCATTCAAAAAGAACACGGTTCTGGTTCTGTCGGCTTTATTTCTTCTTCAAAAATTACAAACGAAGAAAACTACTTAATTCAAAAAATGGCACGTCAATTATTCGAAACAAACGACGTTGATAACTGCTCACGCTATTGTCAATCTCCAGCTACAGATGGCCTACTACGCACAGTTGGTATAGGTGGCGACGCTGGAACGATCAAAGATATCGCAAAAGCTGGCCTTGTTATTATTGTTGGGGCAAACCCTGCAGAAGGTCACCCTGTTTTAGCTACTCGTGTAAAACGTGCCCATAAGTTACACGGTCAAAAATTAATTGTTTCCGACATTCGTAAACATGAAATGGCTGAGCGTTCTGATATTTTCATACGCCCAAAACAAGGAACAGACCAAGTATGGTTAATGGCCGTTACAAAATATATGATCGATCAAGGTTGGCATGATGAAGCCTTCATTAAAGAGAACGTGCACTTCTTTGATGATTTTAAAGATGTACTTGAAACATACACACTAGAATATGCAGAAAAAGAAACGGGCATTTCAAAAGAAACGTTGATAAATGTTGCTGAAATGATTCGTGATGCTGACGGTACATGTGTACTTTGGGGTATGGGTGTTACACAAAATACAGGTGGCTCATATACATCAGCTGCAATTTCTAACCTACTTCTAGCTACTGGTAACTATCGTCGTCCAGGTGCAGGTGCCTACCCTCTTCGTGGTCACAACAATGTTCAAGGTGCTTGTGATATGGGTACACTACCAAATCTATTACCAGGTAATCAAAAAGTAATAGACGACGAAGCACGTAAGAAATTTGAAGAAGCATATGGTGTGAAAATCAAACCTGAACCAGGTCGTACGAATATGGCAATGTTAGATGCTATCATGGAAGGTAAAATGAAAGCAATGTATTTAGTTGGGGAAGATATGGCACTTGTAGATTGCGATGCTAACCATGTAGATAAAGTACTTTCACAATTAGACTTCTTTGTTGTACAAGATTGCTTCCTTTCACGTACAGCACAATATGCGGATGTTATTTTACCAGCAGCACCTTCTCTTGAAAAAGAAGGTACTTTCACGAATACAGAGCGTCGTGTGCAACGACTATATCAAGTATTACCAACACTTGGTGAATCAAAAGCCGATTGGGAAATCCTACAAACAGTTGCCCGTCGCTTAGGTGCTGACTGGAATTACAGTCACCCAAGTGAAATCTTTGCTGAAATGGCTAGTCTTGCTCCATTCTTCTCGCAAGCGAACTATGATGTATTAGAAAATTGGGGTAGCTTCTGTTGGGGTAGCCATGATGGTAAAGACACACCTTTACTATATGAGGATGGCTTTAACTTCCCTGACAAAAAAGCTCGTTTTGCTTTAAATGATTGGATCAGACCGGTTGAATATGAAGCGCAATATGATTGCCATATTAACAACGGTCGTATGCTTGAACACTTCCATGAAGGTAATATGACAAATAAATCAAAAGGTATTCAATCGAAAGTACCTGAAATTTTTGTTGAAGTATCACCAGAACTAGCAAAAGAACGTGGCATTGAAGATGGAGCTCTTCTTCGTTTAGTGTCTCCTCAAGGCGCATTAAAATTAAATGCCCTAGTAACAGATCGCGTACAAGGAAATGAACTTTTCTTACCTATGAACTCTGTTAGCAAAGATTCAGCGATTAATTTCTTAACGGGCCCAGCTGGAGACATCAATACATCCACACCAGCGTACAAACAAACAAAAGTACGCGTAGAAGTATTGAAACAAAAAGGAAAATCGCCACTTCCTAGAACAAACCCGCGTTATAAAAAACGTCATCCACAAAATGGTGTTGAGGTAGAACGCAAATGGAATCGTCCTGGCTACGTTCACTTAACAACTAACGAAAGGGAGTGAGTTCATGGCAGCACCAATTACGACAATTCAAAAAGCGCAAAAAACAGAAGAACAATTAAAGGAAGAAAAATTAGACAATTTAAAGCAACTTCTTTCTGAGAATGAAGAAATGGTTAACCAGGTCTTTACGATCATGGCAGAACTAAATGATATTGGAGCACTAGAAGCAGCTACGAAACTACTTGAAGCAAAAGAGGATGTTGCCCATATTGCACTTGGTCAATTAACTCGTAAGCCTGTTACGAATATCATCAACAACTTAATGGGTGTTGCGGGAGCATTAACCGAACTGAACCCAGAAACAACAACAAAGCTGATTGAAGGCTTAAATACTGGCTTAGATGAAGCGAACAAAGCCGTTGAATCTGATGAAAAAGTTAGTGCCTTTAAGCTGTTCAAAATGCTAAACGACCCTGATGTTAATCGTGCTGTGAATTTTGGCGCTCACTTCTTAAAAGGGCTAGGAAAAGGCCTAAAATAGGAGGATGGTTATATGCTAACGAACGAGCACATTTTAAAAACTTTACAGAAAATTGATGACCCAGAGCTTCATAAAAGCATCGTTGACTTGAATATGGTACGCAATATTCAAGTCAATGGTACGGATATCTCACTTGATATTATCTTGACTATTCAAGGATGTCCTTTAAAAGCCAAAATCCAACAAGATGTTGAAGAAGCGTTGAAAGCAATCGGCGCATCAAATGTCTCCATTACATTTGGTTCTATGACAGATGACGAACGTCGTAGTTTAACAGCTTCTTTAAAATCAGAAAAAGTTACAGATAAAGGTATGCCTAAAATGCTTCTACCCGATTCTGGTGTCAAATTTATCGCAGTTACTAGTGGTAAAGGTGGCGTCGGTAAGTCTACCGTGACGATTAACTTAGCAGTAGCTCTTGCCCGACTTGGCAAACGTGTAGGTATTTTAGACGCCGACATATATGGATTCAGTATTCCTGCCATGATGAAGATTGATCAAAAGCCAACAATGATTGACCAAACAGCTATTCCAGTCATAAGTCACGGTGTAAAAATCATGTCGATGGGCTTTTTCACAAACGAAAACCAACCTGTCATGTGGCGTGGTCCAATGCTCAACAAATGGATTCGTAATTTCCTTGTCAATACACATTGGGATGAACTAGATTATCTCCTCATAGATTTACCACCTGGTACAGGAGATGTAGCCATTGATATGGCGGCAATGATTCCACAGGCACAAGAAATTATTGTCACAACACCGCACCTTGCAGCTTCCCATGTTGCTTCTCGTGCAGGTTTGATGGCTCAACATACGAACCACTCAATTCTTGGTGTTGTTGAAAACATGGCTTACTTTGAAAATGCAAATGGTGAAAAGAACTATCTATTCGGTCAAGGTGGCGCCGAAAAATTGGCAGATGAGCTTCAAACAAGTATCATCGCTCAAGTTCCATTTGCGCAACCTGAGGAAAATACAGGTTCTTCCGTTTACGACGAAGATTCTATTATTGGTGAAGTATTTACCCACCTTGCAGAAGATTTGATGCATCAATAAAAATGCAGGCTAAAGCAAGAAAACCCTTGACTCGTTCTTATACGAGACAAGGGTTTTTTCATGGAGCCATGTTCAAATTTGAAACACTCCCCTACTATTTAGTTCAATAGCCTGCCTTCTTTAAAACCTGCATAAAATAAAAACGGTACGTATTTTTAACGAAAGAATCTAAAGGCAGCCCAACATTTAATTGATACTTCGTAAAAATAAAATAAAAACGCTTATCCCATTTTAACCGTAATAATTCCCCAGCATCTTCACCGTATTTCTCCGTAAATTCCTCAATTAAAGGTTCAATCATATAGTAGCAATAGTCTTTTAAGTTTGCGAGAGCCTCTATATCTTTCTCCTTTTGAAAACGTGTAATCCAATCTACTAATTGTTCATTCATTTTAAAATCCATCTCTCTATAATTTTGAGTTTCTTCCTATTAAATTATAACTCTTTTTGTAAGTTTTCGCTTCTCTCATTTCTTAGACATTTGGATTGATAAAATCAATAACTAAATTTGAAAAGAGGCTGGGACTTAACTCGTTTATTTTGAAAAATAGCGAAAAGAGATAATAACTTTTCCGCTTCATCAAATTGAATTTCCCCATCTAAAATCAAAAAAATGTTAGACCGATTATATCGGTCTAACATTTTTCTTTTTGTCCCAGCTTCTTTTTATGAGGACTCTTCTTTTTATTTAATTTCTTTCCATAAAGACAATGCGAATATCCAATTCGGATCTCCATACCCTTGATAGCTTTGAACAGCTTCATATTTTTTACCTTGGTGCTCTACTTTATCACCTTTTGTGTACGCTTTAATTGGGCTCCATTGCTCATAAGACGACCCTTGCTCTTTTGTAGTTACAGTGAAAATGGAACTTTTAATAGATTCATTTCCAGCTGCATCAACGGCAGTGACCGCATACTTATAAGTTGTATTTGATTGAAGATTCTTGTCCATAAAGGATGTAGTTTTCGATGTTCCAACTACAGTCATTTGTCCTACTGATGTCCCTCGATATACAACATAGTGATCAACTGCTACATTATCCTCTGATGCACTCCACATTAAGTCTACACTTGAGGATGTTACGCCCATCGAGTGTAGTGCAGTTGGTTGCGTTGGTGCTTCTGTATCTGGAACTGCAATCGTTGTCTCTACAGCTATAGACTCACTTTCTTTAGAAACATTTCCAGCTGCATCCACTGCCTTTACTGTATATGTATATTTTGTATTCGCTTTTAAATTTTTATCTGTGAATGTAGTTCCCGGTACATTTCCAACTACTTTACCATCACGGAAAACTTGATATTCTTTTACACCCACATTGTCCGTAGAAGGATTCCATTTTAGCTCAGCACTGTTAGAAGTAACTTTCGTTGCTTGTAATCCATTTGGTTGAGATGGAGCTTCCTTATCTACATCCACATTATTCACCAAATTAACATCAATTACATTATAGAAAGCATTTGCAGTATTCGATACATCCCAAACAGCTAAAATAACGTGGTAGCCACTACGATCAGTTGGTACGTTAATTGTATGAGTTAAATTAGTTGATGCTTCAGTACCGTTATGTTCAACAGTTCCAATTGGCTCAAGATCAGCACGGGTTAATGGCTTATTAGGATCCCATCCCTTTTTCGTAATATAATAGTGCCATTTACTTGTTAAATGCGACTGAGTGTACTTCCATTTAAAGGTATTTGGTCCTCCTGTAATCGTATTCTTAAACCAGCGATTTACGGATTGTTGATCTAGGATGCCATCAAACTGACCTCCTGCAGATGCAATTTTACCATCAACTGGTCCACCTTGTGGAAATCCTTTTTTGGCCTCTAAGCTCTGTGGCTCATACATAACCCTTCCACAACTCAAGTTAAGCGCGCCATAACTTTGGCTACATAAGGCAGCACGGCTAGCTGGTTTTTCAACAAACCCATGTGCAGATGCATTTGGTGCCATTGCAATCCCCATGATTCCCGCTGCTAATAATGCAGCACTTATCCCCTTTTTACTCTTACTTAATTTCGTGAATTTAATGTTCATATAACTAGTCTCCTTATTTTGAAATTGTGTTTCTATTGGTATAATAGCTACGAATTTACTAATAAGCAAACTATGAATAAACATGATAAAAGGTGTATTAAGTGAGTATGTTTTTCCTCAAACTATATAGATAAATAGCGCTAAATGTAATAAATATCTTATAATTTTGTTATATTTCATTCAAAAGTGCTATAAATTTCAACAAAACGTTCATAAAGTGTTCAAGTTAAATTTGTCATTTTTACGATTTCAACAAAGAAATAAAGACTAAAAAAACAGCTCATGCTTCCTAGGCATGAGCTATTTTCACATTAGACTGCTGGATCATAACTTTCGATGTACTTTCAATTCCATACCAACTCTTTTGCTTCTTTATTATCTATCTGAAATATATAAAAACTATTATTAATGAGATCAGAGGAAAACTTCGAAATTGTTTTAAAGCCACCTGGTGTCAATGATTACGAAATATCTACTAATAGTTAAAAATGAATACTAGACCCTTATTCTAATTTGCGAGCCCTTTATTATATTCAAGCCATTTTTCCATTTCTCTCTCCACAGCTCGATTTTGCCATTCAAACCAAATACCAGAACATTCACTGCAGTGACTATCTACTCCATTTTTATGATGCATATCTTTACGTGTAAATATAGTTTTTTTACGACAGCTGTAGCAGTAAACTTCTTTCTCTTTATCAAATTCCATACCTATCAACTCCAACATTTTTCACATATTTATTTCCTTTTTTCAGATAAATTATTCTAATTTACAAAAGAAACATCACGGATGGAGAATGATATTAACAAATGGTTTAGTGACATCATTAATCGCATGTGAATAACCCAATAGAGGCTAAGTGCAACAAAATACATTTTTCAAAGAAATTAATCTGACCACATTAAGAATGAACAACATGAAAAAAGAAAGTGCCTCAAATCCTTGAAAACAACGGATTTAAAGCACTTTTCAGTTGGTTCTAATTTTTTTGATCCTCATGGAGTTTTTTATGATTTATTAAAGCTAAGCATTAACTTAATCCTACTCACAGTAGTCAGTCGCGACCTGCCTCGTAAAACTTCTGTGCCACCATAGCCGGCCTTGTACGGGTGTCAGTAAAGTGGTCACCGTCGCCTACAATCAGGCGGAACTGCCCGAGTCGTCTGGACATATTCGGATGCCGGCCGTAATTCTCTCCTCGTGGCAATGCGTTGTCTTGGTAGAAATAGACATAGCTTTTGGGCGTAGGTAGCGAGTAGAACGTTTTAAGATCCAGTTTCTCGAAAAGCGGCTTAGCCGGTTCCGGAGTAACGTTTTCATACATCCTTTCAGCGTCCTCCAAAGTGGCCGTATTGACGAACGAATCCCGAAACAGGGAAAACGGCATAAAAATCGTATCGTCCTTCGAGCTGGCTCTGAGCTGTTCAAACCCTTGTCTCATTTGGGGCGAGAATTCGTCAACAACGGATTCCCCGTCTTTCAGTACGAACGCGTCCCAGAATACAAGTCGCTTTATGCGATCCGGTACCTGCTCTGCAACCTTTTGAATAACTGTTCCTCCAAAACTATGTCCGACGAGAACAAAGTTACGTAAATTCCATTTTGTTATAAAATCAACGACGGACTTCGTAATCATCGCATGCGTGACATTTTTGTTCGGATCTTCGCCGTGACCAGCGTATTCAGGTGTATAAACGTCATGCCCACTTCTGCGCAATTCTGCCGCTACTCCATCCCAGAAGTGGGCATCGGCCCAAGAACCATGCACAAGTACGAAGGTAAGCCATCGCTATGAGGGTAAACGGTGTCTTTCATCAAATTCAAGGGCACTATTGTTCCAGGCGACCAATAAGGGGCGTAAAAAAAACTGCTGGGCATAGATCTATAATCGTGATAGGGAAATTAGGGATAAGGAAACATGAACAAGATTCTTTTCCCAATATAATAGCCCTTCAGGATCACCGCAGAAAGGCCTAATGTTACTTTTTCTGACGAATGTACAATTTGTTCATGAGCTTGTATTTGGTGAATTTTTTATGATCTCGCGTAATTACTTTGTAATTTTCCTGTACTGTGTACACGTAAATATCTCCGTTTGGACTTCCGTTAATAACAATGTAAATAATTTTGAACATTTTCTCTTGCGCCCTTTTTTTCGAATTTCCGAAAGCTGTTTTGCTGTTCGGTTACTTATACAATAAAAGTGAGCTAGAGTTTTATAACAGGCAAACGAAAAAAGATAAAAAAATAACGCTAAATCTATGCTTTCGTTTGCTGTGCGTCCATATCTGTCAACATCTGAGTATATTCTTCATCTGCCAGTTGATTGTTGGCGTCACTTTCTTTAGCATATCGTCATAGCTGTAACGTTGACGATCAATTAAAAATTTATATAAGTCATATACCTTCATAATAATTCCCATCCCTGGATACCCATTTCATTCATGGCAATTAAGTATTCTGTATTTATAAAAGTTTGTGCCTGCATTTCTTCAACTGTTGGTGTAGGTTCGATTGGTGTTGGATAGTGTATAACTGGCGCTGTAAATTCAGTTTATCGCTGTTATAGTCCCATCCTTCTTGAAGATCGTTACGTCCAGTAATATCTAAAAAGTCCTCCTGATTAGGATATGGGGGATGATGTAATTTTTATGTGTTTTAACATTGTAATTCTGCATGACTATATACTGTGCTTGGTAAAATCTTTTGTAGTCCATCCATTTCACCTGTGACTTTCAAATTTTGTTCAGCCTTATGATACATATCAATAAGTTGCTTATAGATGCTTGTATAAGTCTTTGCAGCGTCTAAGTAATTTTGGAAATAAGAGCTTCGTCTATCAATGGAGTAATCACCTTGTTGCATTTCTTCAACTGAGCCAATTAATTTCACATAATGACGAAGTTCTTGAATTTCAACAATTAAAAAAGCCAGTTCATCAATAAGGCGCAACGCAACCTATCTTTGATGTCCAACTAGATCAGCAAATATTTTTTTAACTTAGTGGTTTTTTGCTTGGTTTTTTCTTTCAGAATAATTCAGTTTTTTGTTCTGGGACGGCGGTTTTCGAAACTTGCCCTGTCATCGCGAAACCTCTTAGTTTTTGTGATAGGTGAGGGTTATATGAAGCGGAGGAAATCTAAGGTTGGCACTTGGTCTTCATATTCCCCAGTGAGTTTTTTTGAAGGGGGGCTATACACTAGCTCTCCTTTTTCATCAAACGAAAAGCCTGTGGCATTGTTTGCTTTGGTTCACCAATTGTTTTCTTATTGTGACACTCAATGCAAAGGAACTGAAGGTTCTTGTGGTTAAGAGTAATCATTGGATCGTAGATATTGTTGATATTAATCTCTTCAATATGGTCAACGATGTAACCGAGATTGGCTTGACAATGTTCACATAGTTCATCATCTAATGAATTGATGTACGATGCCCTACAATCCCTCCATGCCTTGCTATTATTAAATTTCTTAGCAGCTACCATATGTTCTCTCATCCTTGCCTCCATAACAAAAAGAGCCACACCATCTATCGGTGTAGCTATTGTTCAGTTATAAATGTGCATAATATTAAATTAGCACAGTCAAAACAATAATGAGTTCGTTTTTCGTTCACGAAAAGTTCAATCAATCTCACCAAACATTTGTAAGTGGTGTAGCACTTACATCATATAGCTCGATTTGCTTTTTCATAAAGGATTTTAATGTTGAATCAATATTATAAACTAAATCATAAGCCATTTCTTTTAAAAATCCATAAATTAAAAATAAATTATTCGCATATACACAAATATTCCCATCATGATTTTTCCAAATTTTATTTTCAAAAGAAATCTCTCCTTGTTCTGTAACATAATCATTTACACATTTTTGGAGGAATTTATTTTCTTTGGGAAGATAGATATATACAGAGTTCAAATGTGCTGGGATTTTCATTCCCATTAACTCTCTAAACGCACTATCTTGGCTTATTTTTTTATCATCACTCACATATCTGCACACGTTTTTTTCCCAGTCTCTCATAAACATAGATTTTTCAGTAGTAGTTAGCGCATAATAATGATTAAGGGATTTTATAAATATTTCAAAAAACACATGGTAATGGAAATCACTATAATTATTAAAAGGTCTATTAATACCCAAAATATACGCTTTTACTTTGAATAGTTGCTCTTCATTTGTTATCAAATGCATCAAACCTCGTGGTGTATAAATAGTCAGCTCAATTTCATGATCTTCACAAAGACTTTCTAAATAACCATAGAACTCTTCTGTTATTTCAAAATTTAGTACTACATGCCATTTTTTAAATTCATATCCTTTTGAAGATGTGTATGTTAGAAGTTTATTGAAATCAGTAAATAATTTACTTTCATGAGATTTTACAACGTTTTTAATAGGAGCATAAATAGAAAAAAATTCACTTGGTTGCTTTTTACCTTTACCCTTGAAATACCCATCTACTCCAGAGTCCTTCGTACCCCTTGTCCATTGAAACTTTTTAAAACTACTTCTTAAAATAAAAGTAGCATAACTTTCAAAAACAAAATCATTTGACTGTAATAAAGCCTGTTCAATACTTCGCAAATTTAATGCATCATTTTTCTCCCACCCATTCATAAATATCTCCCCTTTATATTGTACATATGCAACTTGTAAATAAGTATATCTTATACTATAACAAAAAACCTCCAACACATCTTTTCCCCTGTATTGTCCTTTTCGCTTCATAATTGTTCGTCGGTATCTGCAACTAGAAACTAAATATGATATTGATATTTGGATGGATTTAAGTTGGTAAGACAAAGTATTATAAAAAAAGAAATGGGTATTAATCAACAACAAATACTCGATTTTCAAAGTCTTCGTTTTATCGAAGAAAATGAGAATATTGTATTCCTTGGTCCAAGTGGTGTCGGCAAGACCCATCTGGCCACAGCAATTGGCATTACTGCAGCTAAAAAGCGAACAAGTACCTATTTTATTAAGTGCCATAACTTAATTCAGAATCTGAAAAAAGCCCGTTTAGAAAACAGGCTAGAGAGTCGTTTAAAACATTATACAAAATATAAATTATTAATCATCGATGAGATTGGTTACTTACCTATTGATTCAGAGGATGCGAAACTATTTTTCCAGCTTATTGATGCCCGTTATGAGAAACGTAGCACGATTTTCACAACGAATGTGAACTTCAAATCATGGGATGAAATTTTCCCTGAACCGAAGTTAGCGAACGCGATATTAGATCGTATTTTACATCACGCAAGTGTTGTCACAATCGTCGGTGATTCATACCGATTAAAGCATCATTTAACCTCGGAAAACGAGTGATTTTGTACATCCTTAAACGAGCGAAAATGTACATATTGGTGTTGACATTTATAAAATAGTATTATGGTGATGGCGGAAGTCAAACTAACATCTCTTAGAAACCAGCATTTATAAGGGGTTTTTGCAGTTTTGAAATTTTACTAAATGCCAAACTAAATGTTATTTTACTAAATTAGCGTTGTGGGGGACAAGTTTTCTAAAAAAATTATGAAACACACGTGACTTATCAGCTCCTTTTTATAATAAAATCAATGTCATAATTTCCTGCAAAAAAAAAACGTCCATCTTACATTATAGTGGACGTTATTTAATGCTTACTTATAAATTAATTTCCTGGATTATCTATAACTTTGATGAATATATAATTTATGTTTATGCTTATATTCTATCCTTCTACCTCTCTCACATCTAACGTTTGTACTAGGGAACTCTAAATGATCTAATGTTATCTCTGGATAAAAATTATTAAAAATAAATTTTATAAAAGTATTAAAACAAATAGGCTCCTCAGTATTTATTCTTGATTCTGGATGTTGTGTATGCATATGCGCTTTAGGATGCTCAGGATTATCATTTGTAGTATCTAAATCTATTCTAATAGGAGATCTCATTCTATAATTCTCAGAATCCGCAAGAAATAATTCCACAATTTCAGCAAAAGAATCATATTCTTCATCCTCAAACTCTACCTTTACCGGACAAGGCCACCATAATAGATTTTGAAAAATTAGATTATCTCCTCTAAAACTAAATGAGACTCTTATTATAGAATAATCAAATAAAATAGCATGATAAGCTCCCGATTCTAGTATCTCCATATACTGGTCTACCTTTAAAAAAGCCTTACTACTTACTTTCCTTCCCCCTCTATGATTTTTCCAAGAAAGGCGAAATATATCTTTATCAATTAAATACTCTTCTTCAATCTCATTATAAAAACGTATTAGATTACGAGTTTTAAGTATTTCCAAGGAATTGTTTATCTGGGATTTAATCACCAAAACAGTATTACTAGGTTTTCTATTCATCATCAGAACGTGTTTCAATCGTATTTAATAAGATTTTAAGTTCTGGGAACATACTTGCGTCAATTTTACCCTCGGAAATTAATGCTATTAATTCATTAATCCCAGTCTGTGCAATAGTTATTTTCCTTTTATCTTCTTCACTCTTATCACCATGGATTAATCTTAACTGTTCTAATTGAGCTAAGGTTGGAATATTAAACTCCAAAGTATACTCATTCCTAATACATTTATTTGCCTCGTTTATTAAAATACCCATATTATTTCCTACTCCACAAATCTTAACCCATCCTCTTGAACGAGTAATTGCAGTAAATAAGATATTTCTTAATTTAATCATTTCTGCTCCTGAAGCACAAAAATCAGAATTTAATATATAAACCTTTGGTGCCTCATTACCTTTAGCCCTAAAGATACTTGAACAAGTTACCGTATCGTCTTCTCTAAATGTATCTCTATCAGTTGTCACACCTGCTAAAAGGGAATTAATACCTTTAGAATTTAAATATTTTCTAAATTCCATGTACTCTGATTTAGCATGATAAGCATCAGGAAAAACAACTAAAATATCATCATAATCTAATTCTTCATCTTCAATATCTTTTTCTATTTGTTCAGATACCCAACGATATTGTTCAAATTTAGAATTGAACATTTTCATTTCTAAAGCTTCATCTGGGGTTATTAAAACATCAAAATATTCAGGGGATGATTCGTCTTTACGTTTTAAAGTTACATTATCCCCATACCCTAAATTACCTGAAACTTTCCGATATCCTATATCTGTCCATAACTCTAGGTCTCTGAAGAATTGAACAACACCACCATCTCTGTATATACCGAACCCCAAAGCATGTGCCATAGTAAGAGCCCATCTAGTGTTTCTATAACATACAGGTAATGCAATATCCCTTTGGGCAGAATTCCTAATATTATCTATATTAACTCTAGGATTTCCATCCCTATCAGTACCAAATAAATCTTTGACATCAGGCATTGTATCATTTGTTAAATTTTGCAACTCATCATAAGCGAATACTATTCGTTTAGGATCTTTAGTTATTTCATAGCATAATTTAAAAAAGCCTGAAGGCATATCTTGGGCTTCATCAATTAATACAGCATCATATACGGCTGGATACTTTTCTGGCATTGTATTTAATAATTCAATACATATTCCTTCAAATGCATGATCTCTACCATATTTAGCTTTAGCATTATTAAATGTTATTGGAGTAATATTCAGAGTATTAGCAATTGTAGAATATACGCCCTTTTCACTATCTGTCCCCCAGGCATGTATGATGTGCAATTTTTTAAAATTTGGTTCATGGCCTAAAAATTCAAAAGAAAACTTAGTAATTAAATCTTTAAACTGTTGTCCAAGTGATCTTGTGTAATATGTAACTACAATATCCCAATCTTGATTTTGAGCGTGTAAATAAGCTGCTTTTAAAGCTAAAACAATTGTTTTCCCAGAACCAGCTAATCCCCTAACACGTTGTGGGCCTTCTGGAACTTCAAAAGCTGCTTTCTTTTGCCAAACGTCTAAATTAGCAATTTCTTTTTCAATCTCTTTGATTTTCGAACCTAATGAATTACTTTTAGATACATTTTCTCTATCTTTTCTCGGTTTCATTGAAGAGATTTTATGTAAAGCTTCTTGTAATTTTTCAAATAGACTTACATCAAATTCCGGTAATTCCTCCATCTGCGTCTTAAGACTATCAGGTGAAACAAAATAATAGGTTTCTCCTTCAAAATTTTTCTCATATGAAATTTCATCTGATGTAGGAAAAAAAGTTATAACATTCGGTTCAAAAGCTAAATTTCTCCCTTTTCGCAATGAATTATATTGTTTAAGTGTGTTGTCCAACTGGAAATACATTTTATCATGTCGATCGTATATATCTATTGATGATTCTCCAGCAAATACAAAAGCCGTCAATCCATATTGTTTACTAACTAACAGTGCATCCACTGTTACTACTTCTTTATCTGCTGCTCTTAATAAATAATTTAAAAACAAAGATCCGTCAATATCATTGGATAATTTTTCGATTTCACTAACTAACAGTTCTGTTGCTCTTGGGTTAGTTATTTTACCACGTACTACATCTATAGCCATATGAACCTCTCCTCTTATAACATTGGATTTTTAAACGCCTTTTTTAGGCAACTTGTTAAATACGCTTACCTTACTTTTTAGAATGTTATCAACTCAAATTGTACATTAAATTTACTGATCGTGCAGGTAAATTACTGATAAAAAATCACCAAGTTGAACTGGCTACACTAAGTTTAAAAAAATAAGGGCTAATACACTTAGACTACAAACTATAAGGTGCGTGCTACTCGCCACGTCAAAATTGAACTTTTCCACCTGAATTCAAATTACAATATGTGTATGAAGTGGTCAGTTAATAGAAAAAAGTAGTTCAACAAGCCTTATTTAAAGCACTGGAACAAGTCTCTATCCAAAAGAAGTAATTAAAATCGAAGTACAGATACAAAAGAAATGAACGGCATAGAATATCATACCAACCGAAGATCCTAAAAATCTTATTGTTCTCTCTCGAATCACCCGATTCTCTTTTCATCTCATTGTAATATTGTGTCGTAATAAACACGCAACGCAACAATAACTTCTACTTGTTCCCATATTTTTTTCGAACTTCGACCGCTTAAAAATGCCTTTGATTCCTATTTGCTATTTTCTATTCATTACTGTTACTCAAATTATATATCTTAATTAAAGGCTACCATCCTTACTTCTCTGAAAAAATCAGGGGAGCTCGATTCAGAACAGACACGTAGCGTCCTTGCACTACATTTTCTATCCTTTTCTAACGTATTCTCAAAAAAGCGCCTCAAACCCTTGATATTAAAGGGTTTGAGGCGCTTTTTTTGTTGGTTCAGACTCGTTCTATCTGAACCTCTAGACGTCCCAGGAGGGATTCGAACCCCCGACCGACGGCTTAGAAGGCCGTTGCTCTATCCTGCTGAGCTACTGAGACATAATTTTATTTTATATAGTCCATATCAAGGACAATATTTATTATATGTGCTTTTTATGATAAAGTCAACATTAATTTTACTAAGAAGGCAAGGTTTGCCTCATTATTAATATTATATGATTTCCTGTACCCCATTATGCCAATTCCCAGCTCTTCTTTTGCTAAAATAATAAAAAGCAAAAAACTGTAGGAAGCTAACATGTTTAAAGATTTAGTAGTCGACGGAACTTGCGGTGCATAAGGGATTGGTAAAGTCATTGTGCTAGCGTATGCCAGAAATAATGCCCATGTAGTTATTGCCAAAGTAAATAAAGAATTAGGGCTGCAATTAGGGTAAAGATTTATTGAAGCATAGTCATTCTGTTCTTTTTGTACAAGCAGATTACGAAAGAACAGGACATCGTTTCTTTAATGCAAAAAATTGTTGATCATTTTGATACTATTCATATTTTAATTAATAATGCGGGTAAATTTCAACATAAATCTTTTTATGGTGGGATGACTAAAAAAATGATGTATGAAGAATAGCCATATTCACCCCTTTCATAAAATTGTTCTTTCATATACAGAAATACCTCGGAGTATTCTACATTAGGTAGAAAATTAGAAGGCGTGGAAATACATTGTACCCATATTCAAATGGAAAATACGTAAGTCCCTTAAGCCAGCTCTATAATGCCTCTTACACACAGTATACTGCACCTATTCGCCATTTTTACAGCCGCAGAAAGATTATCTTCGCTGTATCAGTAGGGCTGAAGCAGATTTTATGGCAATGAATCGTATATTATGGATGGAGCATGTCAATTGGACGAGGATGACAATTATAAGTATTGTCTTTGGCTTACCTGATTTGCCCTTTGTGCAAGAACGACTGTACAAAATGCGACGGACTTAGGCAATTGTCTACGTCCATTTTACGGCGATCAAATTGCTGATCGCTATGCTGAGCTGATTAAAGAACATCTTCTTATTGCTGCGCAGCTAGTAACTGCAGCTGCCAAAGGAGATGCAGCAACAGCGGATGCAAAGGAAAAGGAATGGTATCGTAATGCTGACGACATTGCCATATTTTTGAATAGTATTAATCCATACTTGAGTGTTGAGGAAGTACAAAAAATGTTCTATACACATTTAGCTTTAACAAAAAAAGAAGCCGTGACTATGATTCAGAAAAACTATCAAGAGGATATTCAAGTTTTTGATGACATTGAAGCAGAGGCACTTGCTATGTCGGATATGATTGCAAGCGCCATTGTGATGCAATTTTGTTATCTCTTTTATTAACGTTAATAAATCTTTTTGTTTTCCAAAATTGGTGAAAAAATTTTTGCCTTTTTACTCTTCGAATAATGGGCAATGGGTTGAATGCCCTGTATAGATTCCTTCACAAATGGAGCTAGTGTGTTGCTTTCAATGTGAAAATGGACTCGCTGCAGCTGCCATGGCATATGATCTATATCTATGCGAAATAGAGAGCTCTTCCATTTTGACCAAGAGTGATAACGTTCCACTAACCATTTATCAAAGGTAGAACTACTTATTTCACTGGCAATCGGTTGATATGAAATTTTCAACCTTTCATCCGGTGCACCGTGATATAAACTTGTAAACGAAAAATGGTTCTCTTTTTGTTTTATAGATATTTTTGAATGGCGATATGATAAACCGCCCTTTGTAGCTAGTTGAACAATAAAATGATTCGTAACATCTAAGTTAAAGAAATAGATACCTTTCATGCCGTTATATGTAACATATGTCCGGACATTAAGCTGCAAATGGGAACCTACTCCTGGTAATGGTGGTAGAAATTTCAGTCGTTGTCCTTTTACTTTAAAAAGGACAGCACTAAGCCAAGCGTTATTTTCATAGAGATCCAGTTGTAACTCTTGCGGAATGTATTGCTCTAAATCCTTAGTTGGTACTGGCCAGTGTAAAAATAACACATCTTGCCAAATCTGCGTCAAAACCCATGATTTACTCCACATAAAATAACTCCTTTCTGTAGTTAAATTCTTTCCTACAAAGGAGTTATTCAAACGAACATGACTATTTTTGTTCTGAATCCAACGTTTCATTTTCAACATATCGATAATATAAATTGCGCAGTTCGGATTCTTTATAATTGCCTAAATGACTTTTAAATTGTGGATGCACCAAAATACCATGATCTCGAAGTTGCTTCACAAACCACCCTTTTGAATACTTATGCACTGTACACATTCTCCTTCACTAATACTCTTACATAGCGTATGCTCAGGATTTTATGTAGTGACAATTTTTTCAAAATAAAAAAACGAAGAAATTATCCTTCGTTTCATGTATTGAAAAACTATTACGTAGATGAAATAAAGTATCATTTAATTTGGCCCTTCTGCAAAGCGAGGGGTTGATTTCCGTTCCGACTGGGCGCTTTGTTGTTGCTGTCGCTACGCTTTCGCACAGATAAAACAATTGTTGCTGTCGCTTCGCTTTCGCACAGATAAAACAATTGTTGCTGTCGCTTCGCTTTCGCACAGATAAAACAATTGTTGCTGTCGCTACGCTTTCGCACAGATAAAACAATTGCTGACGCTTCGCTTTCGCACAGGGCAAAGCTTCCTGGGGGCGTCCGATGAGCCGCTTCGCTTCGCTGCAGGGTCTCGGGCCAACAGATGTTTTTTGCGCGAAAGCGTAGTGCTAACGTAGCGGCAGCAGCACCGATGTTGGTCAAGGCGTTACCACAGGACGTGATGCTTTTAGCCTTCGTTCCTCTAAATCGCTAATCCCCAAGGAGTCGTCCAGTCTCCACTCCAATCAACCGCTTCACTAAGCATGTCCCTTCTGGCACGTACTCAAATTTATCGTGATAAAAAGAAACATCAATAAGATGCATTTTTGTGCGAAAGCAAAGCGTTCAGCGATATTGTTTATCTGTGCCCGGAAATTACCTTCGATTAAAGCTCCTCAACACTAACAAAAATTTCCTTGGCAATTATACTTTCAACTTATGTGCCACAAAACGTTCGATATGGTTGGTTAGATGGTGTTGGTAATGTTGCATATTCCTGCTGCTCCTTACAATGCGCAAAAGGTTGAGCAAGAGCTTCTAGTAATCGCTCCATTACGCTATAGTCTTCCTGTTCAACAGCAGCCTCTAATGCTTCTTCCACACGGTGATTTCTTGGAATTACTGCTGGATTATGCTCACGCATTAATTGTTGAGACATGTCTTTTGTTTCTTGTTGTCTTTCTAGTCTTGCAAGCCAATTCTTATGCCATTCTTTAAATTCATTTGTACTAAATAACGTTGAGTCATCAAATTTATTAAAGGTTAATGCGATAAATGTATTCGTATAGTCTGCTTGATGTTGCTGCATTAACTTTAGAAGCTCTTCAATTAGTGCCATGTCCTGATCTTCTTCGTCAAATATCCCAAGCTTTGCTCGCATACCTGCTAACCAGTTTGCATAATACAATTGAGGATATTGCTTTAGAGCCTCTTGAGCTAAATGTATAGCATCTTCCTCATTTTCGTGGATTAACGGTATTAATGATTCGGCAAATCGTGTTAAATTCCATCCTCCGATATTAGGCTGGTTACCATATGCATAACGTCCTTGTCGATCAATAGAGCTAAATACTGTCGCTGAATCATAAGTATCCATGAAAGCGCAAGGACCATAATCAATCGTCTCCCCACTAATGGTCATATTATCTGTGTTCATGACCCCATGAATAAAACCAACTAGCTGCCATTTTGCAATAAGAGATGCTTGTTTCTTTATAACTTCCTGTAGTAGTGTTAAATAACGGTTTTGAGCTTTATCAACATTGGGTAAGTGCCGTTCTAAAGCATAATCTGCCAATGCTTTTAGCTCCTCCTCCGTACCAAAATTCGCTGCATATTGGAAAGTTCCAACACGCAAATGACTGCTTGCAATTCGCGTTAAAACCGCGCCTGGAAGCTCTGTTTCACGTACGATCGTTTCGCCTGTAGTCACGACAGCTAAGCTTCGAGTAGTTGGAATGCCAAGTGCATACATGGCTTCACTCATAATATATTCACGTAGCATTGGACCAAGTGCAGCCCTGCCATCTCCGCCACGTGAATAAGGCGTTCTTCCTGAGCCTTTTAGTGCGATATCAAAGCGTTCATGAGCTGGCGTTAGTTGTTCACCTAATAACAGTGCTCTTCCGTCTCCTAGCATGTTAAAGTGACCAAATTGATGCCCTGCATAAGCTTGTGCAATGGGTGAGCCTCCGGTCGGGTTGTTGTTACCCGCAAAAATCGCTACCGCTTCTTCACTTTTCAGAGCATTGCTGTTTAATCCAAGTGAATTGGCAACTGATTCATTTAACATGATTAACTTTGGTGAACGAACTGGATTTAAATTGATTGATGAATAAAAAATGCTTGGTAGGCGGGTATAGCTATTATCAAAATTCCATCCTATTGTATTTTCCATGTTTTCTCCTTTGTTCGTTTATATTTAGTTTTTCTACTTCATCATAAACAATTCATAGCCATTTTTACCATTTGCATTGGGATAAAACAAAAAACGCTTAGAGTTTCTAAAACTTAAGCGTTTTTGTTTCATCATTTCCGCATAAACTTGTGGGTGGAAATACAGCTATTATCATCCGTAAAGAACTTTACTTCAAAACACGTGTCTTCAACCTCTACAAGGGCAAAGCTTTTTTCTTTACGACCTCGTGGTTTCAATAAGCTCCCAGGATTTAAAAATAACACATCATCAATCATTTCCGCCCCAAGAATATGAGAGTGACCAAAGCACGCAATTTGCGCGTTTACTTCTTTGGCACGATAGGATAATGACAAGATTGACGTTTTAACATTGAATAAATGGCCATGTGTGACAAAGACTGTGACGTCCTCTAAATCGAATACTACCTCATCAGGGAAGGCTTTTTCGATGTCACAATTTCCGCGTACTTTCTTCATGCCATCTAATGCTTTATGCGAGAAAGGAAGCTCACTATCTCCACAATGAATGACAGCATCAACCTTTGGGTAAAAGCCACGAACTTTTTCAATTACATTACTATCGCCATGTGTATCACTCATGACCAGTATTTGCATGGATATCACCTCTTATTTTATAAGATTAGGTAATTGTTCCTTCAACTTACGAATCGCATTCCCACGGTGGGAAATTGCTCCTTTTTCATCGGCTGTTAGCTCTGCCATCATACGGTTTAAGCTTGGGACAAAGAAGACTGGATCATAACCAAATCCGTTTGTACCACGTTTTTCGTGTGCAATAACACCTTCACAAGTACCAAAGACAGTTGTCGTTTCAAAATCAGGCCCTGCAATAGCAATGCAACAGCAGAAGCGTGCTGTACGCTTTTCATCTTCGACATTTTTTAAGTTTTCTAGTAGTTTAACCATGTTGGCTTCATCATCATGATCACTAGCATAACGTGCAGAATACACACCTGGTTCACCATTTAATGCATCAACAGCTAAGCCACTATCATCAGCAATAACAATTGTACCAAGCTCTTTTGCTAATGCTTCTGCCTTTAAGATTGCATTTTCCTCAAAGGTAGTGCCTGTTTCTTCTATTTCCATATCCGGGGCAACATCAAACATCGTTACAACTTCATAGCCAAGTGGTCCAAATAACGCTTCGAAATCTTTTGCTTTTCCTTTATTTTTTGTCGCAATTACTACTTGTTTCATGTTATTCATTTCCTCCCACTTTGTTAGCCAATTCACCTAGTGTCTCTTTTTGAAGTGCAATCAATTGTTGAATGCCCTTTTCACCTAACTCCAGTAGTTCATTTAACTCTTCACGAGAAAAGGTTGCTTCTTCACCTGTACCTTGAAGCTCAACAAATCGTCCTGCTCCTGTCATGACGATATTCATATCTACAGCAGCAGCGACATCTTCAACGTAGTTTAAGTCTAAAATGGCCCCGTGATCCTCTACAATACCAACACTTGTTGCAGCTAAATAGTCTGTCACTGGGAATTTTTTAAATGGTTTTTCTTCAGCAAACTTAGCAATTGCCTGTGTCATCGCTACAAATGCTCCTGTTATTGAAGCTGTACGTGTCCCTCCGTCTGCTTGAATCACGTCGCAGTCAATCCATACAGTACGTTCGCCAAGTGCTTCTAAATCCACGATTGCACGTAATGCACGACCAATTAATCGTTGGATTTCCATTGTGCGGCCATTGACTTTACCACGAGATGATTCGCGTGCTGTACGCTGTGCTGTTGCACGAGGTAGCATCGAGTATTCTGCAGTAATCCATCCTTTGCCTTGTCCACGTAAAAAACCAGGAACCTTATCCTCAATCGTTGCTGTACAAATCACTTTCGTATTTCCTACTTGAATTAATACTGAGCCTTCTGGGTGCAATAGATACTCACTATCTATTTTCACAGGACGCAGTGCATCTACATTTCTACCATCATATCTTGTCATATTTTTCGTTCCTCCTAAAAACTTTCGCGCACTCATCTTAACATAATTTTGACCTTCAAAAAAGTACTCAGTCCCTATGTACAATGCTAAAAACGTCAAAAATCAGCCTAGCCCATAGCTAAGCTGATTTTTTATTTTAATGTCATACGTTTTATATGGAGTGTACCTTGCTCAAGCCAACTTTCGGAAATCGAACGGAAAATTGGAACAGAACCAGTTGCATAAAATTTATGAGCAGGCACAGCGTCTGGGTCAGCCAAAGTGCCATTATAAGCAAGCATTTCTTGAACATCCTTTGCTGTTTCCTCTGCGGAAGATAGCACAAAAACTTCTTCTCCCACAATAGCTTCAATTTGTTTTTGCAAAATTGGATAATGCGTACACCCTAGTATGACCGTATCAAATTGTTCATTTTTCAGCGGCTTTAAGCCTTCCGCAATTAATTTATTTGCAAATTCACCTTTATATTCGCCACTTTCTACAAGTGGTACGAATGTTGGACAAGCAAGTGGAATTATATGAGTTGACGTATTCAGTGATAATAAGGCTTCCTCATACGCTCCACTTTTAATTGTTCCTTCAGTTGCAAGCACAACGACTTCATGTCGCTTCGTTTTCTTTACAGCTGCACGTGCGCCAGCATTAATAACGCCTAGTACCGGAAAAGGCATATTTCTTTGTAAACTTTCGAGTGCTACTGCAGTCGCTGTATTACATGCAATGACGAGCATTTTGATATTCATTTTTTCTAGTGCTTTTGCCATTTGCCAAGTAAAATTCCGCACTTCTTGTCGAGTTCTTGGACCATACGGACATCTTGCTGTATCACCAATATAATAGATCGTTTCGTTTGGTAATAGCTTCATTATTTCTTTTGCTACGGTTAAACCGCCTACTCCTGAGTCAATAACGCCTATCGGGGCATTCATACTTTCCGCCTCAATCCTGTTTCATGTGTACATGTAGTTTTTCTAAATAGCTTGATAATTGCGCGACTTCTTGTTCGTTAAAACCAACAAGTTTCTCTTGCAAATATTGCTGTCTTTTTTCAATAACCTCTTGAATAATACGTTCGCCCTTTTCGAGAAGATGAACAACAACGACACGACGATCATTTTCGTCACGTACGCGCTTAACTAATTCATTTTTCTCCATTCGGTCCACTAAATCTGTTGTTGTACTAAAAGCTAAGTATAATCGATTTGACAGGTCGCCAATTGTTATATCTCCAAGCTCTTCTAACCACTGTAATGCAACAAATTGTGGCGGCGTAATCGCATATTGTGAAACAATCTCTCTTCCTTTTTGCTTCACAATCGCCGCTATATAGCGTAATTCCTTTTCAACCGTTGCAACGGTTTCAGGTGAGTGTTTTGTTACTTCATCCGACATATAACTATTTCACTCCTAAAAATGCGTTGAATAGTTCTATTTTGTCGTTTTTTTTCTGAAATAGCAAGTGTCCATTTAGTCTAATTTAAATTCTTCTAAGCGTAACAGCTCAATTAACGCCTGAGATCGATTCGTTACACCTAACTTTTGAATTGTATTGGAAATGTGATTTCGCACTGTTTTTTCACTAATACCAAGTTGCTCTGCAATATCCCTCGTTGTTTTTTCAGCTAATAAAAGCGCAAATATTTCACGTTCTCGGTTAGTTAAAAGAGAACGATGATGAGAGCCATTCATTTTCAGTTACACCCTCCTCCCCCGCACGTATTGTAACTTATGTTAAGGAATGAAGAGCGGTGACGGCTATTTTCATGAATATCTCGTGTTTCCTAAAAAAAATCGGAAATTGCTTCCATATATCAATAAATTTTATGTAAAAGTGGCTCATCACCATAACGCATGGTTGATTTTCATTTCGACTGGGCGCTTTCCTGGGGGCGTCCAGTCGGAACGGAAATCAACTTATATATGAGATACGTTTTAAACAAATGTCATCCACAACTTTTTTGTGATGAGTTGAAAAAAATCACTCTCACTATTTCTTTCTATGGACAATTAACTTTCGCAATCCGTTTCCAATATTATATGAATGCCAATCTTGCTAACTGAACTTTTTCTTCTTCAGATAAAGGTACACTCTTTCCAGTTTGAGGGTCCATTTGCACTACCGTCCCACGCCCCGTAAAGCAAACCTCATCATGCTGATTTTTCGCTAAGTAATGAATATCCATTGATGAGTTCCCTACTGTCGCTATCTTCGTATAAATTCTTAGCACATCATCAAAGAAAACTTGCTTTACGTAATCACACTGTAAGTCAGCTACAATTGGAATCGCTTCTACATTTCCATCAATTGCTGATGGCATGAGAACACCTAAATGACGGAAATAATCGATTCGTGCCTGTTCAAAATATGTAAAGCTAACAGTATTGTTCATATGACCGTACATATCCGTTTCTGAAAAACGTACACGAACCTCAATAAAAAATGCAAAATCCTTTGTCCATTCCTGAAAATCTCCGATATAATTTGCTTTCATATTAGCCATCCCCCTAATTTTCATTGCTTATTCCCGAAACAACAGATGGAATTAGCAAGTCATAAATGAATATATATTCATTATAAAAGAAAACACACTATTATCATAGAAGATTCAGATTTTTGAGCTAATTCATTTCAAATTTTCTTGTTCTTCGTATTCTATTTTTGCATAATACTATGCTGTATGGAAATCATCATAGTTAGTTTATTAATCTTTCTTGAAAGTGTCCCTATTCAGAACTCTCACTACTACGAAACTTTAATCAGTAAAGAGCTTCTTCATCCCCACTGCGTATAAATCTTCATCCATCGTACATTTACAAGCGATTAATCTACAAAATTATTTACTATTACACATAGAAAAAAACTCCCTCACACATTGAGTGTAAGGGAGTTTGGGAGTAAAGCTTGTATTATTAGTCAACGTAGTGGTCAGAACCGAAGAAGTTACGGAACATTTGCACTGAAGTTGCACGGTTTAATGATGCGATAGATGTTGTTAAAGGAATACCTTTTGGACAAGCAGCTACACAGTTTTGTGAGTTACCGCAGTTTGCAAGGCCTCCATCACCCATGATTGCATTTAAACGTTGGTCTTTAATCATTGAACCAGTTGGGTGAGTGTTGAATAGACGTACTTGTGATAATGGTGCTGGTCCGATGAATGAAGCTTTTTCAGACACGTTTGGACATGCTTCCATACATACACCACAAGTCATACATTTAGATAATTCATAAGCCCATTGACGTTTACCTTCTGGCATACGTGGACCTTCACCTAAATCATAAGTACCATCGATTGGAACCCACGCTTTAACTTTTTTAAGTGCATTGAACATACGTTCACGGTCAACTTGTAAGTCACGAATAACTGGGAAAGTTTTCATAGGCTCAAGTTTAATTGGCTCAGTCAATTGGTCAACAAGAGTTGAACATGATTGACGTGGACGGCCATTGATAACCATTGAACATGCACCACAAACTTCTTCAAGACAGTTCATATCCCATGCTACTGGAGTAGTGTTTTCACCATTTTCAGTAACAGGATTTTTTTGAATTTCCATTAAAATAGAAATTACGTTCATACCATGACGGTAAGGCACTTGGAATTTTTGCCAGTAGCCATTGCCGCCTTTTGTATCTTGACGTAAAATTTCCACTTTGACCATTCTTCCAGTATTAGCTGCGATATTCATAATTCTTAGTCTCCTTTCGCAGAGTAATCACGTTTACGTGGTGGAATTAATGAAACGTCGACTTCTTGGTACGTGATGATTGGATCACCAGTAGTTGGGTCAAACTTCGCAATTGTTGTTTTTAAGAAGTTCTCATCATCACGGTTCGGGAAATCTGGCTTATAGTGAGCACCGCGAGATTCGTTACGTAGTAATGCACCTTTTGTCATTACTTTTGCTAGGTAAATCATATTTTTCAACTGACGCGTAAAGTGAGCACCTTGGTTACTCCATTTTTGAGTATCGTTGATGTTAATGTTTTCCCAACGTTTTTGGAATTCATCAAGTTTATTCAATGTATCTTGAAGTTGGTCGTTGTAACGTACTACTGTCATAGTAGCTGTCATCATTTCACCAAGCTCTTTATGAAGCAAGTAAGCGTTTTCTGTGCCGTCCATTTTCATGACAGCATCCCACTTAGCTTGTTCTTCTTTAACGCGAACATCGAATACTTCTTGAGGAAGATCTTCAGCATGCTTTTTAAGATGTTTAACATAATCTACTGCGTTTGGTCCAGCAACCATACCGCCATAGATAGCAGATAATAATGAGTTTGCACCAAGACGGTTTGCACCATGTTGAGAATAATCACATTCACCTGCTGCAAATAGACCAGGAATTTCAGTCATTTGGTTGTAGTCAACCCATAATCCACCCATTGAGTAGTGAACTGCTGGGAAAATTTTCATTGGTAATTTACGTGGATCATCACCTACGAATTTTTCGTAGATTTCAATAATACCACCTAGTTTTACATCTAATTCATGTGGATCTTTATGAGAAAGATCTAGGTATACCATGTTTTCGCCGTTGATACCAAGTTTTTGGTTTACACAAACGTCGAAAATTTCACGTGTTGCAATATCACGTGGTACTAAGTTACCATATGCAGGATATTTTTCTTCTAGGAAGTACCAAGGTTTACCATCTTTATAAGTCCAAATACGGCCACCTTCACCACGAGCTGATTCTGACATTAGACGGTTTTTGTCATCTCCAGGAATCGCTGTTGGGTGAATTTGGATGAACTCACCATTCGCGTATGAGGCACCTTGTTGGTAAACGATAGAAGCAGCAGAACCTGTATTAATAACAGAGTTTGTTGTTTTACCGAAGATAATACCAGGGCCACCAGTCGCCATAATAACAGCGTCTGCACGGAATGATTTGATTTCTTCTGTACGCATATCTTGCGCTACGATACCACGACAAACGCCGTCAGGATCGACTACTGCACCAAGGAATTCCCAGTGCTCATATTTGTTCACTAAACCAGCTACTTCGTGAGAGCGAACTTGCTCGTCTAGTGCGTATAGTAATTGCTGACCAGTTGTTGCACCAGAGAAGGCTGTACGGTGCATTAAAGTACCACCAAAACGACGGAAGTCAAGAAGACCTTCTGGTGTACGGTTGAACATTACACCCATACGGTCCATTAAGTGAATAATACCAGGGGCTGCATCACACATACCCTTAACAGGTGGTTGGTTCGCTAAGAAGTCCCCACCATAAACTGTATCATCAAAGTGGATCCAAGGAGAATCCCCTTCACCTTTTGTATTTACCGCACCATTAATTCCGCCCTGCGCACATACAGAGTGTGAGCGTTTTACAGGAACTAATGAGAATAAATCAACTTCAGTACCAACTTCAGCTGCTTTAATCGTTGCCATCAGACCAGCTAGACCGCCGCCGACAACAATTATTTTGCTTTTCGCCATGATTATTTCTCACTCCTCTTAAAAAATTGCAATGATTGCATGTACTCTATAGTAGCTTCTATTAAATTAAACAAAAGCTAAAATAGCAGCCACACCAACTACACTTAGAATTACGAAAATAATGTTTGTTACATAAGTAGCAATCTTTTGAGACTGAGGAGATTGTACAATACCCCAGCTTACTAGGAATGCCCATAAACCGTTAGATAAGTGGAAAGTTGCTGATATAATACCAACGATGTAGAATCCAAGCATGAATGGATTAGAAACGATATCCGCCATCATGTCGTAATCAACTTCTGTACCAAGTGCTTTTTGAACACGAGTTTGGAAAATATGCCATGCAATGAAGATCACTAAGAATACACCAGTGAAACGTTGTAATGAGTACATCCAGTTACGGTATGTGCTGAAACGTCCTGTATTTGGTGTAGCAGTGAATGCAATGTAGACACCATAGAATGCGTGGAACATTAATGGAATATAAATGACAATCCATTCAACTAGGATAAGGAATGGAATCTTTTCCATTACTGCGGTAGCATCGTTGTAACTTTCTGCTCCGCCTGTTGCTGTAAAGTTAATGAACAGGTGCATCGTTAAAAACAGACCTACTGGAATGATACCAAGTAGAGAATGTAAGCGACGCCATAAAAACTCTCGATCTTTCGACAAGACTGTTACCCCCCTTAGTACTTAAAATATCACAACAAAAGAAGTCATCATTTTGTAACTGATACTTCATTGACTGTGTATTTCATCATGGTACAATATTATGACATGTTTATTGTACTCTCAAGAGCTACGAGCGTCAAGGCAACTAAGAGTTTTTCACAATCCTTATTAAAGAAATAATCTAGTACATGATGCATCGTTTTTTCTCGAAAAATCTATCTTTACTTTATCAGTGTCAAATTTTAAGAAAATTCTAAGAAAGAAGGATTTAAATGTTAAACACTTCATCACCTACAATCTCAGCATTTGGCTACGAGATAATTCGCGATTATATTTTATCTTCTATTCTTGGTAAACATGAAGCAGATGTACTTTACTGGGCAGGAAAAGATCTAGCTCGTAAGTTCCCATGTAAAAGTCAAGAAGAACTTATCGCATTTTTCGCAGATGCCTGTTGGGGTAATTTAGAGCTTGTCAAAGAAACGAAGGATGGGCGTATATTCCAGTTGACAAATGATCCAGAACTGATACAAATCGGTCTTCGTAGCTTTAGACTTGAAGCAGGATTTATAGCTGAACAAATCCAGCAAGCAAAAGGTTATTTAACAGAATGCTATGATGAAAAACGCGAAAAGCAACAGAACGTTATGTTTACAGTAAAATGGGACGTCAAAGAACGAATCATGTACACTGTTCCAACAGAATAAAACAAAAAGGATTGTCACCCTAAATTTATGGATGACAATCCTTTTTTAGTGTTGGAAAACAAAATGGCCAAGGAAACCTTTGTGAATGTTGTGTCTCTTTAGATGAGGGTGGTTTCTGTTCCAGTCTACTCCAATCAACGGTTGCGTAAAACTAACACTATTGCTACTCACCATAATCAAACAGAAAAGACTTATAACAGTGATGCGGTTGTACACCCATTGTTGCTGTCGCACAGACAAACTCCTTTGCTGACACTTCGCTTTCGACATAACTGAAGTTTTGTTTTATCGCTATAAATTGGATTGATATGCTATGTGAAATAGTTGATTGGAGTGGAAGCTGGGCGACTCCTTGGGGATTAGCAAAAGAGGAACGAAGGCTAAGAACATCACGTCCTGTGATAACGCCTTCGTGACCAACATCGTGTTGGCCCGAGACCCTGCAGCGAGCTACGCGAGTGAAGCGGCTCATCGGACGCCCCCAGGAAGCTCTGCTCTGCGCGAAAGCGAAGCGTCAGCGACAAAGCGCCCAGCTGGAACGGAAATCAACCCCTCACTTTGCTGAGAGCCAGAATTTATTTGATAGGACACCTTATTCATTGAAAAATAGTTTTTTCAACAACATGAAAAGATTGTCATTCCAAATTGATGAATGGCAATCCTTTTCTATATTTATAGTTGGCCATGTCTTTCTTTTAAAAGCACATCTATTAACGAAATAAACGCTTCTAAAATATTTAGTGAGTGTTGAATCATTTCCTCTAAGTTTATAATTGACAGTTCATTCACTAATTTTTGTGCGGCCCTATGTACTAATTCATGGGGTTGTTCTATATGTCGATATTCTGGTAAATTTCGAAATTCCTCAAAATGGCCATAATACCATTCCCCAAACTTACATTGATGATGCGTTTTTATAGTTTCTTTATGGCCAGCCTTTTGAATAGCATTTCGTAAAAAGCTAGCATGATCCATTAACCTTGCTGCCAATTGGCTCACTACCGTTTGCTCTTTGGGCTTACGGATTGTAGGTGCAATAGCTTTTAACATTTCAGATACTTGATTTTGTATTATTTCCGAGAAGTCACTAGTATGAGATAATTCAGTCGTTGTTTCCGCTAAACGACCTACAGCTATTACATTTTCTTCTGATGCAGCTGTCATTTGATGAATGCCATGTGCTGCTTCTTCAATATTTTTGCTTGTGACAGTCAAATTAGCAATATTGTTCTTCATGATGCTTAAAAAGTCAGTTAAATAATGTTCAACTTGTTTGATATTGTTTATTGTATTATGTAATTTCTTATCAATGACTGATCGAATCTTCGTCATTTCTTGCAATGAACCTTTCGAGCTGCTGGCTAACTTTCCTACTTCCATCGCGACAACATTAAATCCCTTTCCATGCTCGCCAGCACGTGCGGCTTCAATAGAGGCATTTAAGGATAGTAGTTGTGTTTGATCAGCAATCCCGGTTACGCTTTTACCAATATCATCCATTTTAGTCATTTCATTAGATAACTGCTCTGTTGAATGACCTCCTTTAGCCAACAACTCCTGAACCATTTCACCTTTTGAAATGGATGATTCCATTTCCTCTACAAGGAGTAATGAATGCTGTTTTATCTCTTGAATGTTTGCATTAACATTTTGCTCAACTGCAAGCATCTCTTCAGTATTTGACGACATTTCTTCACTCATTGCTGAAATATCCCCTACACCCGCTGAAACATTTTGAACCTTTAAAGCCGTTTGAAAATTAATTAGCTCCATATGCGCTAGGACAAAGTCTAAAATCGCATTTTTCACATCAATGCTTTCCTGCTCAAGTTCTAATTCCAGGATTCGCTTTTTTAATAATTGTATTTCTAAATCGTTGTTTCTCTCAACACCTTCATCTACTGGCTTTTGAAATAAACCGAACAATACCATACAAACTCCCACCTTCCACTTGGTAAAACATGTCACTTTTATTATATAACAATATAATTGGATAAAATATTAAATTGATCTGAACAAAAAAAGATGTGCCCATTCCAGAAGATTCATTCTAAGTGAAGTAGTTGATTGGAGTGGAGGCTGGGCTACTCCTTGGGGATCAGCGTCACAGATGAGACCCTGGAGCGAGCAAAGCGAGTGAAGTGGCTCATCGGACGCCCCCAGGAAGCTCTGCTCTGCGCGAAAGCGAAGCGTCAGCGGCAAAGAGCCCAGCCGGAACGGAAATCAACCCCTCGTTTTGCCATAGAACCCTACTTTATTTAATATGACATATTAATTTCATTGACATAATAGTTTTTCAACAACATGAAAAGATGTGCCTTTTACTGACACATCTTCTTCAACATTATATGTAAAGCGCTTGTTCTAAGTTAAATTCATCATGTAATGCATTTGCTGCATAAATCATTTCGTCCTGAGGAACAACGACAGACACTTTTATTTCAGAAGTACTGACCATTTTTACAGGGATACCTTCACGACGTAGACAATCAAACATACGGGCAGCCACCCCTGGATTAGATGCCATTCCTGAGCCAATAATAGAGACTTTTGCTAAGCCGATTTCAAAATCAGCAAAACTAAACCCTAGTGATAATTTGCTATCTTCTAGGACACGTAATGCATCGGCGAACTCCTCTTTTAAAATGGTAAACGATACAGTTGGCTTTAAGCCATCAATTATTGCTTGTACGATGATATCGACGTTTATGCGATTTTCTGCAAGTATTGTGAACATATCTGCTAACGAAGCATTAGAATAAGCATCATAACCCACCGTTAGGCGAATAACGTCTGACTCATAGGCAACACCACGTACAATTAAATTTTTCTCCATTTCAACTTCCTCCTTCAATAAAGTACCTACTGTATCTTTTTCGCTCGACCGAATGGTAACTGGGATTTGAAACTTCTTTGCTATTTCTACAGCCCGCGGGTGTAAAATTTGTGATCCTAAGTTTGATAGCTCTAGCATTTCATCATAGGAAATTTCTTTTAGCTTTCGTGCCCCAGCAATCTGACTTGGATCAGCTGTGTAGACTCCATCTACATTCGTGTAAATATCTACGCGCTCCGCTTCCAATGCTGCAGCAATAGCTATCGCCGTCGTTTCCGCACCACCTTTACCGAACGTCGTAATATTCCGAGAATTACAGATACCCTGTCCCTCTGCAACGACGACGATCTTCCCCTGCATAAAATGCTCTTCTATTCGACTAGCGTCTATCTCGTCAATACGTGCATTGCCATACATGACATCGGTTTGAATACCTACCTGCCAGCCTGTTAATGACACTGCCTCATATCCTTCTTCCTGCAAAGCAATCGCCACTAATGCACTTGATAGTTGTGAGCTTGTTGACAACAATGCGTCTAGTTCACGCTTAGACGCATTGTCTGATAGATCACGAGCCATCTTCCCTAATTCTTTAGACATCCCCCTCATTGCCGCAGTGACAACGACAATCTCAGTACCTCTTTCCTTTTCTGCAATCACCTTTTTCGCAACATCTTGAATGTGCTTTGTTGATGTTAATGTAGCACCACCAAATTTCATCACAATTCTCGCCATCCTTATCATTCTCCTTTGTATTTAATCATTTTGCTGATTATAAAGTAGCTATACTTTTGCCGCTCTTTACAAAGATAACGCTGCAAACTCAAAGCGACATTAAGTTATAGGGCTTGAACTAATACGGTTGGCATCACCTCTTACATAGTAGTAACTGCCTTGAAAGAAAGCTAAAAAGGCAGCTCCCACATAACGTGAAAGCTGCCTATAACATGTACAATAAAGTAACTTGCGCATGTGTGATAGCTCTCCGAAACGATTAGAATCGACAGTCTTACATCTCTTAAATGTAAAACCAGCACAGCATCGGAAACAACGATGCTCCACTTCGGCAAGATCCCCTTTCATACATTTTCACTGGACTTGTTCGTCCTCGAATGTACTACTCCTAAATCTTGCACCTCTATCATCACTAAATAGTGAATGTATTTAATTGAACCTTATAGTTTATGGATAAATAGAAACTACAAAAAACTAAGGCTCCGTACATAAACATTGCTATATTGAAGAACAATGTTATATACAACCTTAGCATACGTCTAATCCTTTGACAATGTCTCTTGTTGAAAATAAGCATGAATATTGCTAGCTAAATTAGCAGGCATCCCAGCTTCTTCTAACGCCTGTACACTTGCCTCACGAATTTTTTTGACAGAGCCAAAATGCTTAAGTAATTGCTGTTTTCGCTTTGGACCAACGCCCTCTATATGATCGAGGACAGATTGTATAGCATGCTTCTCGTGCTGCTGTCGTAAGAAGGTAATAGCAAAGCGGTGTACTTCGTCTTGAATTCGCTGCAGTAAATAGAAGCCATCACTTGTGCGCTTTAATGCAATGACTTCAGGTGGATCACCGAATAGAAGCTGTGACGTATTATGCTTTTCATCTTTTGCTAATCCGGCAATTGGAATGACAAGGCCGAGCTCATCCTCTAATACTTCTCTTGCAACTTCCATTTGCCCCTTCCCACCGTCAATTAGTACTAAATCTGGTAAAGGTAGACCTTCTTTTAATACGCGTGTGTAACGACGACGGATTACTTCCTGCATTGCCCCGTAATCATCGTGCTTGGCAGCTGTACGTGTTTTGTACTTTCGATACTCCTTCTTTGCGGGTTTTCCATCGATAAATACAACCATTGCAGATACAGCATCTGTCCCATGCATATGACTATTATCGAAAGCTTCAATCCGTAAAGGCGTAGAAATGCTCATAGCTTCACCAAGCGCCTCACATGCTCCTATAGTGCGTTCTTCCTGACGTTCAATAAGTTGGAACTTCGCTGCTACAGCAATTTCAGCATTTTTCGTCGCCAATTCAACTAGCTCTTTTTTTTGCCCACGTTTTGGTGTAAGTACCTTAACTTCTAATAATTCCGTTAAAATATCTGCATCAATAGATTGTGGGATAAAGATCTCCTTAGGCTTAATGTGCTCTAGCTTTTCGTAAAATCGTCCAACGAACGTTAAAAATTCCTCTTCTGCCTCTTGGTAAATTGGGAAAATCGAGACATCTCGCTCAATAAGCTTTCCTTGACGGACAAAGAAAACTTGAACACACATCCAGCCCTTCTCGACGGCATAGCCAAATACATCGCGGTTAGTTGTATCACTTGAGACGATTTTTTGCTTTTGCATGACTGTATCGATATGTGCAATTTGATCACGAAATTCCTTTGCACGCTCAAACTCTAAATTTTCTGCGGCCGCTAGCATTTTTACCTCTAGCTCCTTTTTGACTTCCTCAACCCCACCATTTAAAAATTTTGTCATATCCTCAATCATATCGTGGTAAACTTCAGCATCAATATCCTTCACACAAGGGGCTAGACATTGCCCCATGTGATAATACAAACAAACCTTGCTAGGGAGTTGTACACATTTTCGCAGAGGATATAAACGATCTAGCAGCTTTTTCGTCTCACTTGCTGCATACGCATTCGGATATGGACCAAAATATTTTGCCTTATCCTTTTTCACTTTTCGTGTTGTAATAAGGCGTGGGTGTTTTTCATTTGTAATTTTTAAATACGGATACGTTTTATCATCCGTCAGCATAATATTGTACTTCGGATCATGAAGTTTTATAAGATTAAGCTCTAAAATTAAAGCTTCAATATTGGAGGATGTCACAATGTACTCAAAATCTTCTATTTCGCTTACAAGTCTTTGTGTTTTCCCTTCATGCGTACCAGTAAAATACGAGCGTACTCGATTTTTCAGCACTTTTGCTTTCCCGACATAAATAATCGTTCCTTGTCGATCTTTCATCAAATAGCAGCCAGGCTGATCTGGTAAAATTTCAAGCTTTCGTTTAATTAAATCATTCATCGCCTACCTGCCCCCTTTTTGTTCAAACTAACATTCGTTCTTTACATGCATTATGATACTTATCTCTTTATTATATAACGAAAAAAAGCCAAGCACATCTATTGATGGCTCGACTCTTTTTTTCTTACAAATTAAGCATGTTTTGCGATAAATGCTTCTAACGCTTCTTTTGGTTGGAAACCAACAGTTTTATCTACTAATTCACCGTCTTTGAATAATAGTAATGATGGGATAGACATAATTTGGTATTGCGCTGCAGTACCTTGGTTGTTATCTACATCTACTTTTACAATTTTAGCCGCACTACCTGCAGCATCCATTTCTTCAAGAACTGGTCCAATCATTTTACATGGTCCGCACCAAGCAGCCCAAAAGTCTACTAGTACTAAACCTTCTTTAATATCGTCTTGGAAAGTTGCATCTGTTGCATGTACAATTGCCATTTGAAATCCTCCTTAAACTTACTATGTTTGTAGTATAGCATGGATAAATTCTCTTGAGCGAACAATCTGCCTAGTATGCATAATTTATGAAAAACAAGGTCGAAAATGGCATTAAGTTGATTTGTTATTTAGCCTCATTTTCTTGAAAACGACCTTTAAAGACATACGTTAACGTAATAAAGAGATAAATAGCTAATGTAATACCTGTTACGATAATAGATGTTGTAAAAATAATACCAATTAGGATTGCACTTAACGCAATAATAGCTATCCAAGTTGTATACGGGAACCATTTTACTGCATAGGTACTTGTTTTTTCCGGCTGTTTTTTACGCGATTTCAAATGCGCAATCGCAATAATTAGCCAAATAAATAACACGGTATATCCAAGTGAACCCATTAGGAAATCAAAAGTTTTGCTTCCCGCAAATAAAGAAAATATTACAGCTATATATAAAGCGAACGTACACATTAATATGGCATATACAGGAACTTTTCTTTTTGATAAATGGGCAAAGATTTTAGGAACACGCCCGTCCACAGCTTGTGTATAGAGAACACGTGATGAACCATAAAGTCCCGAGTTCATTGATGAAATAATGGCAAGTAAAACAACAGCGTTCATAATATGGTCAGCACCAGGAATCCCAATCATTTTAAAAACCATTACAAACGGACTTTCTGGCACCCCATTTACTTCATTCCAAGGAATCAAACTAACGATAATAAAGAAAGGAATTAAATAAAAAGTCACGATACGTACTAATGTACTGCGAACAGCTTTTGGCACTACTTTCTCTGGATTTTTCGTTTCAGCTAATGTAATACCAATAATTTCAGTACCACCATAAGAATAAATAACTACAAGCATTGCAGCAATCAACCCCATTGATCCGTTCGGGAAGAAACCACCATGCTCCGTTAAATTTGAAAAACCAACAGCTGTATGATTACCAAAAGTAACAAGCAATAAAATTAATCCCGCTATAATGAACACCACAATAACGGTAATTTTAATTAACGCCAGCCAATATTCAGTTTCAGCAAAAACTTTCACCGATAACAAGTTAATGGCTGTAACTAACACCGAAACAGATAATGCAAGTATCCAAATTGGATAATCTGGCAACCAATACTGAATAAAAATTGCCGCAACTATAGATTCCGCCGCAATATTTAACACCCACATTTTCCAATAAATCCAATCTAGGAAATAAGCTGGATACTTTCCTAAAACGGCTTGCACTAAATCTCTAAATGTTCTCGCTTCGCTATTGCGGACTGCCATTTCTGCTAAACCTTGCATAACAAATAGCAGAATAATCCCACCAATTAAGTACGCAATAAGTACTGATGGCCCTGCCATATCAATGGCTGTACTACTTCCCTTAAACAACCCTGCACCAATGGCACCACCTAAAGCCATCATCGTAATATGCCGTGAGGTCATCGTTCTCTGTAATTTCTGATTGTCATTTTCCATTTCTTTACCTCCTAAAATCAACAAATGCGCTAAAGTGCTCGTTTACATCCGACAAGCGCTGGAGAGCCCGAAGCAAAAGTAAGTGCTCCTCCACTTTTGCCCGAGGGATCGAAGCGACCTCGAGGATGTAGCGCTTTAGCCTAGACGCAAAAAAGGCATATCGTCTGTTCCTTCATTATCAAATGAAAGAAGAGACGATATGCCATAAGCAAACCGCGGTACCACTCTAATTGGTTCTTTAAGAACCCTGCTTAAAAACCTAATAACGAAGGTTAACCGTCCAACAAATAGAATATTCTGCAAATTCCATTTATCTTTACCGCTCCTAGGCAAGTTCAAAGTCTTATTGGACTGCGTTGCACCAACCCGCAGCTCTCTTCACCAAATAATGAGCTTTTACTACTCCTAATCTTTGCGTTTACAAATTGATTTAAATTAATATTCATCACTATACGTTCTAAAATTAATTATGTCAACATTTTATTTTGCAATAACTTTTAAAAATCAAAAAATTCAACAAAAAAAGCAGGGAAGATAAATCCTCCCTGACTTTAAATATCAATTAATTAGGCATTCACTTTTAACGCTTTAAATTCTTCGATTAGAAGAGGCACTACTTCAAATAAATCACCTACGATACCGTAGTCCGCAACTTTGAAAATATTTGCCTCTGGATCCTTATTAATCGCTACGATTACTTTTGAGTTTGACATACCCGCTAAGTGCTGAATTGCTCCAGAAATACCCGCTGCGATGTAAAGGTCTGGTGTTACTACCTTACCTGTTTGACCAATTTGAAGTGAGTAGTCACAATATTCAGCATCACATGCACCACGTGAAGCACCAACTGCACCACCAAGTAAATCCGCTAGCTCTTTCAATGGTTCAAAGCCATCCTCCGACTTTACGCCACGACCACCTGCTACAACTACTTTTGCCTCTGAAAGATCGACACCCTCTGAAGATTTTCGAACAACCTCTTTAATGATTGTACGAAGGTTTGTAATATCTACAGTAAGAGAAGTGATGTCACCTGATTTGCCTGCTACTTTTTCTAATGGCGCAATATTATTTGGACGAACTGAAGCTAAAACTAAGCCGTCTTTTACTTTCACTTTTTCAAAAGCTTTACCAGAGTAAATTGGGCGGATGAATACAGCATCATCACCAGCACCTTCAATAGACGTTACATCAGATACAAGACCTGCTTGTAATTTACTTGCAATTTTAGGTGATAAATCTTTACCGTTTGCAGTATGACCAAAAACGATACCTGTTGGCTTTTCTTCCTCAATTACAGCTAATAAAGCTTGACCATAGCCATCAGATGTATATTGTTTTAAATGTGGGTGCTCTACCGTTACAACACGATCAGCACCATATTCAAATAATGGACCTGTTAAGTTTGCCACTGCATCTCCTAAAAGAACACCAACAACCTCACCGCCATCTGCGATTTGCTTTGCAGCCGCAATTGCTTCGAAAGAAACATTACGTAAGCTTCCTTCACGAACTTCACCTAATACTAATACTTTTTTTGACATAGTATATTCCCTCCGTTACCCTTTAAGATTCGATTTGTGTCATCAGATGACCTAAACTACTTTTGCCTCTGTATGAAGTAAGTTTACTAGCTCTTTTACTTGAGCAGAAAGTTCGCCCTCAAGAACACGACCTGCTGCCTTTTGAGCTGGCAAGAAAATATCAACCGTTTCTACCTTAACCTCTACATCATCTTCATCGATATCTAAATCATCTAACTCAAGTTCTGCAAGCGGTTTCTTCTTCGCTTTCATGATTCCTGGTAATGATGGGTAACGCGGCTCGTTTAAACCTTGCTGAGCTGTTACTAAAAGTGGTAATGATGTCTCGATAACTTCGGAGTCACCTTCAATATCACGTACAATTTTCGCAGATGTTCCATCAATTTCAAGCTTTGTAATTGTTGTTACATAGTTAATGCCTAGTAAATCTGCAACACGAGGTCCTACTTGACCAGAGCCTCCGTCAATTGCAACGTTCCCTGATAAAATTAAATCAGCGTCTTTATCTTTTAAATACTCAGCCAAAATATATGCTGCTGCATTTTGATCCAGTTCATCTAAATCGTCTTCTGTATTAATTAAAACCGCTTCATCAGCTCCCATTGCAAGAGCTGTGCGTAATTGCTTCTCTGTATCTTCGCCACCAATTGAAACAACTGTTACTTTACCACCAGCAGCGTCTCGTACTTGGATGGCCTCTTCAATGGCATATTCATCGTAAGGATTGATGATGAACTCTGCACCATCCTCTTGGATTTTACCACCCGACACAACGATTTTTTCTTCTGTATCAAACGTACGTTTAATTAATGCAAAAATATTCATATATTCATACCCCCTGAAACGTTTTTTAATTCTAAGTAAACTTATAAATATTATATATTTTCAGTGTCGATAACGTCGATAACACTCTTTCAAGTCGCTATCGACACTGATGGAATATTATTTACCAGTAAACACAGGCTCGCGCTTTTCAATAAATGCTTGAATTCCCTCTTTTGCATCTTCCGAAACGAATACTGTACCAAAGGATTTCGCTTCCGCCTCAATCCCTTCATAGAATGAAGCATGCTTTGCATATTGCAATGTTTGAATAGCTGCTTTTAAAGCAACTGGGCTCTTCTTCGCAATTTTCTTCGCTACCTTTAGCGTTTCTTCTAGTAATGCTTCATCTGTAAATGCACGATTTGCTAAACCCCATTGTACAGCTTCTGTACCGGAAATCGGCTCACTTGTAAACATCATTTCTGCAGCTTTTGCAACTCCTACATATCGTGGTAGACGTTGTGTACCCCCAAAACCTGGAATCAGACCTAATTGTAATTCAGGTAGCCCTAATTTCGCAGATTCTGTCACAAAGCGCAGATGACAACTCATCGCTAGTTCAAGGCCCCCGCCTAGTGCAGCACCATGAATTGCAGCAATAATAGGTTTAGAGAACGATTCAACTCGCTCAAAAACTTGTTGGCCATTGTTCGCTAGCTTTGAAAATTCATCACCAGAATCAACCTCTGTAAACTCTTTAATGTCTGCACCCGCTGAGAAGAAACGACCTTCGCCATGAAGTACAAGGACACGTACAGCGTCATCATGTTCTACTTCATCTAGCACAGAATTTACTTCGGCGATGATTCCGCGAGATAATGCGTTTGCTGGTGGGCGTGCAATTGTAATAATCGCTACTCCATCCTCTGCTTTCCAACTTAGAAATTCCATTTCTCCACATCCTTTTAAGCTTTAATACCGTTCAGGATTAATGCCTGAACTTTTGGAACCTGTTCTATCAAATCATATCGATATTCATTCATAACCCACGACGTAATGGTTTCGTCAATGGTTCCAAACACCATTTGACGCGCCAAGCGTACATCCATCGTTTGATTGAACTCACCTGATAGCATACCTTCGATTAAAATTTGATCCAGTAATTGTAAATACTCTCTTAACACCGAATTGATCTTTAGTCGTAAATCTTTATTCGATTGTCGTAGTTCCAATTGTGTGACGGTTGCTAGGTATCGATCTGTCGCTAGAACATTAAAATGATTTTCTATCATTCGTGAAAGTTTGTCCTTAGACGTACTTCCATTTTCTATTATATCTTGTAATGACTCTACAAAAACAGCCATTTTTTCATTAAAGACAGAAATTAATATATCTTCTTTATTTTTAAAATATAAATAGATTGTTCCATCGGCCACCCCTGCCTGTTTAGCAATCTTCGATACCTGTGCTTGGTGATACCCATTTTCTGCAATAACGATGACAGCTGCATCAATAATTTGCTTATATTTTGGCTTATCACGTTTCACCTTTATATCACCACCTAAAAAAACTTGCACACACCAACATGATGTCATCCCTCAATGATCAGCAATCTAAAACTGATATATTTTAAGGAAATGTGACGTGGAAACCTAAAAAAATATGAAAATATGAATGGTCATTCATTCATATTTTCATATTATAATTTACATCTTTGCTTGTCAATACTTTACCACGTATTTATTTTGCTTCTTTATTCACCAATTTCGTTTTTTCTTCGTCCACTAACGAGCGACGCAAAATTTTTCCAACAGCTGTTTTCGGTAGTTCATCTCTAAACTCATAATAGCGGGGAACTTTGAAAGCAGCCAAGTTTTGACGACAATATTTATTTAATTCGTCTTCTGTAATCGAATATCCTTCTTTTAAAACAATATAAGCTTTTACTGTTTCTCCTCGATACGGGTCTGGTATGCCCGCAACTACACATTCTTGGATTTCCTCTCGCTCATATAGTACTTCCTCTACCTCACGGGGGTAAATATTAAAACCACCTGCGATAATTATATCTTTTTTACGATCAACTACATAGAAATAGCCCTCCTCGTCCATATAGCCCAGATCGCCTGTTAAAAACCAGCCATCTACAAACGCTGCAGCTGTATCCTCAGGGCGATTCCAATAGCCTTTCATAACCTGTGGACCCTTTACAGCTATTTCACCAACCTCACCGACTGGAAGCGCCTCTGTATCCCCTGTACGTAAAATTATTGAATCCGTATTTGGCCAAGGTAAACCAATCGAGCCCATGACACGCTTACCCCAAATAGGTGTAGAATGTGTGACAGGAGAAGTTTCTGTTAATCCATATCCTTCTACAAGTTTTCCCCCTGTTACCGCTTCAAATTTCTCCTGCACCTCAACTGGCAATGAAGCGGATCCACTTATGCATGCTTTTACGGACGATAAGTCGTACTTTGCAATATCCGGGTGATTTAATAAACCAATATATAAAGTCGGTGCACCCGGGAATAGTGTTGGTTTTTGTTTATCAATCGTTTTCAAGGCTGTCTCTGCATCAAACTTTGGTAATAACACCATCTTATTTTGCGTGAATACAGATAATAAAATAACAGCAGTCATACCATAAACATGGAAGAATGGCAGTATGCCCATAATGGTTTCTTCACCATGTACACATTTATACATCCATGCATCACACATTGTTGTATTAGCAATTAAATTTTTATGGGTCAGCATCACACCCTTAGGGAAGCCAGTCGTTCCACCTGTATATTGAAGCAGTGCTACGTCCTCTTCAAAATCAAATGGAATATCAATCATTTTGATGGGCGCAGAGCGCATAATTTCTGTAAATAAATGATTTTGACCACTATGTTCAACCTTTACGCTAAAACCGTACTGTTTTTTTTGAATATAGGGATAAACTAAATTTTTAGGAAACGGTAAATAATCTTTAATAGCTGTGACAATTACATTTTCAAGTGCAGTTTCTTTTATGATTTTCATAACACGTGGATACAAAATATCCATCAATAAAATAACTTTCGCACCTGAATCAGCCATTTGATATTGAAGTTCACGCTCAGTATAAAGTGGATTTGTTTGTACGACAATCGCTCCAGCATACATTGCCCCGTAGTAAGCGATTACACTTTGTGGTGAGTTTGGCAGCATAATCGCTACTCGATCTCCCTTTTCCACCCCAAGGGCTTGTAAATAGTTTGCGAACCTTAGCGCTGACTCATATAACTCGGTGTACGTCAAATCCTTTCCCATAAAGTGAATCGCAACTTTGGATGGATTCTTTTTATAGGCGCGTGTCAAAAACTCTTGCACAGGAATTTCCTCAAACGTTAAAGACGATGGTATTTCTTCAGGATAATTTTTTAGCCATGGTTTTGTTGTCATACGTCCTCTCCCCTTTGCCCCAAACTTTGTAAACTCTTACTTTAATTATAATGAAAAAGAAATAGTCTTTCAAACATAAAATAGAAAATAAATGTATTTACGATTAATTATTATGCATTTCACAACATTTATATAACTGTATTTCTTAGGATTTTGGATCAGTAGGCCGTGTGAATACTCATTCATTCTTTCTTTTTTCATGCACAAGACTGAGTTAGTATTTCTATATTCCAAAAATAATTTTTTAATGATAACTTTTTAGATAGATGAAGGAATATTAATAGGTTTTAGTAGTATTTTATGAGGGGGTTGATGTGAGGGGGATGTAACTTATGATTTTTTTCGAGAGTATTGAAGTTTTTTATCTATTGGAGTGATTACACACTTAACCTTAGCGATTTCTCTTCGGGCGTGAGCAGTTCTTCACTCTTTTCCGTCGCTTCGGCTCTTCTTTCCATCGCTTGAGCTTTCCTATCCGTCGCCCTGCCTTCTTTCCGTCGCTTCGACTATTCTTTCCATCGCTCTGGCTTTTCTTTCCGTCACTTCGACTATTCTTTCCGTCGCTTTAGCTCTCCTATCCGTCGCTCTGCCTTCTTTCCGTCGCTCTGCCTTCTTTCCGTCGCTCTGGCTCTTCTTTCCGTCGCTTGAGCTTTCCTATCCGTCGCCCTGCCTTCTTTCCGTCGCTTCGGCTCTTCTTTCCGTCACTTCGACTATTCTTTCCGTCGCTTGAGCTTTCCTATCCGTCGCCCCGGCTTCTTTCCGTCACTTCGGCTATTCTTTCCGTCGCTCTGACTCTTCTTTCCGTCGCTCTGACTATTCTTTCCGTCGCTTTAGCTTTCCTATCCGTCGCCCTGCCTTCTTTCCGTCACTTCGGCTATTCTTTCCGTCGCTCTGCCTTCTTTCCGTCGCTCTGGCTATTCTTTCCATCGCTCTGACTTTTCTTTCCGTCACTTCGACTATTCTTTCCGTCGCTTGAGCTTTCCTATCCGTCGCCCTGCCTTCTTTCCGTCGTTCGACACTTCTTTCCGTCACTTCGACTATTCTTTCCGTCGCTTGAGCTTTCCTATCCGTCGCCCTGCTTTCTTTCCGTCGCTTCGACACTTCTTTCCGTCGCTTCGGCTCTTCTTTCCGTCACTTCGACTATTCTTTCCGTCGCTTCGACTATTCTTTCCGTCGCTTCGACTATTCTTTCCGTCGCTTGAGCTTTCATATCCGTCGCCCTGCCTTCTTTCCGTCGCTTCGGCTCTTCTTTCCGTCACTTCGACTATTCTTTCCGTCGCTTGAGCTTTCCTATCCGTCGCCCCGGCTTCTTTCCGTCACTTCGGCTCTTCTTTCCGTCGCTTCGACTATTCTTTCCGTCGCTTGAGCTTTCCTATCCGTCGCCCTGCCTTCTTTCCGTCACTTCGGCTATTCTTTCCGTCGCCCTGCCTTCTTTCCGTCGCTTCGGCTCTTCTTTCCGTCGCCCTGACTCTTCTTTCCGTCGCTAGCTTCCCAAGCAGTTCTTCTCTTTACCCATAAAAAAACGCATCCTCATAAAAGGATGCGCTTTTTGCTTAAACGGTCATCATATAATAGACACCGACTGCCAAAAATGCGATGCAGACAATGATTAGTATTTTCGCTAATTTTTCCATGTCATTACACTCCTATGCAATACTTGCCCCAATAACAAACGATAGACCGACTGAAATAGTGAAGGATATGAAGCCGACTGAGCGATTATCATTTGCGATTTCCTGATCGACATTAAAACGTGGTGTCATAAATTCAAATAAGAAATACGCCACAATTAGTAATGTAAAACCAAAAAGGCCCCAGCCAATCATTTCACTTAAGGTACTATGGCGCGCAATTGAAAAGCGAAAAATATTACAGATCCCCAGTATTTTCCCACCTGTTGCGAGTGCCACAGCGACATTACCATTTTTTATTTCTTCCCAATTTTTATATTTCGTAACGACTTCGAACAATGCCATCGAGACGACTAAACACAATACAACAACACTAAAATATCCTGCCGTTTCGATAATTGGATATCGCCAAAAGCTAGAATTCAGCATTTTCTCCGTCCCCTTTACAGCTTATTTCAATTCCACAACCGTGACGCCTAAGCCCCCCTCGCCTGCTTCACCAAAACGGAAGGATTTTACACGCTTATGCTTTTTCAAATAGTTTTGAATTCCTTGACGTAATGCACCTGTACCGACACCATGAATAATTGATACGCGCCCATAGTTAGCAAGCAATGCATCATCAATATATTTTTCTGTACGTATAATGGCATCTTCATATCGTTCGCCGCGTAAATCTAATTCTAATTTCACATGGCTGCTGCGATTTTTCACACCAGCAATACGTTGCACAGGTTCTTTTTCTGGCTTAATGTACTCTAGATCACTATCCGAGATTTTCATTTTCAAAATACCCATTTGGACAACCCATTCGGAATTCGATACTTTTTCGAGCAATGTTCCTCGTTGACCATAGCTTAACACCTTTACCTCGTCTCCGACAACTAAGTTTTGTGCACGGGCCTTTACTTGTGCCGCTTTTTTTAGCACTTTATTGTTTTCAAGCGGTGTAGCTTCTTCCAGTCGTTTACGAGCTTCGATAAGCTCATGCTCCTTGACAACTTGGTCTGCGTTTTTGCGCATTTCTCGAAGCTCCGCAATAATTGATTCTGCTTCTCTTTTTGCTTCATCAACAATTTTACGAGCTTTTTCTTTCGCTTTTTTATCGAGTGCCTCTTTGCGGTCATCGTAAGCTTGTAGTTTTTCTTGTAGCTCTTTTCGTAGGGCTTCAGACTCTATCATTAATTCATGAGAGCGTTCTGCATCATCTTCGGATTGGCGACGAGTCTCTTCAAGTGAAGCAATCATTGACTCTACCTCATGGCGATCTGTACCTGTAAAGCTTTTCGCACGGTCAATAATCGACTCAGGTAAGCCTAGGCGACTTGAAATTTCAAATGCATTGGAGCGACCTGGTACTCCGATAAGCAGACGATATGTTGGACTCAATGTCTCAATATCAAATTCCACACTCGCATTAGCAACTCCTGGACGATTATAGCCGTATGCTTTTAGCTCAGGATAGTGCGTCGTTGCCATAACGCGGGCACCACGACCATGTACTTCATCTAAAATGGAGATGGCGAGAGCTGCCCCCTCCTGAGGATCTGTACCGGCACCTAATTCATCAAATAGTACGAGTGATTCGTCATCAAACTTTTGTAAGATATCTACTATGTTGACCATATGAGAGGAGAATGTTGACAGTGACTGCTCAATGGACTGTTCATCTCCAATATCCGCAAAAAGCTGCTTGAAAACGGCAAGCTCTGAACCATCAAGTGCAGGCACTGGTAATCCAGCCTGTGCCATTAATGTACACAATCCAACTGTTTTTAAAGTGACGGTTTTACCACCAGTGTTTGGTCCTGTAATCACAATTGCCGTAATATCTTTTCCAAATTCAATATCGTTAGCAACCGCCGTTTCAATTGGTAAAAGTGGATGACGTGCACGCACAAGTCGAATGTTGCCATCATTGTTCATTTTAGGCATTGTACATTTGTTCGCTTGACCGTACTTACCTTTAGCTAAAATGATGTCAATCTCACCTAGTACTTTTACTAAGTTAAATAGATCTGGAGCTACTTCCTCTACCATTGCACTTAATGCAAGTAAGATCCGTTCAATTTCAGCTTGCTCTTTCATTTTTAATCGATGAATTTCATTATTCGCTTGTACAATCGAATCTGGCTCGATAAATAATGTTTGACCAGAAGATGATTGATCATGCACAATTCCACCATAATGATGACGGTACTCTTGCTTAACAGGGATAACGAAGCGATCATTACGAATCGTTACGAGTGTATCCGAGAGCATTTTTGAAGCATTGCTCCCACGTATAAGGCTTTCCAGTTTAGAACGTACTTTAGCTTCCTCAGCGCGGAAAGATTGGCGAATGGATCGCAAAGTTTGGCTTGCAGAGTCTAGCACTGAGCCGTTGTCATCAATACAGTTATTAATTTCATGCTGCAAGCCTGTCAAAACAGGCATTGCCTCCTTTTTGGCGATGAAATGAGGAATCTCAATCACTTCTTCCGATTCTATATCTTCAATAAAATTGCGAAGAATTCTACTAGCTCGAATCGTACTTGAGACTTCCATTAGTTCCATCGCTGAAAGCATGCCACCGATCTGTGCACGCCTTGCAGCTGGTCGTACATCAAAAATCCCACCCATTGGTACATTGCCTTTAACACGTAAAATGGATAGTCCTTCATCCATTTCTTCTAATAATTGTACAACCTTTTCATAGTCTGTCTGTGGTACAAGCTCATCAACGGCAGATTTACCGATTGAAGAAGTACAGTATGTAGCCACTTGCTGACGTACTTTATCATATTCTAGTGTTTTCAATGCGCGTTCTGCAATCACTGAGAACACCTCCTCAACCTATTTATTTCGTCGAATAAACGCTTCAAATTGTTCTCGCGTCCATGTATTCACAATCATATCCTTTTTCAACCATGCTCTGTTCGCATAGCGCACCCCTATATCCATAAAGCGTAAATGAGCAATATCATGGGCATCCGTATTGATTGCTACAGGCACGCCTGCTGTTAAAGCCATTTCTAAATGCTCAACACATAAATCTAGACGATATGGATTCGCATTTAACTCTAAAATTTTACCATACTCTTTCGCCCAAGCGATTAATTGTCCCATATCAGGATTATAGCCATTACGATCCTCAATAATGCGGCCAGTTGGATGTGCAATCATATGAACGTATGGATTTTGCATCGCCGTAAGTAAACGCGCCATAATTTTGTCCTGCGATTGTGTAAAGCTAGAATGAATAGAGGCAATGACAAAATCTAACTCTCTCAGCACATCATCTTCAAAATCAAGTGAACCATCTGGCAAAATGTCCATTTCTGTCCCCGCATATAAATGGAAATCTGGATGTGCCTCATTAAATGCCTCAATTTCAGCACGTTGCTTTATTAAACGTTCTGGCGTTAAACCATTTGCTACTTTTAAAAATTGTGAATGGTCAGTAATAACGCTATATTGATAATCACGCGCTATTAATGCCTCGCCCATTTCAGCTACAGAGTATGCACCATCAGACCATGTCGTATGCATATGCAAGTCTGCTTTAATATCTTCTAATCTTACAAGACTTTTAATGTCATCCGTTTTGTCAAATTCCGTTGTTCCTGTACGCAAGCTAGGCGGTATGAACGGTAAATCAAAATGGGCAAAAAATTCCTCTTCATCCTTAAACGTTAAAACGGTGCCATCAGCTTGTTCCACACCGTATTCACTAATCTTTTCACCTCGGGCTTTTGCAAACTGGCGCATGCGGACATTGTGATCTTTCGAGCCGGTGAAATGATGTAAGGCCGTTGCATATTCAGCATCCCTCACTAATCGAAAATCTACACTTACAGGCTCTTCTAAATCTAAAATAACTGAAATCTTTGTATCACCAGCTGCTACTACTTCTTGTATAGAAAGCGCATTCAGAAGCTTTTCACGTACAGCCTCAACTACTTCCGTTACAACAATAAAATCAATATCTTTACTTGTTTCTGCTGCACGGCGGAAGCTTCCAGCAGCAGAAACACGCTCAACTTCTTCCATACTACCTAGAAGCGCTTCAATTTGTAAAACAACAGGCTCTAGCTGCCAAATCGGTAAACGTTCTGAACGATTTGATAAATTTGCAAGTTCTTTTAAAATTTTTTCTTCAGTTTTTGCTGCAAAACCTGCTAGCTCCCGAACTTTACATGCCTCACAAGCTGCCTTTAAACTTTCGGCAGAATCAATTCCTAACTCATGATGAAGCTTCGCGATTTTTTTACCGCCTAAGCCCGGAAGTTTTAATAATGGGAGTAATCCTTTTGGTACAATGTCTTCTAATTCTTTTAATAAGCTTGATTCACCATTTGTCATCAAATCCTCAATAACAGCAGCTGTACCTTTACCTATACCTTTAAGCTTTGTGACATCCTCCATCTCACTTAATGAGCGCTCGTCCGCCTCAAGTGCAGCAGCAGCTTTTCGAAAGGCAGACACTTTGAATGGATTTTCCCCTTGTAATTCCATATACAATGCAATCTTTTCGAATGTGCGAATAATTGTTTTTTTGTTCATTGGGAATTCCTCCTATCGTAAAAACACTTCCCTCAAAACCGAGAGAAGTGCACAGTTTGCTATTGCATATAAATATACCACCAGTTTTGGAACATACTTGTAATAATTGGGGTATGCTCCAAAATAAGACCACTTAACAACGACTTCGACATTAAACTTTGAATAGAATCAACTGGCAATAAAGCAAGAATGTACAGCAAAATAAACATAATTAAATAGTTTTCAATCATGCCAAACAATGCTCCAAGCCAACGATTCACTGTACCTAACACAGGTAAATACGCTATAAAATCAAAAATCGATGCCACAATTTGCATGGTAATTTTCACCGCGAAAAATATTACAGCAAAGGCAATGACACGGTAAAAAGTACGGTCTAAATCCAAGCTATCAATGACTACTCCAAGACTACCTGAATCCGTTACCCCTGGATACGGGACCCAAAACACCATTTTTTGTGCTAATGGTTTATAATAGATATACGCAACAATTAGGGCAACTATAAAGCTAACGATATGCATCATCTGTACAATGAAACCACGTTTTGCTCCAACGACGAGCCCGGCTAATAGTACCGCTAATATGATTAGATCTAACATTCACTTCAACCCTTTAATTTTTTCAATTCTTCTTCTAGTTGCTCCATTCGTTCTTTTAATAGTAAATAATCGTGAACGGTATTTACTGCTGTAAGAACGGCAAGCTTTGTGCTATCAAGAGAGGGATTATGTACATTCATTTCGCGCATACGGTCATCAACAATAGAAGCGACAAGTCGCATATGTCCAATGGATTCAGAGCCGACCATTTTATATGTATGACCGTATATTTCCACAGAAATTTTTTTCTTTTCTTGATTTTCCATAGTCGCACCCTCCTTTATAATTTTGTGCTCACGATTTTTCCGATTGTGAGCAGCTTACACAAAAAAGCTATTTATTATCATACCATGAAAGGTATAAAATTGTGAACAACGAGGACAGAAAGGAACGAGTAAATGTCAAATATTGTACTTTTAATATCAACAAATATACAAAAAGAGGTGATGTCCTACTACGCAAACCATTTTGTAGAACGTAAAGCACCAGGAGTAATCTTTGCTGCAAAGCTCCAAGATACAGCAATTACGATGTACAAATCAGGAAAATTAATGTTCCAAGGGGGAGGAGCTGAGCGAGAAGCTGCACGCTGGGGAGACATAGAAGTAACAAACACACAGAAAACATCATCGATTGGAGCAAAGGGCGACGCGCTGCCAGAAGGTTTTGCTGCGATGTCGGTACTAGGCTCAGATGAAACGGGTACTGGTGATTATTTCGGTCCAATTACAGTTGCGGCCGTATATGTTCCTTCCTCAAAAATTGCGCTTATAAACGAACTTGGTGTCAAAGACTCCAAAATGCTAACGGATGATTACATGCGAAAAATAGCGCCTGATTTACGTGCAGCTTGCGTCCATAGTGTGCTTGTACTACGCAACGAAAAATATAACGAATTACAAGCACGAGGCTACTCTCAAGGTAAAATGAAAGCCATGATGCACAATAAGGCACTTAAAAATGCTCTATCAAAAATGGCACCCGAAAAACCAGAGCATATACTGATTGATCAGTTTGCGGAACGTGGCGTGTATTACAATTACTTGAAAAATGAACGAGATATTGTACGAGAGGATGTACTGTTTTCTACGAAGGCCGAGCAATTACATGTTTCCGTAGCAACTGCATCGATATTAGCTCGTGCTGCATTTTTAAAAGAAATGGACCGACTGAGTGAGATTGCCGGTATAGAGTTGTTGAAAGGGGCTTCAGCGAAAGTAGATGCCTTAGCAGCTCGCATTTGGCGAAAACAAGGCGAGGAATTTTTACGTTCCATTACGAAATGGCATTTTGCGAATACTGAGAAAGCTAAAAAGATGAAATAAAATTGGTCTTCTAGACAATAAAAAAATTTCGCTATACTCCAGCATATTACAAGTTATACAACTTGCTCTCTACTGTAGTTAGCGAAATTCTTTATATCAAAAACTTATTATAACCAGATTTTTGTTTAGCTTAATATTTAAACTGTCTAATGGTTTGTTGTAGATTTTCAGACATTTTAGCAAGGGCTTCAGCCGATGCAGCGATTTCTTCCATAGAAGCAAGCTGTTCCTCTGTTGCGGCTGAAATATTTTGTGCACTTGCTGTATTTTCATTTGTTCGATGAAGCACACTTTCAATTCCCATTGCCACTTGATTGGAGTGTTCAGAAATAACTTTTGCTGTCTCTGAAATTTGTCCTATTTCATAGGTTACGCTTTGTACATTATCACTAATTTCTTTGAACGACTTTCCTGCCATATTTGTTACATCAATTCCCTTTACGACCTCAGCTGAACCAGCAGCCATCGATTCAACCGCTAGTTTTGTATCAGCTTGAATATAATCAATGATATCTTTTATTTGCATTGTTGATTGTGCGGATTGCTCAGCAAGTTTTCGCACCTCATCAGCAACAACTGCAAAACCTTTTCCATGCTCACCTGCACGAGCAGCTTCAATTGCAGCATTTAAAGCTAAAAGATTTGTTTGATCAGCAATTTGCGTAATTGCCTCTACAATACGTCCGATTTCATTAGAACGTTCACTTAGTGTTTGTACGGTGTTTTCAAGTGCTTGGACAGTACTTTGAATCATTTTCATTTGGCCAATTGCTGTTTGAATAGTTTTGTCTCCTATCACAACAGCTTCCATTGCTTTATTCGACATCTCATTAACGGTATCGGACTTTACTGCAATTTGCTGAATGGATGAAGACATTTCAAGTACAGCGTTAGTGCTATCATTAATTGTTTCGGCTTGCAAATCAACCGTTTCAGCAAATGTTTGAATGGAATCAACAATTTGTGATGTAGCTCGTTTATTTTCTGATGTACTGGCTGTAAGTTCCTCCGATGATGCAGCTAACTGATTTGATTCCTCACCAATGTTACCAACTACTCCACGTAAAGATAGAATCATTTTATTGAATATATCCGCCAATTTACCTATCTCATCATGTCTTTTAATTTCAATTAAATTACGTAAATCACCATCTCCTACCTGCTCAGCTACTGTTGACAACTTTTGTAATGGGTGAATGATTGATCTTATAATGAAGACACCAATGATTCCAAATATGATAAGAGCAATAACAATGACTGTCATAGTGTTTGTTAAAATTGGTTTTGTGACAGTTGCTACATCTGCTAAATCCATAGTACCAACAATTTTCCAACCTGTTAGTTTATTGGTAGTAAAAAACACTTGATACTCTTTTCCATCTTCCTTCATGGTAAAACTACCATCTTCTTTTCCTTGCATCTTTTCTATATATGACTTTTTGAGCTCCGATCCTACCTCTAACTGTGGATCAGCAATAATAAGATTATTGGCATTTACTAATGTAGCATAGCCATTATCACCTATTTCCACTGAATTCACTAGCTCGGAAATTCCGTCTAAATTTAGACCAATAGAAATAACTCCTGAACGATCCTGTAAACCAGCTGATACTGCTAATATTAATTCACCTGTAATCGTTGATTTATATGGATCAATCATAACGTTTTTGCCAGGTGATTCAATAGCCGTTAAGTACCATGGTCGCGTAAATGGATCATAATCAGTTGAGGATTCAGCTTGTGGTTCACGCATAAATTTGTGCCCCTCAATTGCCAAATTGACAACAGAGACATTGCTATGTAAAGCATTATATTTTTCTAATTCCTTTAAAGCATCTGCATCTTGCACATTCTTATTAAAAGAAGCAGCTAAATACTCCACATCACTTTGAATAGGTGATATCTCATTTGAAATTAGTGTATTTAATAAATCGACATTTTCGCGTGAGCTTTTACTTAATTCCTTATAATATTGATCAGAAGCCTTCAAATATGAAAACGTACCAATAGCAATGCTGGGGATTAAAAGTGTCAAAGTAAACGCCCATATTAATCGGGCTCGCACGGAAAAGCCTCTTCTTTTTCGATGATTTTTCATAATAACTACCACCCCATAGTAAATTTTTCTATCCAAAACTTACTATACACATAATATAGATGAAAAATTTATTTTTTGTTATTTCTAAATATTGATGAAAAACTTAAATTGAGAATTAGCTTAGAGTATCTTCTCTCCCGTGCCTTACTTCTCTCACACTTTCTGCAAAAACTACTTGTAGCAGTTGTATGATGTTAACAAAACAAAAAGCTGCCTCATTACGAGACAGCTCAAAAAAAAATTATTAATTTAGCGTACTTCTGTACCTTCAATTGTTGCAATAGCTTTTAACACTTTGTTATGTGCTGCAACAACCTCTTCATCTGTTAAAGTACGTTCTGGATCGAAGTATGTTAGGGAGAATGCCACTGACTTTTTACCAGCCTCCATTTTTTCCCCTTCATAAACGTCGAATACACGAACGTCTTTCAATAATTTCACGCCTGCCGAACGAATAGCAGTAATGACTTCTCCAGCTGTTGTTGCACGGTTCATGATAAGCGCAATATCACGAGACATTGCTGGGAAACGAGGCACTGGTGTATAGGCAAGAGGTGCTTCTTTTGCATTAGCATTTAATAATGTTACGAGATTCATTTCCATTACATATGTGTCTTTTACACCCCATGCTTTTTGTTCTGCTGGATGTAATCCACCGATAATGCCGACTTGTTCACCGTCAAAAAGAATGCTTGCAGTACGTCCTGGGTGTAATCCATCTACTTCAGCTTTCACAAATGAAATACGGTCCTCTAAACCAAGCTTACCGATAACACCTTCTACAATGCCTTTTAAGACGAAGAAATCTACTGCTTTTTTCTCACCCTGCCAAGCATGGTCAAGCCATTTTCCTGTTACTACTGCCGCCACATGCTCTTCCTCATATGGTAGCCCCTCTTCTGATTGACCAAGGAATACTGAACCGATTTCATACAATGCTACATTGTCAGCTTTACGTGCAACATTATAAGCAGCCGCTTCAATTAAATGTGGGATAAGACTTTGACGTAGTGTTGAACGGTCCTCGCTCATCGGCATTAGTAAACGTGTTACTGGCTCAGCTTTCAATGCAAAGCGTTGTGACAATGCATCTGAAGTTAATGAGTAAGTGACAGCTTGGTAAAGCCCTGCCCCTTCCATGTAACTACGAACTACACGACGATTTGCTTGATATGGCGTTAGACGACCTGCTTGGTTTGCTCCCTCTGGTAAAGTCATCGGAATTTCATCATAGCCATATAGACGAGCAATTTCCTCTACAATATCTTCTTCAATTTTAATATCTTGACGACGTGTTGGTGCATCAACGATTAGTAAACCATTTGCTGCTTCTACACCAAACTTAAGACGCTCTAAAATAGACAGCATCTCTTCTAACGAAATTTTCATACCTAAACGTTCATTGATGAAATCAGGAGAAACGACAACACGTGCTGGTGATTTATCTAGTTCATCCACGATGCATGTTCCCTCTAATACTTCACCGCCAGCAAGTTCAGCTAGTAGTGCTGCAGCACGTTCTGCAGCAGGTAGCACACGGTTAGGGTCTACACCCTTTTCAAAGCGAGCAGAAGCATCTGAACGCAGTCCAAGATGACGAGATGTTTGACGTACAGATAAGCCGTCGAAGTAAGCAGATTCGATTACAACTGTTGTTGTAGAATCATTTACTTCAGAGTTTGCACCGCCCATTACACCTGCGATCGCTACTGACTCCTTGCCATTTGTAATGACTAAATCTGTTGCTTTCAATGTACGCTCTTGCTCATCTAAAGTCGTGATTTTTTCGCCCTCTGTTGCTTTACGTACTACGATTTCACCTGTTGCTAAGCTATCGTAGTCAAAGGCATGAAGTGGTTGACCGTATTCCATTAAAATGTAGTTCGTTACATCGACAACGTTATTGTGTGGGCGTACGCCTGCTGCCATTAAGCGATTTTGTAGCCACATCGGTGATTCTGCGATTTTTACATTTTTCACAACTTTTGCTACATACATTGGGTTCGCTTGTAAATCTTCTACTCGAAGTTTTAACATGTCTTCAGCTTTTTCAGAAGATGTGCTGTAGGCGATTTCTGGATATTTCACTTCTTCGGAAAGAATTGCGCCAACTTCATACGCCACGCCTAGCATTGACAGTGCATCTGAGCGGTTTGGTGTTAGACCAAGCTCTAATACTGTGTCACGTAGACCTAAAATAGCAAGGGCATCTGAACCGACCTCAGCACCCTCCGGAAGCACATAAATACCTTCAGAATATGCTTTAGGCACAAGTTTCCCTTCGATGCCTACCTCTTGTAATGAACAAATCATACCGTTTGATTCATGTCCACGAAGTTTTGCTTTTTTTATTTTAATGCCGCCTGGTAAATGTGCGCCCGGACGAGCGACAATAACCTTTTGACCAGCATCAACGTTTGGAGCACCACAAATAATTTGTTGTGGCTCAGCTTCACCAACATCCACTTGGCAAATATTTAATTTGTCCGCTTCAGGATGTTTCTCTTTTGATACGACATAGCCGACAACAATTTTATCCATTCCGTTAGCACGGTCAATTACTGCATCTACTTCAATTCCAGAGCGTGTAATTTTTTCAGCTAACTGTTCAGTCGCTAAATCCTGTGTATTTACATAATCTTTTAACCATTCTAATGATACTAACATCTTTTATCCCCCTTACGCCTCTGTTCGCTCGAATTGTGATAAGAAACGTGTGTCACTTGTATAGAAATGACGAATATCGTCGACACCATATTTCAACATTGCGATACGTTCAGCACCAATACCGAATGCAAAGCCTGACACTTTCTTCGGATCATAGCCAGACATTTCTAGTACTCTTGGATGCACCATACCTGCTCCTAAAATTTCAATCCAGCCTGTGCCTTTACAAATGTTACAGCCTGAACCACCACATTTGAAGCACGAAATATCCATTTCAACAGAAGGCTCTGTGAATGGGAAGAAGCTTGGGCGAAGTCGAATTTCACGGTCTGCACCGAACATTTTTTTCGCTAATGTATCAAGCGTACCTTTAAGGTCACTCATGCGAATATTTTCACCAATCACTAACCCTTCAATTTGCATGAATTGATGAGAGTGTGTAGCATCATCATTGTCTCGACGGAATACCTTCCCTGGGCAAATAATGCGAATTGATTCACCTTTTTTTGCCTCCATAGTGCGAGCTTGAACAGGTGATGTCTGTGTACGTAGTAATATTTCCTCGGAAATATAGAACGAATCCTGCATATCACGAGCAGGGTGTCCCTTCGGTAAGTTCAGTGCTTCGAAGTTATAATAATCCTTTTCCACTTCTGGACCTTCTGCAATTTCATAACCCATACCGATAAATAAATCTTCAATTTCTTCAATAACACGTGTTAATGGATGACGATTCCCAATTTTAATTTCACGTCCAGGTAAAGTGACATCAATCGACTCACTTGCTAATTTTTCAGCAATGGCCGCTTCCTCTAGTACAGTTACTTTTCCCTCTAACACAGCAGTTACATTTTCACGAACAGTATTAACTAAAGCACCCATTTTCGGGCGTTCCTCTGCTGATAATTTCCCCATACCTTTTAATAAATCAGTGATCGGTCCTTTTTTCCCTAGATACGCTACTCGCACATCATTTAATTCCTTTAAATTTGCTGCCGCTTCAATTTTAGCAAGTGCTTCTTGCTCTAATTGCTTTAATTGCTCTTCCATGTAATAAACCCTCCTTAATTAAATCAATTTCGCCTTGGCGTAATTGTAGCTGTCGCTTTGCTTTCGCTACAGAAAACATTTGCCGCTGACGCTTCGCTTTCGCGCAGATAAACAATGCGTCCGGATTTTGAATTGTGCCGGCACAATTCATTCCTTTGAAAATCCGTGACATCCGCCGGAGGCTTTATCTTCATTCAGTAAGTATTTGGACACCCACTGAAAAGGAACCACATCCGCATTTATCTCACCACCATTAATGGTGGGAGTCTTCTGCTGAATGAAGATAAATGCCAAATGATGGCATAAAAAAACTCGCCCCTAAAAAAGGGACGAGGACATTTTCGCGGTACCACCCTAGTTATTGCAAGGCAAACTCCTAGCAATCACTTCATTGACATAACGACTAGATTAAAGCCGGCATACCTTTACAACATTTCGCTGGTCCCGGTAGCTGCTCGCGGGGTGAATTCAAAACTGCATTGGTACGGCACTGGCTCTCAATCTCCGCCTGCGCTCCCTGTCGTCCATTCACAATCTTTACTACTTCCCGGTCAAAGCATTTTAGTATTCATATATACATTTTACATGTGATTATACAATACTATACCAATTCAAATCAAGAGCCATGTGCCTATTGCCATCGATATTGATAGTTCTATCTGCAATTTTAGGCTCATCATCAAAAATTGTGGATGACATTTGATCAATTATGCCTCGGCATAATTCCATGACATCCGCCGGAGGCTTTAACTTATTTCAGCGGATGTTTGGACACCCACTGAAAAGTGACATAAAACCGCATTCAACTCACCACCTATAGAGGTGGGAGACTTCTGTACCTGTCGCTACGCTTTCGGTACAAAAGAGATTTGTAGCTGACGCTTCACTTTCGCTACCAAAACACTTGCTGAAAGAAGTTAAAACATATGCCATGTCTTAGTTGATTGGAGTGGAGACTGGACGACTCCTTGGGGATCAGCGATAGAGGAACGAAGGCTAAGAGCATCACATCCTGTGATAACGCCTTCGTGACCAACGTCGTGTTGGCCCGAGACCCTGGAGCGAGCACATAGGGGAACGAAGGCTAAAACCATCACGTCCTGTGATAACGCCTTCGTGACCAACATCGGTGCTGCTGCCGCTACGTTAGCACTACGCTTTCGCGCAAAAAACATCTGTTGGCCCAAGCGGCTCATCGGACGCCCCCAGGAAGCTCTGCTCTGTGCGAAAGCGAAGCGTCAGCAACAAAACGCCCAGTCGGAACGGAAATCAACCACTCATCATGGTGATAATTGGCAATTTTAACAATTTCACTATATTCTTTAAATTACAATTATGATTTCTTTTATTAACTACTTAACAAATCCATATAAAACGATTCCTGTTGCTACTGCTACGTTTAAAGACTCTGCTTGTCCCAAAATTGGAATAATAATATTTTGATCTGTCATTGAAAGTAGTTGTGGATGAATGCCACTACCTTCATTCCCCATCATGATAGCGAATGCACCAGTATGCTCAATATCACTATAAACTACTGCATCCTCATCTAAAGCAGTTCCAAATACTGGTACACCATTGTCCTGTAGCTGCTCAATCCATTCCTCTAAATCACCACGAAGGACAGGAATATGGAAATGTGAGCCTTGTGCAGAGCGAAGCGTTTTAGGATTATATAAATCCGCACAGCCCTTACCGAGTATGACTGCATCCAAACCAGCTGCATCCGCAGTACGAATCATCGTCCCAATATTCCCTGGATCTTGGACGGCATCAATTAGTAGCACCGTGCGCCACGAAGCCGTTACATCTTCTTCTAACAAAGGTTGCTTACAAACTGCAAATACACCTTGAGATGTCTCCGTTTCAGCAAACTCCTTGGCAACAGCCGCTGTTACTTCAACCACGGCTACATTATCAATCGGCCAAAGCATTGGTAAATCTACACCTTCACGTACAATTAGCTGTAGCACCTGCTCGTTATTTTTTAATGCTTCCTCTACCAAATGGAATCCCTCTACTATGAATTCTCCAGATCTTTCACGCTCTTTACGTGTTGTCGCAAGCTTCTTCCAATATTTCACTAACGCATTTTGCGTAGATTCAATTCTTTTCATCGTACCTCGTACCGCCTTTTTCCTATATATTGTTCATTATTATACAGTAGAAAACGATAAATTACATAGTCATGCAAAAAAACAGTTTAATTGTTATTTTACTGTTGACCAATATTTGGCTCATTTGATCCGCTCAGTCGGAACGGAAATCACCCCCACGATATGAGACAAATTATTATCCACTAGAAAATGGGGCAATTCAGAACTACATGTTATAATTTTCAATAGTTCAAACAATTCCCATTTTTGGGATGGCTAAGATTCATAAATAAACTTAAGGGTGAAAATGAATGAAAAAAAATGTACATGTAGTAGGTGCAATTATTGAAAATGATAAGCACGAATTTTTTTGTGCCTTAAGAAATCCTAATATGGTACTAGCAAATTATTGGGAATTCCCTGGTGGTAAAATCGAAGAGGGCGAATCGCCTGAACAAGCTTTATCTCGTGAAATATTAGAGGAATTTGATTGCTCTATACAAGTTGAGGAAAAGGTTGAGGATACCATTTATGAATATGAAAAATTTATTGTACGCTTAGAAACATTTAAAGCGTCAATAACAAAGGGAGAGCCGGTCATGCTAGAACATGCTGAAATTAGATGGGTTCCTCGAAATGAACTTCTCAATCTTAATTTTGCTCCTGCCGATATTCCCGCAATCAATAAAATACTTGCAGAAGAATAGTAGAGAGAAAAGAGCAGCAATGTTAGATTACCTTCTGCAGTCTGCTCTTTCTTTTTTCTATTGTCCCTCATCTAAAGCCATTTTTTATTTGGCGGAATACTTTGAGGAAAATGAAATACATTAAACGGATCGTATTTTCCCTTTACTTCTCTAAGCATTCTAAGATTACGACCATAATAGGCAGTTGGCCAATCTTTTATAAAACGATCTGGGAAATTCACATAATCACCAGTAGTGAAAGGTGATAAAGCTCGTCTTAAATTCTCCACCCACTGAATATTTTTTTCTTCCTCTTTAGGCTTTTTCCATGAAGTAATATACTCCTGAGCAATTAAAGCATTTCTATAATAATAAGCTGTTCGGCTTGACGCAATTTGACTTACCTCCCCTCTAAGAGATTGCTGCCAAATGGACGTATCTCTATTTGGGGCGTTAGATAAAAATTCTTTCATTTGAACAATTGCAGCATGAGGGAATGGCCTTTCAATAAAGGATCCTGACCTTTTACGAAAAGCTGGTTTATTGCCGCTCGGTAAGTCAAAAAATTCTACAGCTTTAATATACGGTACTTCCTTTATCCATATATTCGTTGGTGAACCTGTTTTTCTTATAGGACGGAGTAGTTTCTTTAGTTCAGATGCTGTACCTATAAACTCACCTTGAGCTACAATTTCACCAACTTCCTTAGATTTAAGCTCAATCTGTGAGGTCAAGCGTTCATCTGTATACGGTGCCCATTTTTGCCATGCGTCAAACGCTCGTTCAAAATCTTCCCATTCCCATGTAATGGAGAAAATCGATACGTTAGAAATAGGATGCAGTTTAAATGTAAGAGCTGTAACGATGCCAAAATTCCCACCGCCCCCGCCACAACTTGCCCAAAATAAATCACTATTTCTCTGCTTATCAGCTTGGATTACTTCAGCCCCTTCATGACCACTTGCAACAACTATTTCCAGTTCTAGTAGATTGTCACATGTTAGCCCAAATGGACGCGATAGCATGCCAATTCCTCCACCAAGCGTCAAACCAACAACCCCTACACTACCTTCAGTTCCTGCTGGGATTGTAAACCCATTTTCCCATAATACCCGATACACTTTTCCTAAATTAGCACCCGCTTCAATTCTCGCTGTCATATCTTTCTGGTTAATTGTTATGTCATTCATTTCACTAACATCTATAACAAGACCTTCATTTAATAATGAATAATTTTCATAATTATGTCTCTCACTTCTGATTCGAAATGGTTCATTATTTTCTCTCGCCCATCTTAATGCATGGATAACGTCTTTCGTATTTTGACAAAATACAATGATACTCGGAAATTTGGGATCATTTAAGTTATTATTTGTTCTTGCTTGCTCATAGTCCGGATCTTTAGGGGTAACAATTCTTCCTGTGAGCTTTACTTTCTTCAACATACAGCTCCTCTCTCAAATGATGCATTGCATATGTTTTATCCTATGCATATCACTTGGAAAGAATATGAAGATTGAAATTTTTATCACGTAAAAATTAAAGATAAATGCTCATTCTCTTTATTCATACATATGATGCTATATTGAAACCACTAAGGAGGTGTCCTAATGATTATTCATGTGGTAAGCGCAGGTGAAACGCTTTGGCAAATTGCAAACAGCTATTCTGTACCTATCAATTCTATTATTCAATTAAACGCTTTATCTAATCCAGATCAATTAGTAATCGGGCAAGCACTTGTTATCCCTTCTACCTACACAACCCATATTGTAAAAAGGGGTGACACCTTATGGTCGATCTCCCAACATTACGGGGTGACTATGCAATCGATTATCACAGAAAATCATTTAACGAATCCAGATGTTTTAACACCTGGAACTAGACTAATTATTCCACCCACTACACATATTGTGCTGCCAGGAGAAACTCTATCGCAAATTGCTACACAATATGGAACGACTGTTCAAGCAATTGTTTTAGAAAATGGAGTTTCAGATCCAAACATGATTTATGCTGGTGCGCATTTGATTATTCCGAGAGCAAAGCCTTCCATTGAAGTAAATGCTTATACGTATGAAGAGCCTAAAGAAGCCGTACAGTCGATTAACGCAATCGGCCATCTACTAACTTATTTTAGTCCCTTTGCTTATATGGTGAAGGAGGATGGAACATTACAACCTATAAAGGATAAAGAAATGATCGATGCAGCTATTGCCAAAAACATTACACCTATGCTGACCCTTACGAATTTCTCTTCCACAGAAACTGGTTCCAACTTATCACATGTTATTTTATCTAGTGCAGATTTACGGGAAAAGGTTATCAACAATACTTTGCAAGTAATGCAGGAGAAGGGCTATAAAGTGCTAAACGTTGATTTTGAGAACGTTCTACCGGCAGATCGTGAGAATTACAACACTTTCCTCCAATTAGCTGTTGATCGTCTTCACCCAAAAGGATTCCTAGTATCAACGGCACTTGCTCCAAAAACGAGCGCAACGCAGGCAGGAACTTTATATGAGGCACATGATTATGAAGCACACGGAAGAATTGCAGACTTTGTCATTTTGATGACATATGAGTGGGGATACCGACTTGGTCCACCACAAGCCATTTCACCCATTAACGAGATGAGAAAAGTTGTGGAATATGCTTTATCAGTTATGCCTGCTAACAAAATATTTTTAGGCTTTGAAATTTATGCTCGCGATTGGCTTCTACCGCACGTTAAGGGCCAAGAGGCGGAAACATTCAGCTCTCAAGAAGCCATTAACAGAGCAATAAAACATGGCGCAACCATTCAATATGATAGGACCGCACAGTCACCGTATTTCCGTTATGTTGATGAACAAGGTAAAAATCATGAGGTATGGTTTGAAGATGCTAGAAGTGCACAAGCTAAGTTTAATATGACGAAGGAATATAATCTTCGTGGTATTAGCTATTGGGCATTAGGTTTTCCTTTCCCACAAAATTGGGCACTATTAAATAATGAGTTTTCCATCAAAAAGGTTTCATTATAAACGTAGGGTGATTTTCGGTAGCAGTGGTTGTCCGATAAACCACTTTAGTCAAAAAGTTGTTGATTACGAAGGCGATATTATGGCTAAGTATGTGCATTTAAGGCTTATTTATTAACCCAAAAAGTCCTATACATTTCTACAATATATTCTTACTTTCCCTAGTTTTTCCCATGATAAAAAATCAATTCAGAGCCATATTAAGAAATATCAAAGCGAAAGGAGAAACTAAACATGGGAAGAGACAATAAGCAAGGTAAAAGCGCCAACAAAGGGTCTTTGCCTCAAACGCCAAAAAACCAAAAAATAGCGCCAGAAAAAGCTAGTGAAAAAGCTAGTGAAGAATTTTCTCAAGAGTTTATGAACATGATTAATTCAGTCACTAAAGAAGGCAAGACGAAAAAATAAGGAGGCCTTCAAGTGGATTACACACGTGCACAAGAAATTGTCGCCTCACCAAAAGAATATGAAGTAAGCTATAATGGCGTATCTATCTGGATTGACAAGCTTCATGATGATGGTAAAACTGCAACTGTCCATTTACGTCGTTCTTTAGAGGAACGATCCGAAGTGGATTTAGGAGAATTAAAAGAAGAGTACCTCGTACATTAAACTTTATCCTCAAATAAAAAAACTGCTTACTTCCTGTGGTGAAGTAAGCAGTTTTTATGTTGTTGAAAAACTATTATTCCTGGAATATTAAGTATCTTCTGGAAACGTTTCGGCTAGAGCTTTCCTGAGGGCGTTCGATGATCCCCAAGGAGTCGACCAGCCTCCACTCCAATCAAACACTTCATCATTCTAACTTCTATCCGTCACTTTGACGGTTCTATCCACGACATTAGCTGCTCTATCCGCCACTTTGACTCTTCTTTCCGTCGCTTTTGCCTTTCTATCCATCGCTCAACTTCTCACCTATGAAAATCCCAACTTTAAATGACGTAATCCTCTTCATATTTAAACTTTGTTAAAATATCACTCGCTCGATTGTGTAACTCTGTGAAGGTATTGGAAATCTGTTCAGCAGAAATCGGTTTACTAAATAAATAGCCTTGAATATAATCACAATCACCGTTAATAAGGAAAGCAAGCTGCTCCACTTCTTCAATTCCTTCAGCAACAACCTTTAATCTCAAATGCTTCGCCATTGATAAAATCATGGAAACGAGCGCCTCATCATTTGGGTTATGCTGAATATTTCGAACGAACGCCCGGTCAATTTTTAAGCAATCGATTGGAAAATCTTTTAAATATGAAAGCGATGAATACCCTGTCCCGAAGTCATCAACAGCAATTTGAATTCCAATTGCCTTTAATTCATGAAGTAACTGTGTCATTTGATCGATATTCATCGTCATACTTTCCGTAATTTCTAATTGTAAATAGTTTGGTTCTAAATTTGTTCTTTGTAAAATCTCTTGCACCATTTGCACTAAATCTTGCTGAAATAATTGCCCAAGCGACAAATTTACGGCAACCTTTATTGGTGGCAATCCTTGCTCTTTCCAGGCATTCGCTTGAAAGCATGCTGTCTCTAAAATCCATTTCCCTAATGGAATTATAAGGCCAGATTCTTCTGCAATTGGGATAAACAACTCAGGTGAAACAAATCCACGGGTTGGATGACGCCAACGTACTAGCGCTTCTACAGATTCAATTTTACCCGTTTTTAAATTTACTTGAGGCTGAAAATCTAAGTAAAATTCTTCATTAGCTAATGCTTTATGGAGCTCTTGTTCAAGCAAAATACGATCAGTAAGGCCATTTGACATATACGGCTTATAAAAAAGAACTCTTTGAGGTATTTGGCTCGCTTCCTTCATCGCTAACTGCGCATGCATTAAAAGCTCTTCACCTGAGCAATTTTCCTCATGGAGGGCAATTCCAATATTAAGATTCCCGTTGAGTGTGAATAATTGTACTTGTAATGGTCTTTGCATAGCGCTCTTCAAGTTCAAGCAAAATTGCACTAACTCTTCTCTCGTCTTCACATGATTAATATAAATAATAAACTGCCCCTCATGAAGTTTTGTAGCAAAATAATGAGGAGGTAATATGGCTTGAATTCTCTCAGCTACGAGCTTCATCATTGTATTAGAATAATTAATGCCTATAGATGAGCGGATAGCGGCAAGGCGATCAATCTCAATCGCAACGATTGCTTTTTGACGACTATTGTCATGTAAATCCTCTTTTAAGGTTTTCAATAATAAATGCTCATTTGGAAGCTTTGTAATATCATCGTGAAAAGCTCGAAAATGAAGCTCCTGCTGCGAATACTCAAGATCTTGCTTTATTTTTAAAAGCTGTTGATATGGTTTTTCAACAGTTGTATAGTAAATGGCTTTTAGGAAAAAGAAGAATGCAAAAAATTGATAAATTAATGCTGAAAAGCCCCAAATTGATTTCAAATCTTTGATGAATGCAAAGAAAATATCACTAATAATTAAATAAACTGCTGCGCTAATAAGCCACATAACTCGTTTAGGCAACTTTTGTTTATACTTACTTAAAATCACTATCGTTACACCTTGTAAGACAGCAGATAATAAATGAACAATAGAGTTTGCTTTAAGCAACATTTGTTCTTCGAGTAAAAAATATTTTGAAGAGAAATACACTAGAAAAAGGCTCAGTAGTACAAATAAAAAGGAACTGCTATATGTATAATTACGATCATTCATCGTTAAGCGTTTTTTAGGCTTTAAAATAATAAAGAGAAAACCGATTGATAAGCATAAACGCATGATTAAATCCAACCATATTTCCAAATATAGTGTTTCAGCCATTGGATATTGAGCAATAACCAAGCTCACCATTTCCAACAAGGCGATAATAAAAAATAAATTACCTATGTATAATGTTTGATTTGATAATAAGTGTGAAAAAACGAGCCAAGATTGAATAGCGATTGCCATTGTAAAAACAATGATTAGTACTTGTATAATCAAGTTCAAACAAATATAACTTTCTTCCTTAAAAAAAACAAATACCTGATTGCTTAAACCTAATAGTGGCATGACTAGGAATAATGGCAATACTATATACCAAATCTCTTTCTTTTCTATCTCTAATCGATTCAACCCTTTTTCCAACAGAAACCCTCCATACCAATATTCATCAAATTATACGGGTAATATCACCTATATAAAGGAAATATAAAAAATAAAAATTGTACTTTTTTTTGACTTATTACGAATCATAGCATTTTTATTGGAAGTTGTATGCAATTATGAAAAGTATGCCAATATTCATTTTTCTTTGATATTAGCATACCTTTGATGCTTTATAGCACTATTCTTCTTTAGAATATAACAACTCGCGAAGCTTAATCATTATTCTTGTGCGTCTTTTTTTAACAGCCTCTACAGATAAACCTAGTTCTTTAGCAATTTCAAAGTAACTGTAACCTTCTTCATAGAAAAGTAGTAATATTTTTCTGTCTTCAAATTTTAAATGAGACATAATACATTCTATAAGAACTGGATTTCTGTCACTTATTGCATGATCTCGAATATAATTTATCGTTTCATGATCCATAGGTGTATTCATATTTTCAAAACTCTTTTCCTTTGAAAGCTCTTTTAAAATTTCTCCTTTCACAGTTGTATAAATATAAGCAGAAAACAATCCTTTTGTTTGATCCGCTTTACGCCAAGCATCCCACACGGCTATGGTTGCTATATGACGATAATACTCAAAATCCTTATAAATTTGGCACTTTACCAAAATCGACGTGATCATCGGCTGGGCTAATTCTAATACTTCATCAAATGGTAGTTCAGGTGATAACTCTTTTTTATTTTGCTGTGTTGTCATTCTATTGTCCTGTCGACTGTGCACAGTCCATTATTCCTAGGTGCCTTTATCTTAGTTACTATACTAGGAGGATGTCGAACAGCTCTTTTGTCAGTATGATTAGAAAGTCTTTATAAGTCCTTTTTAATATTTATACATAACAACAGTATGATATTTCAAAAATCATATCTTTTAGCTGTCACACTATACATATTTCTTAAAAGGTTGGACAAATTACTACTAAGGAGGCGAAATAGATGAATTTTCAAATAAGAGATGCGATTACGACAAACGTACATGGTCAATCAGCGGCTGAATTTAAGGACATTGTCGAAGATGCAATTAGCCGTGGTGAAGAGCATTTACTTCCAGGGCTTGGTGTGTTTTTCGAAAAATGGTGGCAGCAATCTAGTCCTACTGAGCAGGATGAATTTGTTCAAAAACTTGAAAAAGTCTTTGCTCACTAATTTTTTATAGACGGTTCATTCCATTTCCAATAAATGCATGATAAAGTTTAACTTATCAGAAAATTAGGAGGGATTGGAATGACTGTTGCTGTAGAATTAATAGTAAATCAACTAAAAAAGGTTTTAACTGAAGAACAGGTGTCAACAAACGAAACGGTGCGACAGCTACATGGAAGGGACGAATCTCATCATACAATGAGCTTACCAGATATCGTTGTCTTTCCTCGTTCCACGGCCGATGTCAGTGCCATCTTGAGAATTGCGCATGCGGAACGTATACCAGTCGTACCTTTTGGTGTTGGCTCAAGCTTGGAAGGAAATGCAATTCCCATTGCAAATGGCATTTCTATCGATTTCTCTGACATGAATGCTATTTTAGAAATTCGACCAGATGACCTGCTAGTAAAAGTACAACCGGGTGTAACACGTGCTCAATTGAATAAAGAATTAAAAAAACATGGACTTCAATTCACAGTTGACCCTGGTGCTGATGCTACACTTGGTGGAATGGCCGCAACGAATGCCAGCGGTACAACAGCAGTGCGATATGGTGTTATGCGCGATCAAGTACGAGATTTAGAGGTTGTACTCGCAGACGGTTCAGTCATTCATACCGGTAGCTTAGCTGTAAAGTCTTCTTCTGGTTATCACTTGAATGGCCTTTTCATTGGCTCTGAGGGTACGCTAGGTTGCTTTACAGAATTAACTTTACAAGTCTATGGTATCCCCGAATTTGTAGCGGCGGGACGTGCAGTTTTTGCGACAGTTGGCGATGCTGTCAGTACAGTAACCGCATTGCTGCAAGCGGGCATTTCAATTGGCCGTGTTGAACTGGTCGATGAAGCCTCTATCAAACAAGCAAATATTTATAATGAAACATTCTATGATGAAAAACCAACACTATTTTTAGAATTTCACGGAAATGAAGCAGGTATGCATGCCGATATAGAATTTGCTAAAGAAATTTTTGAGGACTTTGGCTGTCTTTCTGTTGAATTTGAACAAGACAATGCGGCACGTAATAAGCTCTGGGAGGCGCGCCATTCATTGGCCTATGCATATATCCATGCTTATCCAGGGAAAAAGCTTATGTCGACTGATGTTTGTGTACCAATATCTATGCTTGCTGAATCCGTTTTATATGCTCGTGAACAGCTTGATGATGTTGGTCTTGCAGGTGGAATAGTAGGTCATGTTGGAGACGGTAACTTCCATGCCTTGTTAATGTTAGATCCAAACGATGCCGAGGAGCAGGCAAAAGCAGACCGCTTCAATGAACATATTGTCCAATATGCTTTGCTGCGTGGTGGTACTTGTACTGGTGAACATGGTGTTGGTATTGGAAAAATGAAATATCAATCTACAGAGCACGGTACATCTCTATTAGTGATGAAGAGCATAAAGGTAGCACTTGATCCACATAATATTATGAATCCAGGGAAAATTTTCAACATGTAAACCATTTTTACGTTCAAACATAGAAAACCCGTTGATGTCCATTATCAACGGGTTCTTTTTTATAAATCATAGCGGAAACTTTTTACAAGCTTATCTCCCTTATTAAACTCTTTAGATTCGTCTCTTACAAAGCCCAGCGATAAATAAAGATTAATAGCGGCCTGCATAATATCACCTGAGTGCAAATATAATGCTTGATCCTGACGATTGCGTGCAAAGGCGAAGCTTTCGTGCAATAATTTTTTAGCAACACCTAGCCCTCTTCCGTTAGGATGCACGCCAAGTAAGCGCACAATGGTAGACTGTATGTTAAGCTCTGGTAAACCATATGCTTTTTCAGAATCTGTAAATATTTGCAGTCCCCCTAAAATCTCATCACCACGCTTTGCCACTAAAATTGTCTCTGCATTAGGATTGCCAACAGATGCCCGAATATCACTTAAGTATGAGCCCCAGTCCTCTGGGTTATCATATTCTTTTTCATATTGTGCATAACTTTCTACTAGAACCTCTAAATACCGTGCATAGTCTTCCTCTTGCAAATGTTCAATCACTATTTCAGCTACTGTCATCGTTCAATCCCCTTTCTATTTAATCGACTCTATTTAAATGCACCCTTACTATAGGCAGTTACTCTTTTTTCAATACGATGTGCCAACCATTCGACGATAGCTGAAACACCCCAATAAATTAGCCCGACAGCGATAAATGCCTCCAAAAACTTTAAATTAATCGAAGCAATGATATTCGCGACTCCTGTTAACTCTTTAACTGAAAGGAAAAAAGCTAGTGACGTGGCATGTAAGAAACCGATAAAGACATTTGTGAAGTTAGGAATGGATTTACTAAATGCTTGCGGTAAAATATAACGTCGCATCGCCTGTGAAAATGTTAAACCGACTGCATAAGCTGCCTCTAGCTGTCCCTTAGGTACACTTAAAATACCGGACCGAATTATTTCGGAGGCATAAGCTCCTGCACTTAGCGTCAAAGCCAAAATAACAAAAAATAAAATAGGGATAGAACTTGATTGAAACTCTAACTTGAAAGCTTTTGCAATGACATCAACAACAATTGGTATGCCAAAATAAACAAGCATAATGTGCATAATGATTGGTGTGCCTCTAAAAAAAGATACGTAAAAATTCAACAATGGTGCGAGAATTTTTGTTTGTTGTATCCGAACAAAAGCAACGATTATGCCGATAAAAATGCCTAATAAGACAGGTGTAACTGCCATGAACAAAGTTAATGGTAATACTTTACTAATTTCTTTTAATGCTTCAAAAATAAAAGCAATATCTATCGTCATAGCTTCTCCCCCTAGTTAGATGCAGCTTCCTTTGGCATATATCGATTGAGATACCGTTCATTGCGTTTTAAGATCTTTTCTAACAGCATAACAATGACAAAATAAACGATGGACAGCGCCAAATAGATCTCTAATGCCCTTGTCGTGGAAGCAATAAGTGTTTCTCCACGTCCCACCATATCCATGACACCAATTGAAAATGCTAAAGAAGTATCCTTTAATGAACTAATCATCGTATTTGCCATATTAGGAAAGGCAACACGAATCGCCTGAGGGAGAACAATACGTTGAAAAGCCTGTATTCCACTTAATCCAACTGCATAAGCTGCCTCCATTTGTCCGCGATCAACTGTTAAAATAGCCGCTCTAAAAATCTCAGCAAACGATGCAGCATTGCTCAACGTATAAGTAATAATTACAAAATACATAGCATCCATTCTTGTTACATCAATATGCACAAGCTTTAATAATGCTGGTATACCATAAAACACTAAAAACAATTGTACTAATATCGGCGTACCTCGAATAAACGAAATATAAATCGTTATGATTTGCTTCAAAACTGGTATGTGTAGCAGCTTTGGTATAGCGATTACTATACCAAGCAGCATACCAAAAAGAATGGCGAACACTAAAATTTCGAGTGTAACTGGCAAATACTGAAGCAATATTGGAAGTACTTTTGCGATTAGCGTGAAGTCAAAGTCATTAGCCATACTTCCTTCTCCCTCTCCTATTTCGTTTAGAAGTCTACCGTATAATCGTCACCAAGCCATTTCTTACTTAGCTTACTAATGACGCCTTCTGCCCTTAATTCTCGAATAGCATCATCAAGTCGCTCCTGTAAGACAGCCTCGTCTTTATTTAATAAGAAGTAAACTTTTGAATTTAATAAAGCATCTCCTACTACCTTCTCTTGTGCCTTATTGCTTTCGTTATAGTACTTTACTGCAAACGGTGTTGTAATGATTGCATCGATTCGACCTGTTGCAAGTTGATTGTGAATATCGACCGAGCCGGACGAATAGACAATATTAGCACCTAAATTATGTTCCTTATTGTATTTCTCTATATAGACAGCAGAGTTACTAGTTGGTGAAACACTAACGTTTTTCCCCTTCAAATCATCAATGGATTGAATAGAATTGTTTTTTGCATTGACTGTTACTTTTAATGGGAATACATTATAAGGCTCTTTATTAAAGAGGAATTTTTCCTCTCGTTCACTATTGACTTCCATTTGATGGGCAATAAAGTCAATTTTCCTTGTCTCTAAACTTAGTAATAGATTTGAGAATTCCATCGTTTTAAATTCAAACTCATATTCTGGTAGCTTCTCATCAATGGCGCGAACAAGCTCCACATCATAACCGGTTAAATTCCCCTTGTCATCAATGAAGCAGATATTTGGAAATTGGGTTCCTGTACCAACAATAATTTTTTGAACGCCTTTTCCACCTTGTGCTGCATTATTTTCACTAGTATCCCCTTCGGACTTTTCCGTACTTGTACAAGCTGTTAAAAGTAAAGCTAGCAATAATAGTAAATAAAACGATAATTTTTTCATAAAATCCCTCTCTTCTTATGCGTGCGACGGTAGAACAACAGCAAGTGCTGTTTTTAAATGCTCCAGTCCAATCTCTGTTACTGCTTTAAAGACACCATTTGCTCCAATTTCGACAACCGGAACATAACGGACACCATATTTTGCTTCTAAGATGTCACGGAAAGCGTCATTATGTGTTACATCCACTGTTTTGTAAGAAATACCTTGTTGTTGCAAGTATGTTTTCACTTCATCACAATAACTACAGCCTTGCTTTGACCAAACAATTACATCTATATTTTTTGCCATGTTTATTTCCTCCTTAGCTAACCGCTTCTTTTTGTTGTAAATAGACTGGACTTAATAACTCAAATGATCGTTCTCGTTCAGATTCCTTTAACACTGGCGTATGCAAAATAAACTCATCAATTTGATAGCGCTCATGATAATCATCTAATATCGTTTTAATGTCTTCTGGAGTCCCATATAAAATATCCGCATCATATTGCTTCACTGTAAATGCCTCTCCAGATTCCTGACCAAATTTCTCTGCTAGCTCCACCGATTGTAATGTTAGGCTTTTGCCACTTGCTAAATGCACCTTTGTAATTTTTTGATCACCAATAAGCTCTTTCGCCTCCTCTTTCGTAGGGGCTGCAAGGGCTGCGATGGAAACGGCGAAATGACCCTTTGGATAATGCTTGCGATAGGCTGTAGCTGCTTGTGCTAATACATCATTATCACTATTAATAAATCGCGCAAAGACGAACGCAATGCCTAGTGTGCCTGCAAGAGCGGCACTTTGTGGACTTGCCCCAAGTAAAAATAACGCTGGCTTTACCTTTGGAATCGGCGTTGCCTGTACTCCATATAACTCGTGCTCTGCTGGTACGGTTTGCTCAATTAATTGCTGTAAAAATGTTAATCTTTCCTCAAAATCTTCGCCTTGATTGAGCGTGCCGTATTGCAACGCCTTCGTGGAGAGAGGTAAACCACCTGGTGCCTTCCCTATGCCTAAATCAACTCGCCCTGGCTCCAACGATGCGAGAACGTGAAAATTTTCCGCTACTTTGTATGGGCTGTAGTGCTGTAGCATCACTCCACCTGAGCCAATATTGATAGATTTTGTTTTAGCAAGGAGATAAGATACTAATACTTCTGGAGATGACCCCGCTAATGTATCTGTATTATGGTGCTCTGACACCCAAAAACGTGAGTAGCCCAATTGCTCTGCTTTTTGTGCTAGAGCCACTGTTTTTTGTAAGGTCCGCTCATTTGATGCATCCTCAATAATAGGGCTTTGATCTAATATGCCTAATGAATAGCTCATACCTTGCCTCCTCAATTACATTTATTCTTATACATTTACTAGGTTTTTAGACAGACTGTTTGATATAACGGCTTTCTTTAAATGGTAAACCTAAGTTACCACGTAATGTGTCTGCTTCATATTCTTCACGGTATAGCCCTCTTGCTTGTAAAATCGGCACAACCTTATCTACAAAATCATCCAGTGCTCCAGGTACAGTAACGCCTATAATAAAGCCATCAGCCGCCTCTTGCTCAAACCATTCCTGCACGAGGTCAGCCACATGCTCTGCTGTACCAAAGAATGCTGTTTTTGGGGTTGCTTCTCGTAACGCAACTTGTCGCAATGTTAGACCCTCTTGTTTAGCATATTGTTTAATATAATCGGTCGTACTTCTAAAGCTATTTGCTCCTATATCACCAAGCTCTGGGAACGGAGCATCTACATCATATTGTGTAAAATCATGATGATCGAAATATCGACCAAGATAAGCAAGTGCACGTTCTATTGAAACGAGCTCAACGATTTCCTGATACTTTGCTTCCGCTTCCTCAAGCGTATCGCCGATAATCGGAGAGATTCCTGGGAAAATTTTCACTTCATCTGGATTGCGTCCAAATGCTGCAACCTCAGTCTTTACTCTTTTATAAAATTTCTGTGACGCTTCTAACGACGCACCGTGCGTAAAAATTGCATCTGCATCTTTTGCCGCTAATCGAATACCCGCATCTGAAGAACCCGCTTGGAAAATAACGGGCTGCCCCTGCTTAGAGCGTGCAATATTTAGCGGACCTTGAACTGAAAAATAGTTGCCCTTATGATTTAATGTATGCAACTTATCAGGATTGAAAAATACATCATTTTCTACATCTGCAATGAAAGCATCATCTTCCCATGAATCCCACAACCCTCTTGCTACTTCTAAATATTCCTCAGCAATTTGATAACGCTCTGCGTGACTAGGATGCTGCTCAATTGTTTTATTGTAGTTCAAGGCAGTGCTTTCTAATGGTGTCGTAACAACATTCCACCCTGCACGGCCCCCGCTAATATGATCCAATGAGGCAAATTGGCGTGCCACTGTAAATGGTTCGCTATAGGAGGTTGATACAGTGCCTACTAGCCCGATGTTTTTAGTTGTTACTGCTAGCGCCGATAGAATTGTTATTGGCTCGAAACGATTTAAAAAATGAGGAATCGATTTTTCATTGATGAACAAACCATCTGCAATAAAAGCAACATCAAATTTCCCCTGCTCTGCCTTTTGTGCCTGCTGAATATAAAACGGCAAGCTTACACTTTGATTGCTAGCCACCTCAGGATGACGCCAACTTGAAATATTACCACCTACACCATGAATAATAGCCCCGAATCGAATTTTGTCCTGTCTCACCATATTTGTTCCTCCTCAAATTTTATTTTTACTAAACACAGTGGTTAAGTATGTTTTATGTTTAAAAAAATATTTCATTTATGGGTACTCATAAATAAAATAGGATTGAGGAAGATAATACAGTTCATTTATACAGTTTGCAATAGGCTACTTAATAGAAAAAAATTTACTGACTTATAAAAAATTTTATCAATTCAGATTTTCTTGAATACTTTCAAATTGCACAGCTGTTTCTACTATTGTTTTCCAAAAGGCTGGTGCGAGCGTCTGTTTATTTTTATACGTTAAAAAAATGTGTTGATTCATATCAAGTAAATGTTTGACATCAATCTCAACAAACTCACCACTTTCAAGTTCTTTTTTTACACAAAGATACGGTAAGAAGCTCATATACTCTCTCGTACGAATAAATTCTTTCGCTACCTCTAAATGATCCGTTCGCACTTCAATATTTGCTGATACGCCCTCTACCTCAAACATTTTATGCACATAATTCCAATCAAAAGCCCCACATTCAAAAAATACCATTTTCTGTTGTGCCAGTTCCTTTGCTTTCATTAGGTGCTGTTGTTTAAAAGGATGCTCGCGATGCATCACAAGTTTAACGGCATTGCTTAGCAATAACTCATTCGCAATCCCTTCTCTATGCATGTATTGAATAAGAGCAAGATGGATTTGATGACTTTGCAGTTTCTCTAAAATCACTGTAGTTGAACCCGTGATGATCTGGAAACGCAAATGCGGGAAGTCTTTCTTCCATTTCGGCAATGCATAAGCTAAAAAATATTGCGCTGTAACGCCATTTGTACCAATGCACACTTCATCAGACTCCTGCGTTTCCTCTAATTGTTTCTTTCCTTGTTGAAAGGTTTGCACAATCTGTGTCGCAAACGGTACAAAGTCCTTGCCTTTATCCGATAATATTACACTTCGTCCATCGCGATGAAATAACTCTACATTCAACTCTCGCTCCAATGATTTAATACGGGCCGTCACAGTCGGTTGGGACAAAAACAATGCATTTGCGGCCTTATGAATACTTTTATAATGCACGACATATAAAAACGCCTCGATATGGTCAATGTTCATCTAAAGCCCTCCTTAAATTACTTATTTATCCTATTATATAGATAATCGTTTTAATTCTCTATATAATATCGGAAAACTAGGGATTATATTTTAAAAATGTATCTGAAAAAAAGTAAATAGCAGTTCAACAAGAAAAAAAGTAACCTAGCGTCTCCCAGGTTACTTTTTTATGTAGCGATGCGGTCATCCATCTTGATAACATACATCACGCGCGGCCTACATCCCTCTGTCTGCAACCACTGTTATGCTATTCACATTGACACCCCCTGTTGTCAATATGAACTCTATCTATATAGTATTTCTCAAACTGAGAAGTATAATACTTGGCGTCTGTTCTTGCTCGAAATGTTCATTTATTGCAATCAATTATGCCTCGGCATAATTGCGTCCGGAATCGGCTTTGTGCTTAGGCCAACACGATGTTGGTTACTCAGTCGTTGCCACAGGACGTGGCGCTCTTAGACTGAGTTCCTCTATTTCAGCGGATGTTTGTTTGGACACCCTCTGAAAGAAGTTAAGCTAGAATTGATGCTAGCACTGCTTTTTGTGCATGAAGTCTATTTTCTGCTTGCTCAAAGATGTAGGAATTTGGGCCATCAATAACAGATGATGCTACTTCTTCTTCACGATGAGCTGGTAAACAGTGAAGGAACATATAATTTGGTTTTGCGTATGCGACAAGCTCATCATTAATTTGATAACCTGCAAAATCTTTTAGACGTTTTGCAGTTTCCTCTTCTTGCCCCATCGACGTCCATACATCGGCGTATACTACATCCGCGTTTATAACCGCATCTATAGGATCGTTTGTAATTGTAATTGTACTACCATTTGCTGCTGCGATAGCATGTGCTTTTGCGATAACATCTGCATCACATTCATAGCCAACCGGTGTTGCCACTGCCACATTCATTCCTACATGCGCAGAAGCGACTACTAATGAGTGCGCCACGTTGTTGCCATCTCCAACATAAGCAATTTTCAGCCCTTTTAGTTCACCTTTATTTTCAAAGATTGTTTCTAAATCAGCTAAAGCTTGGCATGGGTGATAAATATCCGTTAGTCCATTTATAACCGGTATAGATGCATGCTCTGCAAGCTCCTTCACCATTGCATGAGAGTTTGCGCGAATCATAATACCATCTAAATAGCCTGATAACACATGTGCTGTATCATAAACAGATTCACCACGACCAATCTGTAAATCACGCGCATGCATAAACATTCCTTTTCCGCCCAATTGGTTCATCCCTACTTCAAATGAAATACGAGTACGAGTTGAATGTTTTTCAAAAATCATGCCGAGTGTCTTACCTTCTAGTAGCTTCGGACATTTTCCTTCTTTAGTAATCATTTTCAGCTGTGTTGATAACTCAACTAACTGTTGAACCTCTTCACTTGTATAGTCTAGCAAGGTTAATAAGTCCTTACCTTTTAAGCTAGTGACTAACTTTAACTGTACTTCCTCGAGTAATTTCATAGCCTTCTCTCCTTGTTTCGTTGCTGTTGGGATTAGTATAACAATGCATAAATATAAAATCAACTGAATTTTTATGTTTATTTTAAAAAGTTAGAATTTTATCTTCTGATGTGTCAAAAATGCGAATAATCGAATATTCATGCATATTCTAACTACAATCGCATAGTTAAGAGA